>JBGPBQ010000290.1:0-4982 GCA_041481345.1 Anaerolineae bacterium
CGGCCTTGGCATCCGTCATCGATACGGCTGAATTATCTGGCGTTCGGGCTTTTGAGACGATTTTGTCCCTTTTTGGTCCACCTGCACTCCCATTTCCCAGTATCGGTGAGTAATTACCCACAAGAGGTTTAAGAAGATTTAAGGTTTCTAATATAAGAGCAGCGATTAGCTATTAGCAATTAGGTAGAATAAAATGTTATGAGTATAAATGGATCAGGCTGTGACGAGTGGCGGGAGATCCCTGTTCGATTCTAACTCATTTATAAAGCTGGCGAGGAGATAGGTATAATAAATTGGGGGGAAGAGAAATCATGTTGGATCGTGAAGGTTGGATCACTAAAGAAGCGAAAAAAGCACGAATAAAAGAATAAACCCACCCCCACCCAGCACCCCCATGTCAGCCATCAGCCATCAGCTACCAGCGGTCAGCCGAACAGGGAAGATTTGGTGATGTTCGGAGTATAACAACCGACCAGGAATAGGGATGCGAAGTTCGGAACACAAAAAGCGCGAAAAAACAAACGGAATACTGGTCAACGGATGTATAACGGATACAGAAAAGTCTGTGATATTTAATTAATCCGAGCTACGTTATAAATAATTGATGCTTTTGTTTTTTTTACGAAACAAATACCTTAGGCTTCCTCAAACCATGTCCCCTCCTGCGCACCAAAATGCATTCGTTCGTTTTTTCTAGCAACGAATCCGTCTCATTTGCAATCTCCCATCATCGCAGCCGCTCCTTAGGACACTGAATGACGCTCCCACTGCTCACCATCATCATTAATAGTTTTTATCTACATTCATATATGTTTATCTGTAGTTGATAGTTTTTTATCAGTCTTTATCCGCGTTCATCTGCGGTTAAAAATGATTTTCTCTGCTTTCTCCGCGTTCCCAGTGGTAGATTTGGCTTCAAAGATCCCAACCCCATCCACAATCCGCATTATAATTAGCCGGGAATTTTTCATCTCTAGGAGACAACAATGGAAAAACAGTTGAACGAGCTCAAAACCCGCCTGATGGAAGTCTACGACCTGGAACATGTCATCGCCCTGCTGGGCTGGGACGAGGCTACCTACATGCCCCCGGGCGGTGCGGTAGCGCGCGGCAGGCAGAGCGCCCTGCTTGGCAGGTTGGCGCATGAAAAATCCATCGACCTGGAAATCGGCCGCCTGCTGGATGCCCTGCGCCCATACGAAGAGAGCCTGCCTTACGATTCCGATGATGCTTCGCTCATCCGTGTTACTAGGCGTGAATACGAGCGCTCGATCAAGATACCGCCCCAATTCATCGGTGAAATGTACGAGCACTTTTCCAAAATATATAACGTCTGGGTGACTGCTCGCCCGGAGAATAACTTCAAGGCGCTCGAACCCCTATTGGAAAAGGGGGTCGATCTCTCGCGGCGTATGTCAGACTTCTTCCCGGGATACGAGCACATCGCCGATCCGTTGATCGATTTCTCCGATTATGGTATGAAAGCTACCACCCTGCGCACACTCTTCGCCCATCTGCGTCGTGAGCTGATCCCCATCGTCCAGACGATCACCTCACAGCCCGTGGCAGATGATTCCTGCCTCAAGCAGCATTACCCCCAGGCTGACCAGCTGGCGTTTGGCGAGGAAGTGATCAAAACGTTGGGCTTTGATTTCAACCGTGGGCGCCGCGACCTGACCCACCACCCTTTCATGACCAGCTTCTCGCTGGGTGATGTGCGTATTACCACCCGGGTCGATGAGGATGACCTGGGTTATAGCCTGTTCTCCGACATACACGAATCGGGGCACGGCATGTATGAGCTGGGCATCCGCCAGGAGCTGGAAGGCACCCCGCTGGCCGGTGGCGTTTCAGCCGGCGTACATGAGAGCCAATCGCGCACCTGGGAAAACCTGGTGGGGCGCAGCCGAGGCTTTTGGGAGTACTTTTTCCCCAGGTTGCAGGCCCGCTTCCCGAACCAGCTCAACCATATATCCTTGGATACTTTCTACCGGGCGGTGAATAAGGTAGAGCGTACGCTCATCCGGACCGAAGCTGATGAGGTTACGTACAATCTGCATGTGATGATTCGTTTTGAAATCGAGCTGGCACTTTTGGAAGGCAATCTGCTGGTGCGTGACCTACCCGAGTATTGGCACGGGCGCTATCTCGCCGATATGGGTGTTCGAGCTCCCGATGACCGGGATGGCGTGATGCAGGATGTGCATTGGTTTAGCGGACCGGTGGGAGGCTCATTCCAGGGTTATTCGCTGGGGAATATCATGAGTGCGCTGTTCTTCGCTCAGGCGCTCAAAGCTCACCCCGAAATCCCAGTTGAAATGTCGCTGGGCAAGTTTGAAACCCTGCACACCTGGCTGGTGGATAATATCTACCAGCACGGGCGCAAGTTCACTGCCAACGAGCTCATTGAGCGCGTGACGGGTGGACCTCTCACCATCGAGCCTTATATCGCATACCTGAAGTCCAAGTTTGGAGAGCTTTACAAGCTGTAATTAATAAAAAGACTTCACAGGTTATCAATACTTGTGAGGTCCTTGATCTATACATCTTATTGATTTGGGCTCCAATTCCAGAACCAATATGCCAGTCCCTGCCATTTGCCCCAGCGTTCAAAGGTGGAGAGCACCTGTTTTGGAGTGACTTTCTCTCCCCCATAGAACTCGTTGGATACAACCTTCAGCGCCCATGAATCCACCGGTACATAATCGTATCGCCCGAGCAGCATGAGCAGATTGGCCGCCGCATAACCACCTACACCCTTGATCGTCATCAGCTCCTTGCGTAACTCAAGCGTGGGCAGAGTGCTGGTCTTGAGGGTTTCCAGATCAAGCGCCTCTGAAGCTACCAGCTGGGAGAGCTCGTTCACATATTGGGCCCGATAACCCATACGGCACAGCTCACGTAGGGTTGCCTCATCCACCTCGGCCAGGCGATTTGGAGTAGGGAAGGCGTGCTGTTCCGGTGCGCAGGGCAGCGGCTCGCCATAGCGTGTAGTCAGTTCACGGCACATACGCAGGGTGTGCTTCCACAGGGTATTGGTAGTCAGCAGTGTGCGTATGACATCTTCGAACAAGGTCGGTGAACGCAGCACCCTGCCAGCCTGATGCTCGACCATCCTTACCAGCTTAGGTTCCTGGCGTGCCAAGGCGTAGAATTCGGTGAAATCCTGGTCCAGGTCGAGCATCCAGGTGATGATCTTGCCAAGCTCGGTTTGTTCAGCTTCAGTGAGCAGCTCCGTCGTGTTGACCAGGATAAGATTATCCGCAGAGTTTGTTTCGAAGCGCAGCACCTTGCCGGTGCTCAAGCGGATCACATACGAGAGCCCGTGGTTGCGCGTTTCATCGAACGGCGGCATCTGGATCCATCCGTGAGAACGAACCACTGCGGGCAGGTTGAACGAGGTGGGTGCTTGTAGGGTAAACGGCATGTAGTTTCCTTATTAATTGGGCGATTATTGGATATATTCCGGGTCATGCGACCATGTTTCTGGGTTCACTAGGATATATCCAGCGATGCCATTTAATTCTAACTCATTCCGAATGATATGCTCGTAATAGTTTCGTTGCCAGATTGGGGCGCCACGAGATTTTCGAAGAGTATTTATTCTATAAGTCACCGCGGATTTATATGCTCGAACAATTGCCCCCAATGATTTAGGTTGTACATTGTGGGAGTTTGGATCAGGCTGCTTGTAAGGGCGCAGCGACGCTGCGCCTCTACTGTTATCATCTTCGATGATCCAAATTATTCCATGGATATGATTCGGCATGACCACAAATTCGTTTGGATTCAATTGTACATTTGGCCGTAAAATTGTGGATTGCAACCATTCTTCCCTGGCAATCAATCCTAAATCATTCAACCTCATTTCCCCATTCACTATCTCACCGAATATGCAGACACGATGAAAGGTGACCATCGTCACAAAAAATGCGCTATGTCCAGAATAATCATATCCCTTCAATCCCACTGAAGGTGCCGAGGGTTCGAATCCCACCAGGTCCACAACATTTATGTATTTTCATCCTCAACCCGGCTGATCAACTGGCTTTTTTGTTGTTACTGGTGGTCATGCGGGATCACCGCTCATCTTCTATTGTTTATTACGCACTTTCTCAATCGTAATATATTGCCTTTACAAACTCCAGGATGATAACCTTGTCTATGGATTTTCAAGGTTGATGGATTGGTCTCCGCAAATCAAGTTTACCAACGCTTGGTTTTTCTTCCTTATCCTAGCTTTTATCGGAAACTCAAGGAAAAACTCTTGACTCTGGCTGTTATTAATGCTATTATAATGTGAACGTTTACAAATCATTGTAATTTATACCTTAGCAGAAATTTCGATTTTTCCCTATTTATTGGGTATTTAGCTTCATTAAACACCTACTGGGCTCTAGAAATCACGTGTGTTTTGTTTTTCCAGGGCTAAAAGACATAAAAAATAGAATATCATGTAAACGCTCACATGCATGATTGAGAAAAATAAATCTTCCGAAGTCACAATAATTGATGTCGCTGCAGAAACACACGTTTCATATGCGACGGTCTCGCGTGTAATCAATAATGATATTCATGTAAAACAAGAAACGCGGGATCGTGTTCAACAAACGATGCGGCGGCTGGGATATGTCGCCAACCGTCAGGCACGCAGTCTGGCAGGTGGGAAAACGAACAGTATCGGGGTTCTCGTACCAGATCTGGGCACTGGCTATATTGGAGAGATTATACGCGGCATCGATGCTGAACTTGGATTGAGTGACCTTGATCTCATCCTATATACAACTCACCGTACAGCCAGCAAGGAGGTCAATTACGTTGCAAATCTTGCAAAGGGCATGGTGGATGGCCTGTTACTGGTGTTACCCCGCAGCCCTGCTGATTTTATTGGCACATTGACACAGCGCAATTTCCCCTTTGTCCTTATCGATCACCAGGGAATTGGCCCGGATTGTCCCTCTGTGGGTGCTGCGAATTGGCAG
>JBGPBQ010000291.1:0-4978 GCA_041481345.1 Anaerolineae bacterium
ACCCAGGCGCTGGAAGACCAGTTTCGTAAACTTTTTGTCTATCTTGGCATGCACGCTACGCGGCCTTACGTAGACTCCTGCATTCATCCGGCTAAAATAGAGCCTGACTTGAAATTCTACCTTGGAGAAGTCGCTGCAGAGGAGGAAGTCTCCGACTTGGCAGATTAAGCATGCCTGCAAGTGACCAGGGCGTCAGCCTCGACCGCTACATGCTCGTGCCGCGCACTCTAATTTTCGTCACTCGGGGAGATCAAATCCTGCTGCTCAAGGGTGAGAAAAACAAGCGCTTGTGGGCTGGTCTGTATAATGGGATTGGCGGTCATGTTGAGCGGGGTGAAGACGTCCTCACCGCTGCCCGACGCGAGCTTCAGGAAGAGACTGGGCTTTCGTCCATTGATCTGAGGTTATACGGGATTGTCACCGTGGATACTCAGACCAATCCAGGAGTGTGCATTTTTATATTCAAAGGTGAATATTCAGTCGGTGATTTGCAACATTCCAAGGAGGGTTCTTTGGAATGGCTATCAAGTAAAGAGCTTACACATCTGCCTGTGGTCGGAGATCTCCCGGTCCTGCTTTCTCGGGTCCTCGAAAGTAAAAAAGGCGATCCACTCTTTTTCGCCCACTCCTCGTACAATGTGAACGGCGATTTTGAGCTGACTTTTGGGTAAGATAATTGCTGTCGAAATTAAATAAATCTCAATAATAGTAGAGGCGTAGGGGAGGATTTCTGAGTATCACATCCAAATTCAACCCCTGCGCCCGTCCTTTCGAGACTCCCCTTAAATCTCAATAATAATAGTAAGGGCACAAGGTAGAGTTCTGAGCATAACGGCCAAATTCAACCCCTTCGCCCGCCTTTTGAGACCGCCCCTTGTTATATATTCCGTCGAGCAATAGACCTACTTCCGCACGAATGACCTGATAATTAGCAGGGCTCCTCCTAGGATTAACGCAACCGGCCAAATGTAATTGATCAAATTTTCTTGCGATATCAGGATCAATATCCCAATCACGCCTAATATTCCTGCTGGAATCCACGCCCAGCGCATCTGGCCATACGGCGTCGGAAGAACCGCCACCAATGAGAATGTGATCCCCAGTCCCAGGAAGAAAATGCCTCCGCTGGCAAACGAGGATGTGCCTGTATCCACGAAAGCGACAACTGCGATCGTAGTGAGGACCCCTGCCGGGATAATAGCCCACCAATTTCCGCGCTCTGCCAGGTAAACCAGCAAAAAGCTGAGCGCAATCCCTCCCAGTATGACCACCCCGCTCCACCTGCTTTCATTGAAACCTGGCAAGAAATTGTTCAAGCTTATCGTGGCTGATACGGCCAGGAAGATTATCCCAGGTATTAATGCCCACCAATGGTTATGATCAGAGATATATAGCACCAGGAATAGCACCCCAGCGAAAGCAGATACCACCGTCCAAAATAACGCTCCACCATTAAATATCCCGAAAGTATCCAGGAGCAGCAGCGCACCTCCGACGATCAGCACCAACCCCCACAGCAAGCGTGAAGAAAGAAATTTAATCATGGTGCCTCCAGGTTATTTCTTGCGCAAGAAAGTTTGGATGATGATCCAGATTCCTGCCAGGATCACCAGGATTGGCCAGTAACGGATGATGTTCCCTTGCCCGGATAACAGGACAAAGAAGAAAACGAACAGGATCCCGCTGATCACAATGAGGCGCAGCCCTTCTCGATATCCGGTCTTTTCTTCACCACCCAATAATGTCGAAAGGATAATCCCAACTCCGACAAAGCCTGGGATCAGCGTCCATAAATATGCCCACGCCCCCCACTGCCCCGTCGAATTTGTATAATACAATATCCCCCCGATTCCGCCCACGATACATGCTGGTACACTCATCCCTGGGTTGCGCGTCAATAGGCCAAGAACGAATAACAATACTCCTACCCCAATGATAATCGTCGGCCATTGGTATTGGATATTGATGATTTCACTTAGTTTTGGTACCAGGTTAAATTGCGACGCCAGGAACCAGCCCCCGATTAACAATAAAATGACACCAATAACGAGATCTGATCTTCTCTCCCTGGACATATTTCCTCCTTAAATCACCTCGAAATAAGTACTTTAAGTATACAACTTTTCTTAATATACGTAATTATTTCATGCAAGTTACACTGTTCTTTATTATATTCACATCAAACCGTAATCTTCAGATTGGATATAACGTTTTATACTCGACACAACGTCTCAGTCTTACCCGCCAACAATAAGACCTAAATAAAATTTACCTACATACATCTCCCATCAAATCCCAAATCTTATAGATTGTTAATAGTTTGGATGTATCATTATTGGTGGACAAAAAAGGACTATTGGTAATTATTTTTAAATCTAATGAGATTGGCGGTATATTCGACCGGGCGAGTGAGGGCAGGAATTGATAAAACCCACCACAATTCTTTCAGACGGATGGCATCTCACAATATTCACTCGCAGCAAAGATAAACTTATATATATATGAATGATAGCTCCACTATTACGATTACTCATGCCGTACAGGATTTTCGCTCAGCACGTCAAAAGGCTACATTTAACGAAATTATTTCGCGTCTAACCGGCGGTTCCACCGAATTGCTATCCTATGACGAAGTCCGGCAAAAATTGCGCGCCCAGGTAAGTCCGAAAAATGAGTTAAAAGAGGTCCCGATTGATGCCATCATAGGCAGCGTCAACCGCTACCAGGATTTTTCACGCGGCTTCCTGCCGGGTAAAAATATCGAAGAGGCCCGTTGGGCTAACGTCGAGCTGGCCAATTCTGCTGCCAAGGGCTTGCCCCCCATCGAAGTCTATCAAATTGGTGAAGTCTACTTTGTCAGTGACGGTAATCATCGCGTTTCTGTCGCCAAACAGCTGGGTTCATCTCATATCCAGGCCTACGTTACCGAAGTCCATACGCGAGTCCCCCTCACCCCTGATGTCCGCCCGGAGGACCTGATCCTGAAATCGGAATACACCGATTTCCTCGAACATACCAACCTGGATCAGGTGCGTCCGACTGCGGATTTATCGGTTACAGAGCCGGGTCAATATGAACAACTGGAAGAGCATATCCAGGTCCATCGCTATTTTATGGGCCTCGAGCAACAGCGGGAAATATCTATTTCCGAAGCTGCGGCTGATTGGTATGACGTCGTCTACATGCCAGTGGTCAATATCATCCGTGAGCGTGGACTGCTAATCGATTTCCCTACTCGCACCGAGACTGACCTGTATTTGTGGATCGCAGACCATCGCGCCCTTTTGGAAGAAGAGTTAAAAGGCCAGGTCGAAGTCACCAGTGCAGCTGATGATTTGGCCGACCAATTCAGTACGCGCCCCTATCGGGTGATCGCCCGTATCGGTAGTAAAATCGTCAAGACCATCGTCCCTTCCTATTTGGACGCCGGACCCGCCGCCGGAGAGTGGCGTCAGTCGATTGTTTCTGCCCGCAGCTCAGACCGCTTATTTAGCGAAATCCTCGTGCCGATTAATGGTCTCGAAGATGGTTGGTATGCATTGGAACAGGCTTTCGTTGTCGCCAGCCGTGAACAAACCGGCATCCATGGGTTGTACATCCTGCCATCTGAAGCCGAGCAGTCTTCTCAGGCTACCCAGGATATTCAGAAAGAGTTCGTAGACCGCTGTGCGTTTGCGGGAATTAATAGTGATCTGAAAATCCAAATTGGCGATATTTCCTCAATTATCTGCGATCTTGCCCGCTGGAATGACCTGGTAGTTATGAACATAACTTATCCGCCGGAACCGTCTATATTAGCCCGCTTGAGCTCAGGCATTCGCAATTTGGTCCAACGCTGTCCGCGCCCTATCCTGTTCACACCCCAGAATCGAGTCCCTATAGAACATGCCTTATTGGCCTATGATGGAAGCTTCAAAGCCCAGGAAGCGCTATTTATTGCCACCTATCTGGCTGCCAAGTGGAATATTCCGTTATCGGTGATTTCAATTGGGGAGGAAGTAGATACCAAGGAGATTCAAGTTGATGCGAAAAAGTATCTGGAGCTCCACAACGTCCATGCTGATTACATCCTTGCAGACAGCAAAAATAGCACCGAGGTCATGCTTCACTTTGCTGATCAGCTGAAGGTTGATTTATTGCTCATCGGGGGATACAGCCGCAATCCAGTCCTGGAGGTGCTCCAGGGCGGTGATGTGGATGAGTTGTTGCGCCAGACCCGCATTCCACTGATCATCTGCAGGTAATACGATTTGGTCAGAACTTAGATCTCTAGCTTTCGATAACCGTAAGCATTCATTACCCTTGTCTTGCCAAATGTTGATTCAATCACCATATCCGGGCGATATACGTGGATGTGACCGTGCAGGTGATAATCGGGTTGGAACCGGGTTAATAACCAGCGAAAGGCTTTAATTCCTTGGTGAGTTAGGTCGGATTGGTCATGGATCCCCCAAGGTGGCGCGTGGGTGACGAACACATTCAGGTACTTACCAATTGTGAATCGGTTCTTCAGCAAGGCAGGAACCAGCCTGAAAACATTCAGCCACATGCCCGTTTGAGAATACTGGTATGATCCATTATTGTACTGTAAGCTTCCTTCTACACCTGCAAAGGTATACCCCTTATATTGGATCATTTTGCAGTGCAGGTCGGTAAGTCCAGAGCTGCTAGGGGTGTTATGATCCCCTTTCGTTTCTGGGATTGAATGGTTTCCATGTACATGGAATAGTGGAACGTCTAAAGAGCTGATAATATAATCTAAATAATAAGGCGGTAAATCGCCGCATCCAATTACCAGGTCAGTGTCTGAAACTACTTGGCGTAATTTCGGGCTGTAGATCCAATCCTCTACAACATCACTGACTGCAAAAATTTTCATCTATAAATCGACATTTTTATGGCCTATGTGGTCGATATCGTGATCATCGTTGTGACTCGCCATGTTGTAATATGTACGAGACACGCTGCGCTTATCTTG
>JBGPBQ010000292.1:0-4963 GCA_041481345.1 Anaerolineae bacterium
AAATCGGATGGGTCAGTACCTCCCCACACCTCCAGGACGGGTGCGATCACGCTCCAGGCGCATTCAACCTGGTCAGCACGCATGAACAGCGTGGCATCACCGCGGATCACATCAAGCAGCAATGTTTCATAGGCCTCCGGTGGTGAGGTACTAAATGCCTCCGAGTAGCGGAAGCGCATCTCCTGCGAGCTGAGCCGCAGGTCAACTCCCGGCACCTTGGCCTGGAAATGCAAATTTATGCCTTCGTCGGGCTGGATCTCGATCTCCAGGCGGTTGGGGAGCCAATCCTGGTTGGCAGACGCCGGGAAGGATTGGTGGGGTACGGGACGGAACTGGATGATGGCTTGCGAGGTTTTTTGCGCCAGGCGTTTCCCAGTGCGTAGATAAAATGGGATATCTTGCCAGCGCCAGTTGTCGATGAAGAGTTTGAGAGCAGCAAATGTCTCGATATCGGAATTAGGGTCCACATCCGGCTCATTGCGATAGCCCACCACACGTTCCCCCTCCATCCAGCCGGGTCCATACTGGCCGCGCGATGCGTACTGGTGCAGGTGGTCGGTGGGGATGGGGCGGATGGCGCGCAGCACGTCCACTTTGCGGGCGCGGATCTCATCCGCGTTGAAGGCTGCCGGTGGTTCCATGGCAATCAGGGAAAGGATCTGCAGCAGGTGGTTCTGGATCATATCGCGCAAGGCCCCCGAATGATCGTAATACCCGCCCCGATGTTCCACACCCACTTGTTCAGCCACCGTGATCTGCACGTGGTCGATATATCTACGATCCCAGATGGGCTCGAACAGGGCATTGGCGAAGCGGAATGCCAGGATGTTCTGTACCGTTTCCTTGCCCAGGTAGTGGTCGATGCGGTAGATCTGGGATTCTTCCAAGGTCTTTAGCAGGGTCTGGTTGAGGTGGCTGGCGGATTCCAGGTCATGCCCGAAGGGTTTTTCGAATACCAGCCGGGCGCGCTTGCGGTCGCTGACCAGATGCGCCTGCCCCAGGTTATGGACGATGGTCTCGACGACACTTGGCGGGGTGGCGAGGTAATAGACCCGCTCGGCGTGCTCCCCCCAAGATTTATCCTGGCCGTTCAAGGCCTTCGCTAGGTTATCGAAGGTCTTTGCATCACCGAAATCACCTGTCAGGCAGTCAGTGATATGGCTGGCAAAAACCATCCATTGGTCAGGTTTGGCTTTTCCTTGGCGTGAAAATTGGTTGACCCCATCCAACAGGCGCTTATTTAAAGCTTCCAGGCTGATCGGTTTTGCGTCCACCCCAAATATGGCAAACTTCTCCGGCATCAACCCACCCAGGTAGAGGTTATACAGCGCCGGGATCAGCTTACGCCAGGTCAGGTCTCCGGCTGCGCCGAAGATGGTTATCTCGACCGGTGGGAGGATAATTTCAGTCATACTCCTAGCCCTCTTCTTTCGACCACTGGGTGTGGAAGACCCCACGCTGGTCGACTCGCTCATAGGTGTGGGCACCGAAGAAATCACGCTGCGCCTGGATCAGGTTCGCGGGTAGGTGGGTCGAGCGCAGACTGTCGAAATAAGCCAGGGTCGCCATAAATGCCGGCGCAGGCAGACTCATCCCGGCAGCCATCTGTACCACGACACGCAAGCTAAACAGGCGTTCAGCGACTGCAATACCCAAGGTTTGGTCCATCAGAAGGTGCAGCAAGTCGGGTTTCTGCTGATAGGCGGTGCGGATTGGTTCCAACACCCGGGAGCGAATGATACAGCCTCCCCGCCAGATGCGTGCCACAGACGACAGGTCCAGGTTATATGCGTAGGCTTTGGAAGCCGCATCCAATTGAGCAAACCCTTGTGCATAGGTCAGGATTATGGCGGCGTATAAACCTCGCCGTGCCTGTGTGATGATATGGCTACGCTCACCAGGGATGCGTTGTAACAGGTTCCCATACTTCTGGCTGATGACAGTGCGCTCTGCTTCCAAGCTCGAAAGGTTGCGCATGACCACCGCACTGTCGATCGTTGGGGTGGGGACGTGCAACGCGAGTGCATCCTGCGTGGTCCACATGCCGGTGCCCAGCTGGTGGGCGGAATCCAGCACCACATCCACCAGGCGCTTCCCGGTGATCTCATCCATCTTGCGGAAGATTTCCGCAGTGATCTCCACCAGGTATCCATTCAGCTCAGCCTGGTTCCAGTTCGAGAAGACCTCTCCCAGCTCGTCATCGGTGAGACCCACGCCTCGTTTGAGCAGGTCATAGGCCTCGGCGATCAGCTGCATCAGGCCGTATTCGATGCCGTTGTGCACCATCTTGACGTAATGACCCGCCGAGTGGGGACCGAGGTAGGTCTCGCAGGGTTCCCCGTCCACGTGCGCCGAGACCGCCTCCAAAATATCCTGCACCTGCTGGTAAGCGGCTTCCGCTCCGCCCGGCATCATGCTTGGACCATGACGTGCGCCTGCTTCGCCCCCGGAAACGCCCATGCCGAAGAAATGCAGCCCTTTGGCTTCAAGGGTGCTCTCGCGCAGATCAGTATCGGTGAAGTGGGAGTTGCCTGCATCGATGATCATATCTCCCGGTTCGAGGTGTGGTAGCAAATCACGGATGACATTATCCACCACCGGCCCAGCGGGGACGAGTAGCATCACTGCCCGCGGCGCCTTCAGCGCTGACACAAAGCTGCCGACGTCCTCCATCGCCTGGATGGGCAGACCGGCTGCTTCAGCACGCAAGCTTGCCACTTGCTTGGGGTCCTTGTCATAACCCGCCACCGCGTACCCATGTTCCGCCATGTTGAGCAGCAGGTTCCGTCCCATCACCCCCAAGCCCACCATACCAATACGGCATGTTCCCTCAGTCATTTTTCTCCTTTGGATGGATCTCTAATTATTGTGATCGCAGTCCCAAAGCGGCCAATTTTGAGCGCGTGGATGGCATGTCGACGTGCAGGATGCCCTGGATTCCCAGGCTGTTGGCGGTTTCAATAAACAAAGGCCGGTCGTCGATATACGCCACCTGTTCGGGCAGCGATTGGGATACATCCAGGGCAATCCGGTAGATATCCAGGTCCGGTTTACGATAATGTACGAAACAGGATGAGACGAACGTATCGATAACCTGGTCTAATTTGTATTCAGTGATGCGGAAGGAGTTGATCTCCCTACCCTCGTTGCTGACCGCAATGGTTTTTAATTTAAATTTATTTTTTATGGAGCGGACCAGATCGAGCATCTCAGGGTAAGGCTGGGAGCGCGAGAGCATGAAGGATTTGAATTCATCCACAGAGAATGGACGTTTCTGGCAAAAAACCACCCTTTGCAAGTACTCGTCCAGGCTTAATTTTCCTTCCTCGTAGGTGTCATAAGTCAGGTGGTGGCGCTCCTCCACATCTGTGAAATCCAGCTGGAAGCGTTCGGCAGCCGATTGCCGGGCAGCGTGGTCCCAACCGTTGGTAAGCAGCACGCCTCCAATATCGAGGAACAGTGTTGTGATGTGCACGTCTTGCATGCTCAACACCCTTTTTCCAGCGCCTGGTTTTCTGGCAGGGGCGTGATCAGGCGCACGACGCGCTCATAGAAAAGGTAATCCCAGGCCCAATTGATCAAGACGGACAGCCGGTTGCGGAACCCGATCAGCCGGTAGAGGTGCACGCTCAGCCAGATGATCCAGGCAGGGAAGCCGGTGAAGGTGTATCTTCCCAACCGGACCACGGCTGCATTTCGCCCGGTGACCGCCAGCATTCCCGGGTCGTGATACTCAAACGGTTCAGGCTTGGCGCCTGTAATTTGCCGGCGGACATTTCTCGCAGCCCATTCCCCCTCCTGCGTGGCAACCGTGGCGATTAATTGCAGAGGGTGACCGTCCTGTTCCACGTGTGCCAGGTCTCCGACGATATATAGATCGTCGTGATCTGCTACTTGCAAGGTGGGTAGGACTTCAACCTGCCCATTGCGGCGGGTAGGAAAATTCCAATTTTGGGGCAAGCTTAGACCACCCACGCCTGCCGTCCAAACTACGGTTTCGGTGGGGATTATCCTGCCATCTTTCAAGACCACGGCGCGTGAAGTGATCTGGCTGACGTGTGAGCTCAGCTGGACATCGACCCCCATCTGCGTAAGGTGCTTCAGGGTGTAATTATGTAAGCGTTCAGGCACGCCGGTGAGCAAGCGATCCGTTGCTTCGAGCAGCAGGATATGCACCTGATGAAAATCCAGGTCAGGGTAGTCCCTCCGGAGCGGCACCCGCACCAGCTCTGCCAGCGCCCCCGCAAATTCCACCCCGGTCGGTCCACCACCAACAATTGTGAAGGTCAGCATCTGCTGGCGGAGGTTCTCATCAGGTTCGTAACTGGCTGATTCGAAACTACACAGGATATGATTGCGCAGCAGCACCGCATCGTCCAGCGTTTTTAAGGGATAGGCATGTTCCTCAGCACCAGCCACACCAAAATAATTAGCTTTGCTCCCTATCGACAGGATGAGGTAATCATAAGGAATGCTCTGGCTGCCTATCCGTACTTTGTGTTGGGTGGGATCAATCCCGGTCACATCGCCCATCAAAAAGCGTATGTTCGAGTATCTGTGCAGGATGCTTCTCACCGGGTAAATGATGTCCTCCGGTTCCAACTCGGCGGCTGCCACCTGGTAGAGCAGGGGCAGGAAGGTGTGGTAATTATTCCGGTCCACCACAACGACATCTACCGGGGCACCTGCCAATGCGCGTGCTGCCCATAGGCCACCAAAACCTGCTCCGACGACCAGCACCCTGGGGCGAGCGCCCTTTGCCATGCTACCCTCCCATTTTCAGGTGTTGTTCGAGATACGCTCTCAGCGAGACGGCGTTGTTAAGTTCCAGCTCGGTTGCGCTGAAGAGTAAGGTGATATTTCCTTTGCGTGCGGCCTCCAGCAACGGGTGCCATGCTTCGGGGTTGCCGTCCAGCTCGTCGAAGTAGCGTTTATTGAACTCACACCATTTGTCTGGGTCGTG
>JBGPBQ010000293.1:0-4930 GCA_041481345.1 Anaerolineae bacterium
CTGATACTCCAGTTCCCACATATAATAATCCCTTAGATTCCACATAGGCAGTGCGGCGGATAGTATCGGTGTAATTCGAGTTTCCACCATCGATGATGATATCCCCTGGCTCCAGGTATTGGATCAGCAAGTCGATGTAGTCATCCACAGGCTTACCTGCTTGGATCATCAGCATGACACGTCTCGGCTTGCTCAAGCTGGTGATCAATTCTTCTAATGAATGCGTTCCAATGACCTGGGTATCTTTAGCGCTGCCTCTGATAAAATCGTCCACTTTGGATACGGTACGGTTGAATACTGCCACTCTAAACCCATGATCCTTCATATTTAGGACCAAGTTCTGCCCCATCACAGCTAATCCAATCAAACCGATGTCTGCTTTGTCCATATCTCACTCCTGATCATAATTATATTCGAAGGATATGAAGTCCCCCAATCCCACGTAATACATATGCCTTTGTTACTTGATCCTAGCAAATATACTTTAACCTATAATGTGAATTGAACGAACAGATACCCCACCAGGATTGCTAGTAAATCTATCCCTCTGAGGCTGGATAAACTCAGCGAAATGCATCATAATAAAGCCGGTGGATATTCCAGGGCGTCGTGGTTATATCCACCAGTTTTCATCTACAGGCATCGGGCTCCGACTATAGAAGCGCAGCCAACGTACTTAATTTTTTCCTGGTTTGGATATTGTGCGGCTATAGCTCTCGACGGATATTCTAGCCTCCTGGAGTGTCTTGAGGGCGCATTGGGCGTGCTACAACGGCTTGCTTGCCCACCATCACTCAAGCGCTCAGTCGAACAACCACTGACCATTCACTGATGGCGTTCCAACCGAAAATTTCCGGTTCAGCTAGTAAGAAGGGTTTCACTAGCGGATAGGTGGTTAATTTGACCAGTGCCTTATCCAACACTGCGACAACTTTTTCAATATCTGTGTCAAAACTGAAGTTTATCTCCACCAGTGCCATCATCCAATTCCGTGATTCATTCGCAACGGTGCGCACTTCTCCGTTCGGCACCATGAATAAGCGGCCTTCGCTATCACGTACGTCAGTGCGTCGCAGCGTAATACGCTCTACCTCGCCGCTTACCGAGCCGATCTTTACCTGATCACCCACGTGATATTCATCTTCCATCAGGATCGTCAACCCACCGATTACGTCTTTGATGAGCGTTTGCGCCCCAAGCGATACAGTTAAGCCGACGATGCCTGCTGCGGCTAGCGCAGGACCGATGTCGACACCGAGTGTTCCTAACCCAATCAGCACCGCGATCACCAGAATGATCCCTTGGACGGTGCTCCTGGTTGCCTTAAGCAAAGTCTACAACCGCGCCCGGCGATCAAGATCTTCGGTGGAAGTGATGAATCGCTTTTCGATTGTGTTTGCGGCTATTCTCACTAAACGTAAGACGACGATCGTCAATATTATGAGCACAAACAGTATCAGGATTCCATGCAACAGACTGTTTTGGACCAACTTCGTTAGCAAATCAAGCATTTACTGTTTCCTTTCGGCTTCATGCATCTCGACCATCGCGAAGTAAGCTCTGATGTGAAGCAACCGCGGCCAGTCTGGTATTGACTCCTCCCGGATAACTGGCGAATGAGACTATTCTCCTTGTGGATTGGTCAAATATAAAACAACTCAATATGGATCGGGGTAAATGGTTGGCTGAATAGGGACCTGTGCCACGGAAGCAGATCATTTACCTTTCCAGACTTCCTGAATCGCCCGGTAATCGATAAGGATGATCCCTTCTTTTTTCACGATATCTTTCGAATCTTGAGACATCCAGAAATCATAGTCCGTCTGGCGAAAATGATTACCATCTGGTTCCATCGCCAGTAGCTCAGGATTATCGAGACCTGGATGTACCGCCCACTCAGTTAGACCCGCCGGCAGCTCGCGCAACATCTGAGTATAACGCGCCGATTTATTTACCGGATTAAGACTGTAGCTGTCAAGCAATTCGTAATCATTGCAGGGCAAACGTTGGCTTTGTACTTTCTGTATATAAGGTCGTCCGGGGATGCGGAACGCCAGTCCATATTCTTTTGCCAGACTGAACATCAAGTCAAAAATCTCTGCTCGGCCTTCGAGCCGGATAGCATGCCAATCCAAATGAGCCGGCTTGAGCTCGGCTGCCAGCACGGTTTCGATTTGCGACCTGAATTCCACTTCCAGCTGCTCTAGAATGTCCCTGTGAAGGATCTTGTGGAATTTCTCAAAACTGTAGAAGTGACCCAATTGATCTACCAGGTCGGGCACCTTGTCCTTTGGCATCACAGGACCCCAGCTGTAATCATCCGAATCACAGATTACAGTGAGGTGAACTCCGAACGGAATATCAGGATGATCCCTGAGGAAGTGCATGGCGTGTAAAGCCCAGGGACATGTGACCATCAGGCTGGTTGAATGGACAATGCCTTCCTTCATCGTTTGAAAGATGGCTTCATTAATTGAATTGCACATTCCAAAATCATCCGCGTTGATGATCAATAGACGCGCATCATTCGGGTATCCGAGCATGCGGTTTGTCTGCCTTGCGTTCGATTGAGTCATCTACTTGATCTCCCGTCTTCATTACGACCTTTTGAAGTCGTGCTTATTTTACAATATATCCACTAGGTATGCGTATCGGACATGCAACAACAAATCTAAACGACAGAAATGTGGTTATTTGGGTTTACCTTTAAATGTCTTTCCACCTACTGAGAGATAGGTAAAGCCGTTATCAATGAGCTCCTGGTAATCGGAGATCATCCGCCGGGCATCAATAACCAAATATGGGGGTTGCAGGCATTCGAGGATAATCGATGTCAGACCGCGAAACTCTTCCCAGTCAGTCGAAATATATACCGCATCTGTACCCAGTAAAGCTTCCTGTATGGATGTATGATAGCTAATTCGTTCAAAAAGCGAATTTTTATCGGGATTTAACCAATAACCTTTTGCCTGCTCGTTGGCTAAAGGATCATAGGCCCTAATTTCGGAAACACCTTTCCCCAATAAACTTTCCACAGCCTTGATGGCGGGTGAATCGCGCATATCGTTGGTACGTTTCTTAAAAGCCAATCCTAATAATGCTACAGTTTTCCCGTTGAAATTGAAACCAGCTTCGTGGATGGCGCGATCAACCATATACAGCTTCTGGAATTCATTGACTTTATAAACAGCGTCCAGCAGCTCAGCTCGCTGATTATGCGTGTTGAGTTGGTATATCAGAGATTGGATGTCTTTCCCCAAGCAGCTACCGCCAGCACCGTTTCCAACGTAAGAACCCCATGTACTGATGCGGTTGTCTGAGGTCACACCTTTGCGTAAATCACCCATATTAATGTTATCAAATGTTTCACATAAACGAGCTCCAACCCCATTCCAGTAGGAAATATATGTCAGTAGCAAGGTGTTTGCTACATACTTAATCGCCTCAGCGGTTTCCGGTGTGGTTTCCAGATAAACAATGCGCACATGGTTGACAAACTGTGGGTAGATGTGACGAAGCGCTTCGAAATCTTCGGGACAATCAGCCCCTACCACCACCCGATCCGGTCGGCGGGATCCTTCAACTGCGTTGCCCTGAGCCAGGAATTCAGGGTTTGAAGCCACACCGAAATCTTCTATTCCATGCTCCTTCAAGATCTTCTGCATCAGACGTACTGTGCCAATTGGAACGGTGCTTTTATTGACTACCAAAACCCGCCTCTTGTCCATCCGCCGGGCTAATGATTCAGCCAGCATATGCGCTGCGCCCTCAAAGTACTTCAGGTCGGTTGAGCCGTCTCGTTGTGGAGGCGTATTTAGGCACATGAAAAATGCATCTGCACCGTCGATCACGTCATCTAAGTGAGTGGTAAAGTACAAACGACGATCGATAACTTCAGAGACAAGCGTAGCAATGCCTGGCTCGTTGACATATCGCTCAATCTGCCCCCTTTCACCAGTCTTGTAAGCTTTGATCCGGTCTTCATCGATGTCAAAAGCGTAAACCTCGTGTCCATATTCTGCACATACTGCAGCATGCGGTAGGCCGACATAGCCCGTTCCGATAACAATGATTTTCATCTTGATTGCTCCTTGTAGTGAATTCGATTAAACCAGTTATTAACTTAGCTTGGCGGACCCTGCTAAATCCTTTATAAATCAGTGGTGAAATTATTTAGGAGGTGAAACCTGATACTTACCTGCCTTCTTCAGTTTGTTAATAAACGACTAGCTCAGTAATTATAAGCCACGATTTGCCGACTTGATAATCTTAAGAAATCTGTTAGGTGTACTGCCTTTTGCCATTACAGCACTGATCTGAAGAGAATTTCTAGGGTCCCAATATAATAATCAAATTTATATCGGCATGAATATTGTAACTACTGTCCCGAACCACCTCTTATGTAATGAAATTTACATTCTTGGAAATTTCTTTGCAGAAACTGTGGTTCATTAAATAGAAAATAGGAAACAATTCAACTTGCATTTTTGCTTGGTTTATCATATAATATTGATGTACCAATATCATATATTAATTAAATAGAGCGCAATTTGGAAAATGAAAGGACACCAGAATGATTGCCATTTGGACAGGAATATTCATTTTTATACAGGCTGTGGTCCTCATTTTCGCCCTTGCTCTGGGCAAAGCCGCTGCTCGGGCTGATCGAGAATTTGAACGTGCACGAATCGCTGAACAAAGAACCTGGTCAGATACGCCTGATCGGGTTGAGCGTAATAAAGAACATAATATTTCCCCAGACACCCAACCTTCACCTCGTTTTGAACAATCCAGTGCGCATTCCTAACAAATAGGCTGGTTGATTTTATAAATACGCACAATTACAGCTATCATATGTTACGCCTTTTTCTGGAATGATTTTACTAGCTGAATTATGAAGCAATGAATTGGAGTGAGGATCGAGAAGATC
>JBGPBQ010000294.1:0-4895 GCA_041481345.1 Anaerolineae bacterium
AGGAGCTGTTACAAGCCCCACCTCCCGCCCCACTCCACCCCCAGCCGTGGCTGATCACCGCATCGCTACGCACCGCATCTACGGGATAGCTGAGTTTTACGATACGCTCACTCTCCAAAACTTCGTCCCCCGAGGAGTGAATTACTTCATGCTGGTGCCAGTGCAGGACCATTACGAAGACCGCTTGTTTGCCAGCGGCGTGTACGACCACTCCCGCATCCGGGCAGATTTCAACGCTCTGTCGGCGGCAGGGTATAACACCGTGCGTATCATCCTGGATGGATGCACCAGCGGAGACACCTGCATCGGTGTGCAAGACGGGCAGGGTTTGAACCCAGCTTATCTGGATAATATTGTCGACCTGATGAACCTGGCAAAGGATGCCAACCTATTCCTGCTGCTGGCATCGCAAAACCTACCCGAGCTGGGCGGTTACGTTGCCCTTGCCAACCAGGAGGCGGGGGCGACTTTTGCTTCCGGGCGCAACGCAGAATTTCTCACCTCAGCCGGGATCCATGCCGCCCAACAGTATTGGAGAGACCTGTTGGGTGGGCTTGCATCGCGTCATGCTCCCTTCGATGTTATTCTCGGCTGGGAGCTGTTGGATGAACAATACTACCTGTCCGACCAACCGCCTTTTTCCATGCATACCGAAAAAATCACCCTTGTCAACGGGAAAACTTACTACATGTTCGTCCCAGCGCAGGTACAAGACCTGGCAGCGGATGGGATGCGCTATTACATCGACCAGCTGCGCCAGACCATCCTAACATACGACCCAACTGCACTCATCAGCATGGGGTTCTTCGCCCCTGTCAGCCCAAATCCATGGCGGGAGGGTGACAACCGCTATGTTGAAACTGCTGGACTGCTCTCCAGCTCATCCCTTGATTTCTTCGACCTCCATTCCGACCCAGCTGGTGAGCTGACCATGCCACAGCTGGCTCAAAACTTCGGGCTGGACGGCCACGTTTCCAAACCCGTCATCATGGGTGCTGTGGGTGCCTCCACCTGGGCCTACCCGCAGGTTTCGGATGGGGCGATTGCCATCCAGGATTGGATCGCCGCTTCCTGCTCCCATGGGTTCACCGGTTGGACGTATTACGGCTACTACCCCTCCCCCGCAGGTCTATCAGATGCTACATGGGGATTCGTCGACAGCCAGAATGTTATAATGAAAGCAATATCCCCTAAAACCCAGCCAGATGCCTGCACAACCACCGCTCTTCCAGGGCGCAACCTGGCACTGAACAAGCCCGTCGAGGTTACCGAAGCCCTACCAGACCAGACCGGCCACATGGCTGTCGATGGCGACCCGAACACCCAATGGAGCTCTGGTGCTTTTCCAACCCAGTGGATTGAGATTGACCTAGGCGCTCCATACGCCATCGGTGAGATCCGCCTGACGGTGGGGCAATGGCCTGCCGGGCAGACAGTGCACCAGGTATGGGTAGGTGCCAGCCGTGACTCATTGAAAAAGGTGTACGAGTTCAGCGGGCGCGAGTTCGACTTCGATGTGCTCAATTACGTACCTACTTCACCCCTCCAGAATATCCGCTACCTGCGTATCATCACCACCGAAAGCCCTTCGTGGGTCTCCTGGCGTGAAATCGAGGTGCTGGCGCCCTTCCCCGCTGCACCTACGTCGACGCCGGAAATTACCGCTACTCCGTAACAATCATTAGAACTATATATTACTCACAGATTCAAAGTGATTCGAAGCGTTTAGAAAATCTAACCGCAGATGGAGCGTAAGGAAACGCCCTCCACCGCAGATAAATCCTGATAAAACAATTTTATATATTGATTACCAGTTAAGCCATGTGGACCTTGATGAAGGAATCCTACTTTAATGCATCAATACGACCTGCAGACATCTCACAAGGGTCGATCCCTGACGTTTTTGAGTAAAAAGCGAAGTTGTCCCGTCCACTCTGACCGGATAACAACCGACTCTACACCTTCTGTAGGAATTATGTTACCTTCCTCAAATGGCATTGCGTGTATACCTGAAAATCCTTACCCGGCTCTGCGAGCTCGAACGTTTCGATAAACTCGTCCGATGAGATGACCTGGTAAGATTCTTTTGCCCGCCATCCAGCCGGGATGTTCTCGATGGATTCGCTCACAAAGACAATCTCTTTACCATCTGGGGCGAGATATTCCATCACGTATTGGTTCACAAACCCTTCCACGTGGAATTGGCGATACACGAAGGTTTTCCGACCCTTATCATAGCTGATAAAGCCCCAATCCTCATGCACTTCACCCTCAGGGTTGTTATCCTGAGGTGGATAGGTGGATTTATTCCGCCCGTATATAAATCGATCATTTAGTATAAGCTCGTATGACCGTATGTACTGACCACTGCCAGGTTGCCCGCTGCCAATCCCCTCCCACTTGCCTAGCAAAAAATATAATGGTTCCCACATTTACTTTTACCTCAACAATCAGGTTGAACAAATGGTGATTTTGTATGCATGACCTAAATTCAATGCTTGCAGTTATTTTCCAATCATGTAGCATACCTGCGCTGATATTTTACCCCGCCTTGCCAGGCGCAGTTCGAGATAGCAGGGTTTGAAACCAGCTCACAAATCCAATTTGAAGTAAGTACAAGCATCGAGCCTGGAAAGAACCCAGGCTCGAGCTCGTAATTCTAGATTATCCCCTGAAGTGGCCTCTTATTCATGGGGTCAGGTCAAGACCTGACACACCTTCCGTGCTCAGCTTATCTTCCCGGTTTTCCGGATCCATCCACCATCCACACATCCGTCATAGAAAGTGTAGGAGATATACATGCAGAAGCCGCATGAGATCCCGTGCAACCCGAATAAACCACGAAGTTATCGTAGCGGCTATCAAAGTTGGGTAAAGTGTAGGAGGCACTAGCCAATCCTAGCCATGTCCCAAAGTAGGTGCTGTCATTTACCTTCCCAAGGTTTTGGTCATTGGCGAAGAGAGTAATGCTGCTGCCGGCACGCACCACTTCAAGGTGGTTCCACTCCAAGCCGGGGTGGATAGCGGAATTATATGTCCAATGGATCAGAGGGGTCCAATTTTGGGGATCTCGGAGCCATAATGAGAACCAACCATCACTGACCTCGAAGAGGTAATACTGATTTGCATCGGTCCAATTGAAAATAAGACCGACACTACCGTCCAGGTTAGACACTCCCCGGGCGTCCAACTCAAACTGAAAATCGCTTACGCCAAGATCGATAATCGCTCCATGAGTCACGCCAGCGGGTTTGATCAGCACCTGGTATTCACCATTGAGATAGGCATAGGTGGTTTCACTAGATTCACCCACAGGCCAGCCAGATGCTGGATCTGAGAAATTATCGCTGTAGATTGGCAAACAGGCTCTTAGAGCGATGGGCATGAATATTCTGAAAGTCATACGCGATATTTCTATGGTGTGATTGCCAATGACTTCACCACCCTGGTTGCTGGCAGTGACGGTAATGCCCTGGGTGCCGGGTGCTTCCCAGGTAAAGCTGGCGGTGTCCATGAGTCCACCAGTGTGGATGACGGGCGCTTGACCACTTGCCTGCCAGGTATAAGTGAGTGGAAGGCTGGTGGAAATTGGTTCGACTGTAGCGGTGAATTGATAGGTTTGGCCAGCGAATCCTTCACTCGCACCATTGAGGGTGACCACCGCTGGCGGCACCGTTTCTGGTGTCATCTGCCAGACCTCACCCCCCGTGACGTAATTATTAGTACCAATATAGAGTTTTTCCTTGAAAACAACCATGGCATTATCCCAGTAGGACCACTGGTTGTTGACATCCCCAAAGCCATCAAATCCCACCTGCACCCAATCCATACCGTTCCCTGTTCGCCAGACTTCAAGCCCAGTTAAATCATTTTCAACCATCAGATAAAGTAACCCATTAATCTCTTCTAATCCATTCACTGCCCCATACCTGGGAATGCCAAAGCCATTCACTACTTGCTCCCATCGCACACCATCAGCTGATCTCCAGACCTGAACTTCTTCATCTTGCACAACTGGGTTGTTGATAACTCCAGCATATAAGGCATCACCGAAAACAGCTAAGGAGGAGATGACCCAATTCTCTGGGTTTCCAAAGCCATCTGTAATAACGGCCGAGGTGGTGATGCCATCGGTGCGCCAGAGCTGGCCGCCGGTCACAGAATTCATCACTCCCCAATACAGTTGCCCATTAAAAATCTCGCTGGAGATTGCGCCTATATTATTTGGATCACCCAACCCGTCTCCTACGAATGGTTCCCATCCGATACCGTTGCCCGTGCGCCAGATCTGCGTCTCCGAATTCCAAGTGCTGGCATACAGCATCTTATCGAAGACGGCAAAGCGGGCGATTCCCTGGTCGGTGCCATCAAATCCATCGGTGATAATCTCCGTCCAGGTGATACCATTCGTGCTGGACCAAACGAACCCATCCCAGCTTCCGACATATATGGATCCATCGAAAGCGGTCATCGCGGCTGCACCAACAGCCGGAAACTCATCCACCATATCCCAGTTTTCGCCGGTTGAACTCCGCCAGATTTGGGCAGTATTTGTGATCCCGTTATAATGAAACACACCCGCATACAAATAATCGTTGAAAGCTGCCAGGGATGGTATTTGCTGGTTTTCAATGGAGCCAAAACCATCCACATTGACCTGCTTCCAGGTTGGCATAGCCGGCATCGCTTGGGCTTGATGGGCAACCAACCCGATTAGCAAGACTGCACAACCCAATCCCAATACGAAGAAGAATCCTGTGAGAATTAATCTGGATACGATCCTTCTGTTGTGTTGCATTCTTCCCTCCCTTATTTAATTGTGTAGATCTTTACGATTGCCTCGAATTCCCAAAAATAGTGAGTCATCCTTCGAGGTGACACTTCAAAATTCCCGC
>JBGPBQ010000295.1:0-4860 GCA_041481345.1 Anaerolineae bacterium
AGAAAGACTCCTATCATTATCAGTTGGTCGACAACCAAAAATTGGCTCGCAAGATTACCCGCTATGCAGAACAGGCTTTTACCGTTCTGCACAACCATGATTATGCCAAATTCGATGTCCGCGTTGATGCAGAGAGTGGCAAGCCATATTTTATCGATGCTAACCCGAACACCGCATTTGGTCCAAGTATGGGGCTTCCGCTCACCGAGGTGCTCGCCCTGTATAAAGTAACCTTCTCAGACGTTCTAGCCAGCCTGATCAGTCAATATGCGCGAAAAATCCAATCCTAGAGACCCTAACGATTTTCACCA
This sequence comes from Anaerolineae bacterium, assembly GCA_041481345.1. GTDB lineage: Bacteria > Chloroflexota > Anaerolineae > Anaerolineales > UBA4823 > FEB-25. The sequence continues at coordinate 312 of JBGPBQ010000295.1, forward strand.
CGATCGTTTTACCCAGATCAGTGAATCTCATTGTGGGCCAGCTGTAATCCAAATGCTGTTACATAATCTGGGGATAGAGGTGACCCAGGAGGAGGTTGTCGAAACCGGTGGCGCCAGTGACCTGATCGAGCAGCTGGGTATGCGCGTCGATCAGCTGAACCAGGCAGTCAGACGAATCGCCCCTCAAACCTGTTTCTGGTATAAGGACCATTCAACGATCGAGGAGTTGGTTCGAATTGTGACCGATTACGATTATCTTGTGGGGATCGAATGGCAAGGTCTCTTCGAGGATACTCTGGAAGACGAAAGCCAGGATGCCGACTACGGCCATTATAGCGTGGTTAGAATGGCTGATTCCAAAAGTCAAAAGTTGGTTATCGTGGATCCCTATAAAGATTTCCACTCACAGGACCGAATTTTTACCTTCGAATTTTTTATATCCAGATGGTGGGATACGAATGATGTCCCTGATCCGCTGACCGGAACGAACCGCCTCGTTGAGGATCGCCAGATGATGTTTGTGATCACGCCCAAAGAAGTGACTTTCCCAAGTCTTCTAAGCATGAAAAGGGACTAATGCAAGGAAGCGATAGGACTTTTTCAGAACCACCTTAAAAGGAGTTATACCAATGATAGACAAAACTATAAAAACAAAGAAGAAAAAACGACTATCCAAAGGGCAGCGCACACATGTACGGCGGCTGAAGCAAGAAGCAGGCAAGACTGGTCCGATTCATAAGTAGCCGACCTGTCTCTCACCACACATTTTAGGTCGTCCGAACACCGACTTGATTTCCCAACCAGGCTACCAGGTCGGATTTTTATTCCACGCAGCACTGGTCGCGGTGTTGCTGATACAATGTGGGCTGGTCGGTATGATTTTTTACTTTTCGCTGATTGCACCGTATCTTACCTGATCAGCCAGCCTGGGGAACCTTTAGTCTCCTTGCAAGTTACCCATCGGGGCTATAATGGTATTGCCAAAATCATAGCCAAACAACCCAGCTCCATCACCGGTTTTTAGATTTGCATAGCTGCCCCCGTCATGTGTTTTGCTTGGGTATTATGATAAAGGTGCTGCAGCCAATCACCCAGGTTAAGCGAGCTCCAGACGATGCTTATCAGTGATCTGCATGGAGGAGTAATCAAGCCCTTACGGCTCTCTCTTTAAGTTTTCTTGATAGGAAGGAGTGAATCTCATGTTTACCCGAATCCTGGTGCCATTGGACGGATCACAGCTCGCTGAAGGAGCGATTCCTCATGCTGAGCTGTTCGCTCGAATCTTCGGCGCGAGCATATATCTTTTACGGGTTCTTGAACCTATTTCTTATCACGAAAACCCTGCAGCGGTTGATCCATTACGCTGGCAACTTCACAAAGCTGAGGCTGAGGCATACATGCAAGGGATGACAATCAAAGTTCGGGAAAATCTGGGTGAAAAATCCATCGTGGGTGAAGATCAAAAAATGACCCGAGTCGATTATTCCATCCGAGAAGGAAAAGCTGCGGAAAACATCGTCGACTTTGCGCATACCGAGAATATCGATCTGCTGGTTATCTCTACGCATGGCTCAAGTGGACTGAGTCGTTGGAATATCAGTAGTGTCACCCAAAAAGTGATTAATTTGATATATCTGCCCGTTCTGATCGTGCGCGCTTATGATCGATCCATCATGGATGAAAACAGAAAACGTTATCGCCGAATTCTACTTCCCATTGACAGCTCACGCCGTGCTGAGTGTTCCCTCTCCGCCGGGATTGAGCTGGCGCGAGGCGAAATGTCTGCCGATAGCACACCAGAAACCGCTGGTGACAAATCGATACTCTTCTTGGCGGCAGTAATTCGACCGCCCGAAGTGCCTATACCAGAACCCTTCCCGATCGAAATTAGCCAGCTTACGGAAAAGTTGTTACGACTAAGCCACCAGGCCGTTGAACGTTACCTTTACGAGATGAAGGAGCGTTTGCCGGTAAAGTGTGATACCTGTGTGGTCGAAAGCACCAGTGTGCCTTCCGCAATTCAGGAATTAGCCGAGCAGGAGGATATCGACATCGTAATCCTTTGCGCCCATGGTTATTCTGGGCAAGTTACCTGGCCTTACGGCACCGTTACATGGAACTATATAGAGCATGGCACCAAACCCCTCCTAATTGTTCAGGATGTGCCGCTCTCTCAAGTAAGACCGACCGCGGCGGAGGTTGCGGCAGAAAAATCCGGGAGACGTTAAGCATGCCGGAAGACCATGAAAATAATATCCGAGATCGGGACTTTCCTATCTCGGGAGATTCATTTTCTTCTAAAACTGAACAAATGCAGGAATTAGCCAATTTTCTGGTAAGCAATTATCAGGAAATTAGCCGGGTCCCCACGGAGTCTGGGAAGAGAACCGTAATAAGGGGACGCGAGCTCAAGGTTTATGAAGATTGGCTGGAAAAGGCACATGCCTATTTCCAGGAGGCTTCGAATAAGGATTTAACGCTTACCCTTGCCTCTGAATGGGTGTTGGACAATTACTACATCATCCGGCAAGCTCTCCGGCAAATTGGTGAAGATTTACCCGCTGGTTATTATAAGCAGTTGCCTAAACTAGCAGGCGGACCATTGAAAGGCCTGCCACGCATTTATGCAATTGGGCGGGGCGTGCTTTTTTTCCAAAACTATTTGTTGAATGTGATGGACCTTCAAGCTATCCTGATCCAGGTTCAGGAAAATGTATTTCTGACCATGGGTGAAATATGGGCTTTGCCGATTTTCCTGCGCTACAGCCTGATAGAAACCCTAGCGAACACGCTCGAATGGTTAATCCGTCCTCAACCTGCACCTAACTTACCTGTCTTCCCTCCACAGCTTATTGGGTCTGGCAATCCGATATCAGGAAAAAACGATGCAACGGGCGATACATTAGCTAGCGGTATCGTGGCTAATATAATCCTCAGCTTACGTACTATTTCTGAACAAAACTGGAACGACTTTTTTGAGGCAGTTAGCAGCCTGGAACGGACTCTGCGTGAAGACCCGGCTGGAATATACCCATCGATGGACTTTAAGACCCGCGACATGTACCGAAAAGAAATCGAGTCGCTTTCGTTTGCAAGCGGTCAGGAAGAAAATGAATTAGCTAAAATAACGCTCGACCTAGCTCTTGAAAATAGCCCTGGTGAAACCGAATCGGCAGGAATATTTCCAGACATACGTCAGGTTGAAAGCCCACTCAACGACCCGGTCCCCCATGTAGGCGAATATTTGCTTGGGAAAAGCCGGTCTGTATTAGAGAAAAGGATCGGCTATCATCCGGATGCAAAAACAGTGTTCAAACGATGGGGGTTACAGCATTCAAGTGCCTTATACCTTGGAGGTATCTTTTCCCTTAGCTTGCTGTTCATGGGGCTCATCTTGCTTGAAATCAATCTGCGGGAGATATTTCAGTCAGGTTCTCTATTGCAGTGGGTTGCTGTTCTTGTACTTACAATTGCATTGTTGGTTCCCATATTGACAGTTTCCGCCAGCCTGGTTAATTGGATGATCACATTGAGGATAAAACCACGCATTCTGCCTAAGCTGAATTTCATAGATGGGATTCCTGACCGTTTCCGGACGCTGGTAGTTATCCCAGCCTTGATCACCAGCCACAGTGAAATTGACAACCTGACTCACCAGATCGAAATGACTTTTCTACGCAACTCAGACCCAGGTCTGCTTTTTGCTTTACTGACAGATTTCGCTGACGCGGACAGCGAAACCCTACCTGAAGATGAAGAAATGATAAGGTACGCCTCCACTGCAATTGAGAAATTGAACGCCAAATATAGTCGTTCGATTCCTGACTGTAACACGACCGCTGACAGCAGTGTTGATCAACAGGTAGTGGCTGGGACCCTTGAATATGATGAACGAATACAACAGCCCATCGTGGAAGGCGCAAAATTGTTTTATTTGCTCCACCGCAAAAGGTTATGGAACCAATCTGAAGGCAGGTGGATGGGATGGGAACGTAAACGTGGCAAACTGCATGAGCTGAACAAGTTACTGCGGGGCAGTGAGGATACGTCGTTTTCTACAGTCACCAGTGAGATGTCGGACAGTGCAGAATTACAATGCGTCCGTTTCGTGATCACCCTCGATGCAGATACCATCCTGCCACGCGGTGCAGCCAGACGTTTGGCTGGTACACTAGCCCATCCATTGAACCACGCAAAGTTCAATGACCCTACCGGCCATGTATTTTCCGGTTACACCGTACTGCAACCCCGTATGGAGATCCATCCCCGAAGCGCCAATTATTCATGGTTTACCCGAATATTTGCTGGAGATACTGGGCTGGATTTGTACACTAGGGCGGTCTCCGATGCTTACCAGGACCTGTTCGGCGAAGGAAGCTACGTTGGTAAAGGAATATATGACGTAGACGCATTTGAGCGCAGCGTGGACAGACATATCCCAGAAAACACTGTGCTCAGTCACGACCTGTTGGAAGGGATCTTAGGCCGCGCCGGGCTGGTCACTGATATCACGATGGTCGAGGATTACCCATCGAACTATATTGTCCAG
>JBGPBQ010000296.1:0-4857 GCA_041481345.1 Anaerolineae bacterium
CGGCCTTGGCATCCGTCATCGATACGGCTGAATTATCTGGCGTTCGGGCTTTTGAGACGATTTTGTCCCTTTTTGGTCCACCTGCACTCCCATTTCCCAGTATCGGTGAGTAATTACATGTATGTGTGTTGAAATCCTTTTCTTCACAATATCTGCCTATATGGTTGGCTGATTCCATTAATAATTTTCTACCCCCATAATTGAATGCAATTGAATTATTTAGTTCAATTCGTCCTGTTCATATTTTTACCCCATTCATAGCATTGCAACTACTTTAAGCCATATTCGTTCCTCTTCGATTTTTTCAAGAACGAATAATAGTCACACCGGCACCTTAATAATATAAGTGGTTATGGTAGTTATATTACATTGGGGTTTTCCGGTTCGTTCTAATACCAGATTGCGCGCCTTTTGCGAAACCCAACATTTAGCTCACATGTCCTTTTTTCAACTCCTCCCCCAAATTGAATTTTATTTGGGGGAGGCGGGAGGGGGTACTCGTAGGTTGGGGTTATCCAGTTCGTTCTGCTACCGGATTGAGCGTCTCCCGCGAAACCCAACATATCGCTCAATAATAACATCACCCCCCTCAAGCCGTAATTGTTCCTCTTTGTTTTTTTTCGCGAAACAAATCATGATCTTCCCAGCACCTTAATAATTAAATCGGTAGACTGGTAGGCTAGGGCGTTTCGCAATGTTCAAAGCTAGTCTCTTAACCCTTAAAACCTAAGCCTAGAACCATTCAACTTATACCCTAATTACCTGATCTCTGTCTCACCTGTTTGTCTGATTACGGATATCGAGTGATCTTCTCGATACTGATTACCTGATCACCGGACATCGAGTGATCTTCTCGATGTGATCACCTAACCTCCCCCGCCAGACCTAATTCCGGTGCGATCGTCCGCATCGCCAGGATCACGTTACCCACATGCTCCCACAGCTCGATATTGAATTCCTGCGCCGCCTTCGCAATTTCCTCCCGGTTCGCTCCGGCCGCAAACGCCCGGTCCTTCCACTTCTTCTTCACTGAAGACGCCTCAAGGTCATATAACGACCGCGAAGGGCGCACCAAGGCTACTGCCGTGATCAAGCCGGTGACCTCGTCGCAGGCGTACAGCGCTTTTTGCATCGGCGTTTCTCGTGGGATCCCAGTATGGTCGGCATGGCTCAAGATTGCCCGTACGATCTCTTCGGGCACGCCTCGCTCGCGCAGGATGGGTGCCCCATCAATCGGGTGCTGCTCCAATGTGGGGTGGATTTCCCAATCGAAATCGTGCAGGATACCGGTGATTCCCCAGGTGTCTTCGTTTTCACCCAATTTCCCCGCATAAAAACGCATCGCAGCTTCCACTGCCAGCATATGCCTGACCAGGTTTTCATTCTTAACGTAATCGTGCACGATTTGTAGGGCTTCAGATCGTTCCATGGTGTCTCCGTAATTTAAAATGAATATTAACTTCAACCACCCGTTTGACCATCGATCTCCGGGAAGATGGGCTCAGGCTGACCGAGGACCGGCTCAGGTCGCAGGATATGCACTTCGAGCAGAGCCGTCAGGGTCGCCGGGAGCTCCCGTAAGTTCCAATACAATAGTGAGCGTTGGTTGTATGCATGGCGATCGGAAGGCACCCCAATCGCCTTCAATCCCAAAGCGTTGCATGTATAAAGGGCACGTGGCATGTGAAAACTCTGCGTCACCAGGATCGCCTTTTGGAGTCCAAAGATGGAGTGTGCCCTGTAGCAGGTGTCATACGTGCGTCTGCCAGCATAATCCAGGACAATGTCATCAGAAGGTACACCCAGGCTGAGGGCGTATTCCCGCATGGCACCCGGTTCATTGTAATCCAGGTAGCGGTTATCCCCGCTCATCAGGATTTTTTGCACTTTTCCAGAAAAGTACAGCTCGGAAGCCGTAGCGATCCGATCCCGGAGCACGGTGGTGGGGGTGCCATCGCGCCACAACCCCGCCCCAAACACGATTGCCGCCGGGGTGGGTGGCGCCGATTGGGTCGAAAAGCTCCTTGGGATCGCAAACAGGGCTGTGATCAGGCGCGGCAGGATTAAAACCGCCGCTCCCACGAGGATAGCAATCTTGATGAATTTCACAATCACTTTAATAGCTTTCTTCAGCACCCGGCTATTCTACCATGAACATAATTTGAGCATTCCACCGTGTCAGCAGCTGGGGACATGTACAATTTCCTCTTCCATATAGCCTACCAAGCGGTTACAATCCTTAGATTATGAAAAATGGTGAAGCTGCCTATAAGGCTGCGCTGGAATACCTGTACAGCTTTGTAGATTTCAGCATGCAAAAGGCTGATACCTACTCGCCTGCCAGGTTCAAGCTGGAAAGGATGCAGGCATTGGTTGCCTCGCTGGGTGATCCGCAGGCTGCCTATCCCAGCATTCACGTCGCCGGGACCAAAGGGAAAGGTTCGGTTTGCATCCTGTGCGCCAGCGCCCTGCACGAGGCGGGATATAAGGTGGGTCTGTATACCTCACCTCATCTGGATGATTATGCCGAACGCATCCAGATCGACGGCGAGTTCATCCCCCACGCCGACCTGGGGGAAATGGTCGAAGCCATCAAACCATATGTAGCTGCCATCCCCGAGCTCACCACCTTTGAAATCACCACTGCCCTGGCATTTATGTATTTTCAGCAGCAAAAAGTCGATGCTGCCGTCATCGAGGTGGGTCTGGGCGGGCGTTTGGATGCGACCAATGTTGTGAATCCGGTGGTGAGCGTCATCACTTCGATTTCTTATGATCACACCCAGCTCTTGGGAAACACCCTCGCGCTCATCGCTGGTGAAAAAGCCGGGATAATCAAGCCTGGTATCCCAGTTGTCGCCTCCCCCCAGGCTGACGAAGCCCGCCAGGTGATCGAGCGGATCACCCGTGAACGCGGATCCGCCTTGGTCCAGATGGGCCGGGATATTCTTTATAAGAGTGTATCAAAAAGCCTGGATGGTCAGACGATCCAGGTGTGGTCAGCTGATGGAAATTCAAAAGGTCCGTTGGAGCTGTCCATCCTGCTGTTGGGAGACCACCAGGCGGTAAATGCAGCGACAGCATATGCAGCCCTGGAAATCTTTAATAAATACGGGTTGAAGGTTGACCATGAAGCCATACAACGCGGCTTCTCGAAAACTTTCTGGCCTGGGCGCTTCGAAATCGTCCAGAGAACACCTCCAGTGGTGCTCGATTGCGCTCATAACCGTGATTCGGCATTAAAGCTGCGCCTGACCTTGGATGAATATTATCCTGGCAAGCGTGTTATATTGGTTTTTGGAGCCTCGGAGGATAAGGATATCGCAGGGATGTTCATCGAGCTGATGCCGTTGGTGAAAGAATTGATCGCGGTCAAATCCTTCCACCCGCGTGCCATCAATCCGGATAAATTGGTAGATATGGCCCAAACCTTTGGGCACCCAATTGCATGCATCGAGGATATTCCACAAGCTGTGGAAAAGGCTCTGCAGATGGTCAGTGAAGACAACCTGGTGCTGGTGACGGGTAGTATATTCGTCGTGTCGGAAGCGCGTAAATATTGGGAGAAAAAAGCGAAGATCAGGAGTTATTAATGAAGGATAGTGATTGGTATTATCGCGATGAGGATGATGATTTTGGTGAAGCCGTCCATCGTCGTACAGAAGAGCTGTATAAAGTACCGGATGCCTCCCTGGATACAGATGGTTTGATCGAATGCCCGGTGCTGCCACTCCGTGACCTGGTGATTTACCCTCACATGGTGGCGCCGGTGTTTGTGGGGCGCGAAGCTTCCCTGCTCGCCATAGAGGAAGCCCAGATGGATAATCACACGGTCATCGCCCTCACCCAGCGTGATTCAACTATTGATAACCCGAAAATTGGTGACTTTTTAACCATCGGTGTAGAAGTGGCGGTCGGGCGTCTGGTAAGCATGCCGGATGGTTCGAGCTCAGCTCTTGCCCAGGGGCGTAGAAGACTGGAGGTGGTTGAATTTACCCAGCACGAGCCTTTCATGGTCGCCCGGGCGCGACCATTGTATGAGACCACCAAGTTGGATCGTGAGATCGATGCCACCATGCGCACCGCACTCGAGCTGTTCCAGAAGTGTGTCCAGCTGAATCGCAGTTTGCCTGATGAAGCCTACCTATATGCACTGAACATCGAAGAGCCGGGTTGGCTGGCAGATATGATTGTGACCACTATATCCCCTCCCATGGAGGAGCGTCTAAAACTGCTGCAGCTGCTTAACCCCTCCGAACGGCTGAAGAATGTAGTCACTTTATTGGCCCAGGAAGCTGACGTCCTTGAGCTGGAAGACCAGATCCATACCAAGGCTCAGAGTGAGGTCGACCGTACGCAGCGTGAATTTTATCTGCGTGAGCAGATGCGCATCATTCAAACCGAATTGGGCGAAGCGGATGCCTGGATCAGAGAGATCTCAGATCTGCGCAAGCGGGTGGAAGGCATCAGCCTTCCTGAAGAGATTATGCTGCGCGCTCTGAAAGAGATCGATCGTTTGAACCAGATGATGCCCATGTCTCCCGAAGTCGGTATTATCCGCACTTATATCGATTGGATCCTGGATTTACCCTGGACTAACATGACGGAGGATAATCTGGATGTCAAACATGCCGCCGAGACCCTCGAACAGTATCATTATGGATTGCCGCGTGCTAAAGATCGCATCCTCGAATATATCGCCGTCAAAAGCCTGAAACCCAAGCGCTCCAAACAGCCCATTTTGTGCTTTGTCGGGCCTCCAGGGACGGGGAAAACCTCATTGGGCCGCTCCATCGCCGAAGCGCTGGGGAGAAAATTCGTCAGGCTATCCCTGGGCGGGGTCAGGGATGAAGCTGA
>JBGPBQ010000297.1:0-4757 GCA_041481345.1 Anaerolineae bacterium
AATATCTATATAACTAACATATAAGTAGCAATGCTTAAAACAGTAATGATGGTATTTCAATGGGTATATGACTGGATTTCTGCGTAGTGGTAGGCGGGGGAGAAAATGTTGACCTAGGTGTATATATTGGTGTAGGGACTGTCTTTGTGGAGCTACAAGCTGACGAGAATAACACTACAAACAAAACAGCAACTTGCAGAGATATCCTAACTCTGTTTTCCATATCCTCCTCCCAATCAACAAATCCTGAAAATTAAATATTCTCAGAATTCCAAGTAAATCCGATTAATCATCATTAATCTATTTTTATTGTGAGGTTCCATAACATACTTCCTTAACCACTAAATCGGTAGGATAACTTGTATCCGTCCAGCCAGCGCCAATGGTCCACCAGGGAAATTCTCCCATGGGTATGTGACCAGTATGACTTACTCCCCAAAATCCAGATAGATCATAATCAATGACCAACTTCCCGTTTTTATCATAGAGTTTGAACCAGTTATGGCTTAGATCAAAAACAACGGTATATTCGTCACCCTCAACAAGTTCAAATCGATTATTCAGAAGAGACAGTGTGTGATCCCCAAATTTCTCGTAATAAATACCCCCAGCATTTTCGATGGAATTATCAACATCGAGAACCATGTAAACATATCCATTTTGTATGAGCTGTGTCCATGATGCTCCTGTCCAAGTAGGCATCAGTGCGATTTTACAAGCACCTCGGTTCACGAGTTTCACAGCAAGAGTGCCCCAGTATGGTTGGAAGCTGATGTAGGCAGTCTGGCCCTGATCGGCGGATAAGTTTACACCCGGATACAGGAATGTGACCTGACCTCCATTGCTGTAATCATACCCACCCGACATTTCATTGTCATTATCATTCAGCCAGCCATGACTGAAATCAGTTGAGTAAGTAGGGTTTGTGATTCCTGCCAAATCGCAGGTAGAGGAACCGCTTGGCGTATCGGTCGTGAGCAGCACATCCAATCCGTTGATCTGGTTTTCAGTCCCGGCATACACTATCATCCAAGATCCTACGATTTTACGCTCAAATTGGCTGATATTAACCACTCTGACACCAGCATCCCATCGACGTATCGCTTCAGCGATGGCTGGCTGATCCAGAAATTGTCTGTAGTAGTTATCGACACCCCCAAGCTGGATATCAGCGATGACATAGCGAATTTGTGCTTCAGTTGAAGTGGCTTCTGCAGGTGGATTCCCTGGTACTAGCCAGTAATTCATCAAATCCCCCTCGGCAGTCCAGCCAGTCAACCCGTTTGATTCCTTTACCTTCCAGAAACGAAAGTCGCCCCCGCATGCGTAACCATCCAGGATTTCTACTGCAGTCCCTGGTTTCAACAAATCAAGGATTTTTGCTGAAAGATTGGGTTCAGCCCTTAATCGGTTTGGTAGAGGGGGTCTATAGGAAATATATACCTTGTCACCAATGTGCAAACGAGTGGCAAGTGAGCCCTGACAGTCTATCGGCTCTTCGAATGAAACCGCAGTCCAGTCGGGAAAAGTATCATCACTTGGGTTGTTCGTCATATTCGTTTCATTATTACCATCTGCATCCATCACATAAATTTCTTGATTCCCATCACGGTTTGATACAAAAGCAATGTATTTCCCATCAGGCGACCAGGTAGGATTAGATTCCATGCTCGTTTCCGTAAGCCTCGTCTGTCCAGTTCCATCTGAATTTATCTTATAGATGTCAGCTTGCAGTGTAAAAACTGCTCCCTGTCCATCGGGGGACCAATCGAGGTTATTTACTTCCTTTGACAGATTGGGAGGAGGGCAAATTGGATTATATTCATCCGCTTTAGTAACACAAAAATTGGAGAAAATCTGCCCTTGCCCCATCGCAACTGCAGTGAAATAAATTTGTGAACTATCAGGTGACCATGTAATATCACCTTCATATCCATAAACATTACTTGGCGATAAATATCGGTCATCAGAACCATCCGCATTCATGATGAAAATTCGCGAACCCAAGACGGTATTGCTACGGTCGGATACGTAAGCGATATGCCTTCCGTCGAGTGACCATTTTGGAGCCCAAGCCCTGTCTCCATTAATAAGTTGCGCGGGCCCAAGCTGGGGAAATATTGGCATCACAAAAATACCTCGGGTCAGGCTGGTTGCATCAAGCGTTGAAGCATATGCCAGTATTTTCCCATCCGGTGACCAATTTGGTTGCCCACTGGAGATACTATTAAAAGTCAGTTGAGTGATCTGCTTAGTTTGTACATTCAGTATATAGACTTCAGATTGACCACTACGGTCTGACTCAAAGGCAATCTGGCCAAAGAGGTTTATTGTTGGTGGAGGTTCAGTCTCTGCAAGAGGTAACGGTTCCGGAGGTTTGAGTACCATATATCTCACATCTAGACTCATCCTAGGGATTACTTCACCGGTCTTATGGATTGCAAGGTAATAAGGGACCTGAATCTGACCAAAAAGAACATTCACTATATACACACCTGGATCTTGCGAAAATACATACCCACCTTCACAACTTTTCGAGCCATCCTCACATAATACGTCTATATACTCAGCTGACACTCCTATATCTGTAAGGATCTCGCGTGCATTTGCAAGATTATATGTTGTACTAAGGTCGGGAACTTCTACACACTTACCAATACTAGCATCAACTTTCTCGTAAACAGCAGGTTCAACGTTTACGTTCTCACCAACATGGCCGGCTTTATGGATAATGGCATCCATCTCTGCCTGAGTATAAATGTGCCTCTTATAGAGGACTGGTTGATTGATAAACGCCTCTAACCCAAGATCTACTAAAGCTGATACGACATTTGAGTATACTATCACAGCAAGACCACCATCAGGAACTAGGAATACAATGGCAGTATCTACTGCAGCTGATGCAAATGCGGTCCAATATTCTGGGGGTTTACAGACATATTCAAAATCGCCTGAGTATCCTAACACCTGGTTCTGACTCAGACCAAGTTCTATACCATTTTGAATGTTGCTGTAATAACTATATACAGTATCCGCAAACTCCAAAAGCGCAATAATCCCCCTAACTACAGTTACAGGTACTTGGTTCTGAGGCGCAGCGAATGCAGTAACTGGATAGAGTAAATGGGTAAGCATTCTTCCTAAACTATTTACATCGCGTTGGCTTATTCCTGATCTTAAATCGGCTATCTGAACTGCAATTAATTGCGGTTTGTAATAACCTTTACTGTCGTATACAGTTACAAGCACGCGATCACCCTCACTGATATAACTAATACTTATTCCTTCTACCGGTTTTTGATTCTTATCTAATACAACAACAGGAACTAAAAAGCTGATTTTGGAATCGGCAACGACTGCGACTCCGTTCTTATCCGTGGTTAAATCAGCTGATGAGATTTCAACAGGTGTAGCTTTTTCATCTCCCATTGTCGAAGTAGATACTTTAGTTACGATTGGCGTTGATAAAACATCTTTTGAAACCTCAACAAGATAATAATTCTTTCCCTCTTCCGGTTGTCCAGGTAGAGTGCTTTTACCTGGCACAAATCCCTTAACCTGAGAAGTCTGCGTGGTTGAATCTGGAGTCTTACTTGTACATGAAGCAAACAGCATTGAAAGTATGATTAGAAGCAAAAATGTCTTCTTCATTTTTCCCTCCATAAACCCGACTTTATTCGCATCCATCAATACGTTTCTACAAAACCATCAGACAACCTTCGCGGTCGGTTTCGCTATTGGCTACCCTAAGACTTTTATGATTATCTATGAAGCGCAATGATAAAAACAAGTGACCATTTATAGTCTCAGGTTCATCGCTGCCTCAAAATCCTTACCATTAATAAAAGAGATATTATTATTTTATAAGAAACAATCTGATTCCGATCAATAAAATTATATAGTCACTTATGTGAATGTCAATAAGCGACCTAGACGGTTTTATATACAAGTATCAGCGTGGGATTTAGTAGTGTAATATTTCTTCTGTAATTTCTCGACCATTTAAAAGCGGTAGGTCTGGTGTATCCTTCAGGTTACCAGACCAAAAAAAAGAGAGCACTATGACCTACCAAAGCGATTGTATATTACCACCCGAAATTCTAGAACAAATTGCATTGCAAGGCTTTGATTTTCTTCCCGAGCTGATCCGGATCGTGATCAACGCTGCCATGCAAGCTGAACGCCAGCAATATTTGAAAACAGCAACTTATAAACGTACACCAGATCGTCGTGGTAATGCCAACGGGTTCAAACCTAAGGAAGTAAGAACCCGACTGGGTGAAATCCTTTTGGACATTCCTCAAGTCCATGAAGGAGGTTTTTACCCAAAAGCGTTGGAGAAGGGGCAATGCAGCAAACGAGCACTTACCCTAACCCTGGCTGAAATGTATGTCCAGGGTGTCTCCACCCGATAAGTATCTGCAATCACTGCACCACATTATGTGGTATGGAATTCTTACGATTATCCTCTGAAGACTCTAGTAGTAGGATGTGATGCATCGACTATATTCCAATATAACCGATAATTAACCTCTTCAATATCTATGAGGCGAATGACCATTCAAAAAATAATTTGGCAGGCCTGGTAAAGTCGATCCTGGTCAATGAAATTCCACTCTCATTGGTGTTTATGATCTTAATCAGTTCTATGAAGATAGAAGACTAAAATCTACGAATGTTCGGGATATTTGTCCCTACTGGCACGGGACATCTGCCCATCGATTTTTACCAAAAAATAAAATACAATCTTTTTAAAT
>JBGPBQ010000298.1:0-4757 GCA_041481345.1 Anaerolineae bacterium
AATGTGCACAGGCCTAGATCCGCAGATCAACATATTTGAAAACCTCGCTCCATTTTCTCAGAAAATTATCAAGGAGGAAGCCACGCACGACTGGAGTTATTGGGTCAAGGAAGCGGGTAATATTGCCCGTAAGGTGATCAGCCTACCAATAAGAGCAGACGCATTATTCACGCAAATGGAACGGGGTGAATTAAATGTGCGTGCGCCTCAACTATCAGAAAATATCAAAAAACTTGAAAAAACTGTATCAAAGGCGGTTGGTGGGATCATCTTTGGCGCATTTTTGCTGGCATCAGTCCAATCATCTGCTGGAGGACAGGAAGTCCTCACCTGGATATTACGTATCGCCTCAGCTGCTGCATTGTTGTGGATCATTTTTAGCTGATCGTTACATATGTAACTTTTATATGTGATTTGCATCTTAATTCATAAAGAACTCTTTCGTATAACAAAGTTGTATTCCCAAAAATACCAGAATAGAAAGGGCATAAAATGGATTTTACCGTGAACAAGATGTCCACGAATAACTCCACAAATGACATAAAAGTATTAATCCTTGGCTCTGGACCTGCAGGCCTATCCGCTGCACTATACGCAGCTCGGGCAAACCTTGAACCTGTTGTGTTAACCGGGATGGAATTGGGCGGGCAGGCTTCATTGACTAATATAATTGAGAATTATCCAGGTTTTCCAGACGCGGTAGGTGGACAGGAACTTTCTGACCTGTTTCAGAAACAAGCTGAGAAATTCGGGGCGCGGGTAGAATATGATACTGCGACTGATGTAGATTTTAATGTACACCCGTTTAGGGTGAAGACCTATAACGGCGAGTATCGGACAGAAGTATTAATCATTGCTACCGGGGCGCAGGCTACTAAGTTGAATGTTCCAGGTGAAAAGGAGCTGACGGGTAGGGGTGTATCCTATTGTGCTACATGTGATGGATGGTTTTTTAAGGAAAAGGATGTGGTCGTAGTAGGAGGCGGTGATAGTGCTGTTGAGGAGAGCTTATTTCTTACACGGTATGCAAAATCAGTGACTATCATTCACCGGAGAGATAATCTGCGTGCAGGTGTTATCCTGCAACAGCGTGTATTCAGCCATCCTAAGATCAAATTCATCTGGGATAGTGCTATAACGGAGATCATCGGAGAGGGAAAAGTCACGAAAGTTAGAGTAAAAAACTTGAAGACCAGCGAATCAAGTGAACTATCGACCGATGGCGTGTTTATTTTCATAGGACACATCCCAAACACACAGATGTTTGCTAACTCGCTTAACTTGGATGAGCACGGATACATTAAAACTGAGAACATGGTATCGACCAATTTACCCGGTGTATTTGTCGCTGGCGAAGCTGGGGATCCAAATTTCCGGCAGGTGATCACCTCCGCGGGAATGGGGGCAGCTGCTGCAATGCAAGCAATCAAGTACCTGCAAGCGCAAGAACAAGTTCAACCTATACCAGTAAAGTCATAATTTCTTCCGAACGAAGGGAAAAGGAAAAATGAAGAACAAGGTGTCAATCATTGGTGGAGGTATGACCGGCTCGACGACAGCTCATTGGTTGGCGGAGCGTGAAATAGCTGATATCGTTTTGGTTGATATTGTCGAAGGCATGCCTCAGGGAAAAGCGCTTGATCTACAACAAGCCATGCCAATCATTGGTCGAGATGTGAGGATTCTTGGGAGCAATGATTACGATGCTACTTCGGGCTCGGATATCATTGTGATCACGGCAGGGCTGCCACGAAAACCCGGAATAAGCCGTGATGATCTGCTGACCGTAAATGCGGAGATTGTCAGCAATGCTGCCCGGGAAACTATTAAGCGTTCTCCTAATGCGATCTATGTCATATTAACCAATCCGTTGGATGCGATGGCTTACCTGACGATGAAATTGACCAAGCTACCTCCAGAAAGAGTGATTGGACAGGCAGGAATCCTGGATTCTGCTCGTATGCGCGCTTTTATCTCCGCAGAATTGGGTGTATCGGTTGAAAATATCCAATGTTATGTGCTTGGTGGTCATGGTGATGAAATGGTACCATTAACCCGGCACTCGAATGTTGCTGGCACAGCTCTGCGAGAGCTTATCCCAGCTGAACGCCTGGAGGCGATCGTTAATCGTACGAGGAAAGGCGGCGGCGAAATCGTCAGCCTATTAAAGTCTGGCAGCGCATATTATGCTCCGGCGGCAGCGGTTTCTCAAATAGTTGAAGCGATACTCAAGGATAAACACCTGATCGTGCCTGCGTCGGTTTATATGAGGGGGGAGTATGGGCTTAACGATATGTTCTTTGGTGTACCAGTGCAGCTAGGGCAGACAGGGATCGAGAAAATCATAATTTATGACCTTAATAATGAGGAACGACAAGCGTTGAAAGTTTCTGCAGACGCGGTGCAACAAACCACCGAGGCATTGCGCAAATTGGTAAAGATATAACCCTGGAGAGCCAGATATGCTATTACTCGACAAAATTGAACAGCAATTACCCGAGTGGCGTGAGCGAGTCAGGAAGCTGATTAAAGAAAAAGGGGATGTGAAGGTTGGTGAAGTGACCATCTCCCAGGTCTATGGTGGTATGCGGGATGTTAAGAGTCTCGTCACAGATATCTCCTATGTAGACCCGGTGGAAGGCATCCGGTTCCGCGGTTACACAATCCCAGAGGTGTTATCAAAACTACCCAAACCCCAAGGGTCCGAGATGCCTTATGTTGGGGGGTTGTATTACCTCTTCCTCGTTGGCAGTGTTCCCACCCTGGAGCAAGCTTTGGATGTGGAGGCTGAATGGAAGCAACGTGGAAAAGTGCCTCAATATGTGTTCGATGCAATCCGGGCGATGCCCTCGGATGCCCATCCAATGACGTTATTTACCCTGGCAGTACTTACATTGCAACGCGAATCTTTATTCTCCAAGGAATATCACCAGGGGCTAAAGAAGGACTCCTTTTGGAAACCCATGCTGGAAGACAGCATGAACTTGATTGCCAAGTTGCCTGAGATCGCGGCATTTATCTATAGATTAAAGTATAAGAACGGTGACATCCTACCCTCTGATCCAGGTTTGGATTGGGCCGGAAATTTTGCCCATATGATGGGGATAAACGACCCTACGTATAAGGACCTATCCCGACTGTACTTCCTGCTCCATTCTGACCACGAGAGTGGGAATGTAAGTGCGCATACGACACACCTGGTGGCATCTTCGCTTTCGGATATTTACTATGCGGCTTCTGCCGGATTAAGTGGGTTGGCAGGACCTCTGCATGGATTAGCCAACCAGGAGTGCTTGATGTGGCTGTTGGATGTAAAGGAGAAATGTGGTGAGTGCTCCTATGATAAGGCTACTTTACGTCAATTTGCCTGGGATACACTAAATAAAGGACAGGTAATACCCGGATATGGACACGCCGTTTTACGCAAGACCGATCCGCGATACACGGCGCAATTGGAATTTGGCAAGAAGCACTTCCCTGACGATGAAATATTCAGGCTGGCAGCCCTGGTGTATGAAGTAGTTCCGGAGGTGTTAATAGAACAAGGTAAAGCCAAGGATCCATGGCCTAATGTGGATGCAATCAGCGGTAGCTTACAATATCATTTTGGCATCAGGGAATTTGACTTTTATACGGTAATTTTCGGCGCCAGCCGCATCCTGGGAGTTTCAGCAAACGCAGTCTGGGCAAGGGCACTCGGTCAGCCGATTGAACGACCAAAATCTCTAACGACAGCTATGCTAGAAGAAATAGCCAATAAAACTGCTTAACCAAAAGCGCATAGAAAAAAACAGCGGTGGAAACATCCACCGCTGTTTTTATTAAGGTGTGGGTATAGCCCCACCTGGGGCACCAATCCAGCTAAAATACCTGGGCGTGCTAGCAGCACCGGCTGTAGTATAAATCGGATTACCACTCTCATCAGAGCCGGAAATACGCACAACTTCCACTATCCAGCTAAATATATGGGCAACTCCATCGGTAGGGCGTAGCGTTGATGGGATGATATATTTGGTGTCAGCAACCTGGTCGACCAGTGATGGTCCTAGGGCAGCAGTGAGATCTTCTACCGTCACCCGGTATGCCTCGTTTTCCTGAAGAGAACCGACGGATGCCCACTGAAGGGTGATTGAATCGTCTGCAATTGTAAAGGGAGCACCATTGGGTGGCAGGAGCAGGTTCGGAGCAGCGTATGGAGGTGGGAGCGTGGCGGTTGGGGTTGGGCCTGGGGTGGCAAACTTGCGACACAGAGGGATGGTGAGCGTCTGCCCTAAATAAACAGTATCACTTGAAAGACCATTTTCCGCTTTTATGGCATCCATGGGGACGTTGTAAATTGTTGAGATGCTCAACAGCGTATCGGTGGACTGAACGATAATCTCAACTTTTTCACAGGCAGCTTCAGTCTGCTCCGCCAAGCTGTATGTAGCTGATGGCAGTGCTGTAACTGTCGGGGTGGGTTGAGGAATTTGCAGCGGCTGATTGATAAATAATGTGTTGCACGCAGTGGGGAGATTATTCAGTGTGATAATGCTTTGCACTGAAACATCAAAAAATGCAGCAATTCCCAAGCAGGTATCATTCGCTTTGACCAGATAAGTCACAGGCGTAGAAGTAGGCTCGGGAGTATTGGTTAATGTAGGCAGGGGCGTCAAAGTAGCTGTCTGGGTGCCGGTGGCGGTGGCGGTGACTGTAGAGGTTACCGTGGGTGGGATAATCGCTGCAGGAGCTTGCCGTAAGGCGAAAAACACGATAAT
>JBGPBQ010000299.1:0-4630 GCA_041481345.1 Anaerolineae bacterium
GCCCCCGCACTCACTTAGCAGGCGAGCCCAATCGGCCTCTCTGGCACCTCCCCGTAGGCGGAGGGAGAGGGATTCGAACCCACGATGGATTTCTCCATACCTGTTTTCAAGACAGGCGCCTTAAGCCACTCGGCCATCCCTCCAGGGTGAGGGAAAATCCCTCTCAAGCGCACGGAATTCTACCATATCCACTGGCTGGATGCAACATTTTGATTCCTGTGTTGGCTTCATGCCACTTTGTAGGCAGCATTGTGCCCATATATTTTCTAATTTTTACGCTGACCGATAGCCTGAGACCTATAATAACTCGTGCTATACTTGGCGAATGTCGCGTTTTGCCAAGTCAACCCTGATCGTGGCGGTATTCTTCGGGCTTGAGAAGGTGTTGGGGTTGGCGCACCATCTCCTCGTCGCACGGCAGTTTGGGCTCTCACCCGCATTGGATGCCTACAACGCGGCCAACAACCTGCCAGGTTTGTTGTTCGCTCTCATCTCAGGTGGGGCTCTCGGCATAGCTTTTATCCCCGTGCTGACTGAAACTCTACAAAAACAGGACCGCCAGGCTGCCTGGGACCTGTTCTCCCGCGTCGCCAATCTGGTCTTTCTCGTCACTGTCGGCATTGCCTTGCTGCTGGCAATTTTTGCCACTCCTCTTGTCCACTTTGTGGTCACTCCTGGTTTCTCTATGGTGCAGCAGCAGTTGGTAACCAATATCATGCGCCTAGACCTGGTTGCGACCATATTATTCTCCTTGAGTGGGTTGGTCATCGCTGGCTTGCAGGCCAACCAGTACTTCCTGCTGCCCGCTATAGCCCCCAGCATGTATGACCTGGGGATGTTGTTTGGTGTCATTATCCTCGCCCCTGAGACCGGCTACCACATCGGTCCGCTCACCCTGCCGTCTTTTGGGATGGGGATAGTTGGTGTCGTCTATGGTGGCATCATTGGGGCATTCATGTTCCTGTTGATCCAATTGCCCGGGTTGGTAATGTATAAGTTCCACTGGACACCTGCGATAAATCTGCATCATCCAGGCGTACGCAAGGTCCTGATCCTGATGGGACCCCGCGTCCTCACCGTCTTTTTTATTCAATTGATCTTCGTTGCCAGGGATAGTATTGCCTCCGGTTTGCACACAGGGTCAGTTTCTGCACTTTCCTATGGATGGTTGTTCATGCAGGTTCCTGAGACCCTCGTAGGTACCGCTATTGGGACAGTCCTCTTGCCGACCATCTCGGAGCAGGTGGCACGCGAGCAGGTGGATGCTTTTCGCCAATCATTGAACCGCGCCATGCGCATCATCTTGGCTCTCACCATCCCCGGCGCTATTCTGGTTGCAGTCGGCATCCGCCCTCTTGTAAGTATCCTGGGTTTTGACGCTGCCGGCACTGAACTGGTTGTCTGGATCACGCGCGGTTTTTTGGTCGGGCTGATGGGCCAATCACTGGTCGAAGTTGCTGCGCGCGCCTTTTATGCTCAACAGAATGCCCTGGTTCCTTTGGGTGCATCCTTTTTAACCACTGTGATCTTTGTGATCTTGGCAGTTGTTTTTGGCTCCGCTTTGGGTGCCGCCGGTATTGCCCTTGCCCTTGGGTTGGCTTATACCTGCGAAGCAGGGTTGTTATGGTATTTACTCAACCGGCGTTTTCCCGGAGTGGCGGCGGTGCGCAGTACTCTCATTCGCGTAATTCCGGTCGCCATTTCGTGTGGCTTATTGGTATACGGACTTTTGCAGCTACCTGTGCAAATCTCCGAGTGGATTCTTTGGATGGTCGCGTTGGGGGTGGGTGTATTAGTGGCGCTTCCGTTTATCTTTCCTGAGCTCAAATTGCTGGTAAAAATGTAGAGGAGAATATGATGTCTAAATTTATTTATCGATTACTGGTTGTATGTTCGGTCCTGTCCCTGCTGTTGGTTGGCGCGGCTGCCCCCGCCAGTGCCACCCCCTGGAGAGACAAAGTGGACCCTTGGGTTCTGAGCACCGCTTCTCAGGGAGATACTGAGTTCCTGGTATTTCTATCTGACCAGGCGGATCTGAGCGGCGCAAATGCATTGTCAACTAAGCTGGAGAAGGGTCGTTATGTGTATCAGACCCTGACTTCATTCGCTGAGCGCACCCAATCCTCCCTTATCGCGGAGCTCGACCGGTTGGGCGTGCAATACCAACCGTACTGGATCGCCAATATGATCTGGGTGCGCGGTGGGTTAAACGCCATTCAGGTGCTGGCACAGCGCCTGGATGTGGCGCATTTGTATGCCAACCCTAAAGTAAAGCTGGATGCACCTGCTATCGAGTCTTTAACCAACGCTGCCCCACAGGGAGTTGAGTGGAATATTATCAAGGTTAAAGCTCCCGACGTGTGGGCTATGGGATTCACCGGACAAGGTGTGGTCATTGGTGGGCAGGATACCGGCTATCAATGGGACCACCCGGCATTGATCAACCAGTACCGTGGTTGGAACGGCACGAGTGCTGACCATAACTACAATTGGCACGATGCCATCCACGACGGTCCCGGTGGTAACCCCTGTGGGTACAATTCCCCCTTCCCCTGTGACGACTATGGTCACGGCACTCACACCATGGGCACCATGGTCGGGGATGATGGGGGTAGTAACCAGGTCGGCATGGCGCCTGGTGCACGCTGGATTGGCTGCCGGAATATGGATCAGGGCGCTGGGAAACCTTCCACTTACACTGAATGCTATCAATGGTTCATCGCCCCTACCGACTTGAATGGTAATAATCCGAACCCCGACCTGGCTCCCGATGTGATCAATAACTCTTGGGGCTGCCCATCCAGTGAAGGCTGCACCGATCCGAATGTGTTGCTGACGGTGGTGCAAAATCTGGTCGCGGCAGGCATAGTCACTGCCCACTCTGCCGGGAATTCCGGAAGTGTCTGCTCGACCGTGGATACTCCTGCCGCCATCTATGACGAGTCGTTCACCGTCGGGGCAACAGACTCGACGGATACGATCGCCGGCTTCAGCAGCCGCGGTCCCGTCACAGTCGATGGCAGCAACCGCCCCAAACCCGATATCTCCGCTCCGGGTGTGAATATTCGTTCCTCAGTCCCGGGCGGGGGCTATGCTGGCGGGTGGAGCGGCACCAGCATGGCGGGTCCGCATGTTGCCGGGTTGGTGGCACTGCTCATCTCTGCCCATCCTGAGCTGCGTGGTCAGGTGGATCAGATTGAAACCACCATCGAGCAGTCTGCCCTACACATTTCTTGGACGGGTTGCAGCAGCTCTGGTGTGCCCAATAACTCCTATGGCTGGGGTCGCATCGATGCATTGGCTGCCGTTGGGACCGTTCATCAGCTTCAGCTGGAGAAGGTCGCCTCCGATGCATTAGTTCTCCCTGGTGACCTGATTACCTACACGCTGACTGTCACCCATTCGGCAGGGGTTGGCCCCACCACCAATGTGGTCCTGACCGATACCCTACCGGTTGGAACGGCACTTGTCTCTGCCACTCCACCCTTCTCACAGTCCGGTAACGTGGTACGCTGGGATTTCTCCAGCCTGGATACACCTGGTGCTGTTAGTGTCGATCTGACTGTACAGGTGAATATCACCTCAACCGGCTCAATCACAAATGATGATTATGACGTCCTGAGTGACCAGGTGGCGCCGGTGCGCGGAGAACCTGTCACGACCCAGCTGGGGAAGCTCGACTTCCTTGAGCTTAATAAGGCTGCCTCCACTTCATTGGTTTTTCCCGGCAACCTTATCACCTATACTCTCACCGTCACAAATAGTCATGCGTTGATCTCTGCCACCAACGTAGTGCTGACCGATAACATCCCACTCGGATCGACCTTTATCTCTGCCAGCGTTCCCTATACACGCACTGGCGACGTCATCCGTTGGGAGTTCCCCAGCCTGGAGGCCTCGAGCTCCCTTTCTGTCGTGCTGGTAGTCAGGGTAGATCACACCGCCACTGGCAGCCTCACTAACGCAAATTATGCCGTGTATAGTGACCAGGCTACTCTCGTCCAGGGTGCACCCGTTAGTACACGCCTCGGTAGCGTCTTCTTCCTACCAATTGCCATAAAAATGCCATAAAATACACCCACGAATTGGATAAAGTCCTAGCGATAGTTCTCGTATATCGCCAGGACTTTATCCGCGTAGCTATACTCCACATCCATCGGACCATAAGACTTAAGCGCATCACGCGGGCTACCCAGCTTGGCGATTAAACCTGCCAACAGACGGGTGCCATATTCGACGTTATACCTGGGGTCTTGTAGCTCTTCAATCGTTGGGCGGCTGGCGAAGCATGGACCATTAATGCATTCGAACGATGCCGCGATACCGTCGCGCGGCATTATTTGCATCAGTCCCACCGCACCGCTGGATGAATAAGCCGTAGCATCCCCACCGCTTTCCTGTAGGATAACCGCCGCGATCAGGTTTGGGGACAGCTCAGCCTGCCTGGCGAGCGACGTGATAACGTCGCACCACTGCAGGATTCCCTGCGGGTAGGAGTGACTCACTTCACATTCCCCAACCGGTGCAGGTTCTTCAGGGCTCTGGGTGGGGGAGGCTGCGTACGCCACCTCAGCCGCAGGAACGATTTGGATGTTCTTCGCCAGCAGCCAGCTCAGGAGCGCCACCACCA
>JBGPBQ010000300.1:0-4617 GCA_041481345.1 Anaerolineae bacterium
AGTGCAGCTTTTCTTGCAGCTATATTCCCCTGGGAGGCACCTCTGATCATTTCAGCAACAGGATGCTTCCGCCATTATCCACCAGATATACTTCTCCATTCTCGTCCACCCCGAAGGATGAGATTCGTCTGCCGGTATCAAACATTTTGGCGTTCTGCCAGCTCCCGTCTTTCAGGTGTAGCAAGCCCCACACTATACCGGAACCGTAGTCACCATACAGATATACTCCCTGCCAGGCAGGCAGATTTACTCCCCGGTATACGTTTCCGCCAATGACTGCGTTCCCGAAATCATGACTGTATTCAGCTACCGGCATAACAAACTTCGTCCCGGCAGGCGGTGAGCCCCGGTAAGGATGAGTGCCTTCGAAGAAGCTCCAGCCAAAGTTCGCCCCCCCAGGGCTGCCGGCTCGCAGCCAATCGATCTCCTCCCAGGCATCCTGGCCTACGTCACCGATGTACAGGTCTCCGTTGAGCCTATCAAAAGAGAAACGCCATGGGTTGCGCTGTCCGCTCGCCCATATCTCCCATAACCCGCCACCATTCACATAAGGATTATCCGATGGCACCGCATATGGCTCACTATGATCGACGTCTATGCGCAAGATTTTCCCCAGCAGTGTCTGCAGCGATTGCCCATTGCCATCCGGGTCACCCTCCGACCCCCCATCGCCCATGCCGATGTACAGGTAGCCATCTGGTCCAAACGCTAGCTGCCCCCCTTTGTGGTTTTGGAACGGCTGCTGAATGTGCAACATCCGTAATTCACTGTTCGGGTCAGCCTGGTTAGGGTCATTCGCCGATACGCTGTACCGTGCGATTACCGTATACAGCTGGTTGCCTGTCTTTTCAGTGTAATCCACGTAGAAAAAGCCGTTTTCTGTATACTTTGGATGAAAGACCAGACCCAATAAGCCTTTTTCTCCACAACAGTCCACTTTTTGGGTCAGGTCAAGGAAGGGCGTGGGCAAGATTGCTCCGTCCTTCAAAATGAGAATCGACCCGCCCTGTTCAAGGATGAATAACCTCCCTGATCCATCCCCTGCATTCATTAAACCTTCTGGCTGGTCCAATCCACTAACCACCTCCTGCCATGAATAGCCAGAAGGATCAGGCAGCTCACTCACCGTCACAGGCGTCGGAGTCGGCGTAGCTGTTGGGGTTGATGTCGGTGTTTGGGTTGCCGTCGATACTGTGATTGTGCCAGTGATGATCTGAGTAGGTGTGGATGTAAGGGTCGGGCGTCTTGTAGGAGTCTCGTGCCCAGACGACGTTGGCGTCGCAACTCGAATAAATCTGGCTTGTGTAGGTGTATTGGTTGGTATGGGTGTTGGCGTCCCTATGCATCCGACCAAAATGATCGTGATGAGGCTACCGAGTACGGGTGCGAGGCGCTTCATTTCACCTCCACATCACCATCCACAATCTCCCCATCAATGACCTCTCCGTGTGAAGTATCTTGAGAAGTCTCCTCGTAGCTGTCCATCACCTTGCGCGTTGCTTTCAGTGCTTCCAGGTGCTCCTGGACTACATCGGGTGGGCATAGCTCCACAAATAAATATGTTGCCAGCCAGATCACAGCCGCATCGTCGATCGGACCAGGCGCGAAATCTGGCATGATCAGGTACACCAGTGATCCGATGGGGAGCAGTTTGATTAGCGTGTTAACCCGCGGATCCCCGATCAAGCGCAGGATCAGCTTAATGCGCAGGGTTAAACCCTGGATAAACCCATCACTTTTAGGATATGTGATTTTACGATTTATTTTATCTACCATTTTAGCTCTCCGGAGAACTATTATTCCTGTATACGTATCTTATTCGGATTGGTTCTATCCGCACTCGTTTTCTATCTTTTTGCCTTTTTCGCGGTCCAATCACTTTATGTATTGCGTGTTTCAAACCTTTCGCCTTTTTCGCGTTCCAATCCATTCACATCATTCCTGTTTCCATCCCCACGAGGCTCTATTAAATCAGGCCTCGTCTGCCCGCAGCGAGCGGTCTATGCTTCGTCTGCTGGAGGTGCCGCCTGCCCATAATCCAGGATTTCATAGCCTTGGGGCCCTGTCTCCCTCCCGATAATGCCTTTTTCCTGCATGGCTTCCACCAGCCGCGAAGCACGTGTATAACCAATCCGCAGGCGGCGCTGCAGCATGGATACCGAGGCTCGTCCCTGCCTGCGGGAGAGGTCAATCGCCTCCTCCAACAGCGGGTCCTTCTCATCCTGGGCTTGCATATCATCCCAAAGTGGTATTTGCGTTAGCGGTATACCCGCTGGGATGGCATCCGGGATGCCTCCAGCCGCCGTTGGCGCCAGGGGACGGTTAGGTATAAAGCTTTGCCAGTAGCTCACCAGGCTGAGGATCTCGCTGTCCGAGACGTATGCTCCTTGCAGGCGGATGGATGCCGGCGCATCCGGCGCTTGGAAGAGCATGTCTCCCCTTCCCAATAATCTTTCCGCCCCGGGCTGGTCTAGGATCACCCGGCTGTCGGTATTGGATGCTACAGCAAAGGCAATGCGTGCTGGGAAGTTGGCTTTGATAATACCCGTCACAACTTCGACCGATGGACGCTGGGTTGCGATCACTAGATGGATCCCGGTGGCACGCGAGAGCTGTGCCAGACGGGTGATGGCGCCTTGGGTTTCCTCGGGTGCCAGCATCATCAAATCTGCCAGTTCATCAATGAAAACCACCAGCTTGGGGAGTTTCTTTTCCTTCCCATCGGCACTTTGTTCCACTCGGCCATTATACTCGCTGATGTTGCGTGCTCCGGCCTGTGCCAGCTTGTGATAGCGCATGTCCATCTCGCGCAGCACCCACTGCAGCACGCCCACCACTTTCTCGGTGTCCACCACTACGGGTGCCAGTAGGTGGGGGATACCGTTATAGTTCGTCAGCTCCACCCGCTTGGGGTCTACCATGATCAATCGCAAGTCATCCGGTGTGTTGTGCAGCAGCAGGCAGCAGATGAGGCTGTTGACACAAACTGATTTTCCCGAGCCGGTCTGCCCGGCAATCAGCAGGTGCGGCATGGCAGCAAGGTCAGCTGCCACCGCATTCCCTGCCACGTCCTGTCCCAAGGCAAACCGCAAAGGTGATTTTAATCTCTTGAAGGCATCGCTTTCGACCACATCTCGCAGGGTCACCAGCGCGATCTGCTCATTGGGCACTTCGATGCCGATGTATCCCTTGCCTGGCACCGGTGCTTCAACGCGGATTGTACGTGCAGACAGGGCAAGCGCCAGGTCATCTGCCAGGGAGGCGATCTTTGCCACCCGCACCCGCGTACGTGAGCCGCGCGTCTCTATGAAATCGGGTTCCACCCCAAACTGGGTGATGGTCGGTCCACGGTTGATCTCTACCACGTTGACCGGAGCGCCTAACAACCGCAGGGTTTCCTCAATCACTCGGGCGCGCTGGCGGTCTACGTCATCATCGTAAACGGTTTCATTACCTCTCTCAAGGATTTGGTCGATGGGTGGCAGCACCCAAGGTCGAGGCTGGTTCGCATTTAGAGTGCTGGTAGCAATCGAGCTCGTCTCCGCCCCTCCTGAAGCCGTCATGTCTGGCCAATTTGAAGGTGATGTGGGTTGCTTTGCGCCTGGAGGGTTGGCTCCAGTATGGCTACGATGGTTACGTCGCTCATCCAGCCAATCCTGTACACCGTCCTGGATACGGATCACCATCGGAGGAGCCCAGCGGAACAGGTCCACCACCGATACATCCAGCACCAGGATCAACCCGATGATAAGCCAGGCGAGCAAAGTGACTGCCATCCCTGCCCACCCGAGATTGATGTAAAGGGGAGTAAAAATAAACGCTCCCACATAACCTCCACCTTCTCTATTGGCAGCCAGGGCATATGCCTCCTGTGTGAACGAGAAGAAGTGCATCCAACCCAAGACATTAAGAAAGAGCAGGATTACACCGATGAATCGTTCTAATGCAATGCGTGGAACATGTTGGAAGCTGCGCAAGACCAGCCACAGACCTAAGATGATCAACCCCGCCGGGAACAGGTACGCACCCCAGCCGAACGCCAATCCCAAGAAGTTTAACCAGCTGGCAGTCGTCGGGTTATGGCTGGCTGAAATGAGACTCAATAATGTGAGCAGCCCAATGAACAGCATCACGACGCCGATCAGGTCAAGCTTACGGTCAAGGCTCATGCCTGTTGGAGCCGGGGATGAATTTGCAGCAGGTCGGCCTCTTGGTTTCGCGGCTGGTCGGTGGAAAAGCATTCCAAGTGAAGCCAACATGCCGGTTATCGAGATTCCCCCACTGCGTCCCTTCCTGGTCGAGCTGGTGGTCTTCCGTGTGGATGGCCGTCCAGGTGGTCTGCCACGTGCGCGATGGGCAGACGATGTACCGCGGCTGGTTTTAGTAAATTGTCGGGAGCTTTTTTTCGTATTCTGCCTGGGCATCTGGATTCTGGCTTTTTCAGTCATCTCTTTGGGATTATAGCACGATTGGTCTTATCTTCCCCGCGGGGCATTTCCCTGAGAAATAAGGTAAAATTCTACCGCTACACCATCACCCATCCCGAAAATTGGAGGTCTTCTTGTTCGAAATTGTCTTCCTAGGCACATCCGCTTCCGCCCCTTCCGTCCACCGTGG
>JBGPBQ010000301.1:0-4610 GCA_041481345.1 Anaerolineae bacterium
ATTGTCCTGGCTAATTCACTCATCCATCGAATTTCTTCGGTGAAACTTTTGGGTTACCGAGATTATTTTTTGTGCATTCAGGAGGGACGGAATATTTCCACCTTACACGATTAGTCGTAACTCAAATTATACCTACCGGTCACACATTAGCTGCTTATTCAGACAAATCCTCAATCAACAGCCTGGCTACAAAAGCTAATTTATCTATTTGCTCATTGAGTCTCACAGAGCAAATTTTTCGGTCCACACATGGGTATATTGTATGGGCACTATGACCTTCTTGACAGTCTCACATCTTATAGAGTTCGTCCGGCACCGCAGGATCCACCCGGCAAGTTCGAGACTGGTACCGGGAACTTCGAGGGCATGTGTGGGGTGCTGGGTGCGTTGGAATACATCGAATGGGTGGGTGAGACGTTTGGGGCTGAGCATGCCGAACGCTATGCAGGTGATCATTCAGGGCAGCGCTTGCGATTGAAACAGGGCCTGTCGGCCATCCGCAGCTACGAGTTCGAGCTCAGCCGCACCCTTCTGGATATCCTGGCGGAAACGCCCGGCGTGACCATCTACGGCGTCAAGGATACCAGGCGGCTTGAGGAGCGCGTGCCCACCTGCGCGTTTACCCTGTCAGGCAAGCCTCCCCGCAAGGTGGTCCTTCACTTCGTTCAGGATAAACTCCGGAGCTGGACGAGGCCAATATTTTCGTGTGGGATGGGAATTATTATGCCCTGGGGGTCACTGAGCGCCTGGGACTTGAAGAAAGCAGCGGCATGGTACGCGTGGGACAAGTGCATTACAACACGGTGGAGGAGATCAAGAAGTTTGGAGAAGCGCTGGGAAGAATTACCACCCGGTGAGTGTACTAGTTAGTGTCCAAAATCTCTTCCAAGCGGCCAATTAAAACTGGCAAGTCATTCTTAATGATTGCCCATAGAATATCAAAATCCACACTATCATAACCGTGTATCAGACGATTACGAGCCGCGATCATTTGAAGCCAGGGTAAATCAGGGTATTGGGCTCGAACATCTTCAGGCACACGATTTGCAGCTTCGCCAAGAATTTCCAACAATCGGGCAAGGGCAAGATTTAACAACCGATCACGATCGAGATCTGGACGGGTTTTCCCCCTGGAGATTTCCACTGCTTCCATTGCATATGCAAGGATTTGGTGAAAGGAGACTGTCGGATCACCTTTGTTCATAAACTGTCACAGCGTCGGATAGAGCAGAACGGCGAATCGCCGGGCTTAAGAAATTAGCTGTCTGTAAATCCACCTTACGCCCGAGCAGTCTGGATAGCTCAACCTCAAGCAAGAAAAAATCAAATCCAGGAATATGCCCGGGTTCAAATTCAACCAGGACGTCAATATCGCTGTCAGGCTTAATATCATTCCGAGCGAATGAGCCAAAGATAGCCAGGCTACGGATATGATGCTTCTGGCAGAAAGATTCTATATCCTCTGAGGGGATTTGAAGTAGAACTGGGTTCATATTAGGATTATAGCATAGCCATTATTCAGGAAGAATACTGTGGGGGTATGATCCAAAGGAGGGATTAGAGAGTGTCTTGTGGCTCATTATTGGGAGAAACCAGTATGTATGCGTGGGATGGGAATTATTACGCCCGGGGGTCACTGAGAGGTTGGGGTTAGAGGATTCCGGCGATATGGTGCGGGTGGGACCAATGCACTACAACACC
Source organism: Anaerolineae bacterium (assembly GCA_041481345.1). Taxonomy (GTDB): domain Bacteria; phylum Chloroflexota; class Anaerolineae; order Anaerolineales; family UBA4823; genus FEB-25. The sequence goes on from JBGPBQ010000301.1 coordinate 1,702, forward strand.
GTGGAGGAGATCAAGCACTTTGGGGAGGCGCTAGGAAAAATGATTGGGTTGTAGTTTTCTGCTTATCTTCACGCTCCCTTATAATTGCACTAACCACCCGCCATGGCGCCCACCACCCGCAGAGGCTCCTTGCCTGAGGCTACCTCTTCGGGCAGTGGGTCGGTGGCTGGTTCCAATGATAAATCCTCCCCGCAGGCGAAAAACCGGATGAAGGGGCGCCTCTGCAACGTGATCTGGTCGCGGATCGTGCCGCGCAGCATGGGGTAGCGCACCTCCAGCGCATCCAGGACAGTGGATATGGAGGCTGGACCTGCCATATCCAGCGTGATTTCACGGCTGGCGGACGCCAGGTTGCACAGTTGCAGGGGTAGAACCAGACGGATCATGATATCGTCTGCACCTCGACTGACAGTACGGGCGGAAGATCCCTGACGATGGAAGCCCAATGGTCGCCGGCGTCAGCTGAAGCGTACACCTGTCCGCCCGTGGTGCCAAAGTACACCCCGCACGGATCAAGCGTATCCACCGCCATGGCGCTGCGGAAAACGTTGACGTAGCAATTGCTCTGGGGTAAACCGTTGGTCAGCGCTTCCCATTCATTCCCGCCGGACTGGCTGCGGTACACGCGCAGCTTTCCATCGGGGGGGAAGTGTTCCGAATCACTCTTGATCGGCACTACGTAAATCGTCTCCGGCTCGTGGGAATGCACGGCGATGGTGTATCCGAAATCGGTGGGCAAATTACCGCTCACTTCATGCCAGGCCTCGCCCGCATCGTCGGTGCGCATGACATCCCAATGCTTCTGCATGAAGAGCACTTCGGGGTGAGAAGGGTGCATGGCGATGGAGTGCACGCAGTGACCGACCTCCGCGGTGGGGTCCGGTAGCTCGTTACCAGACTGCAGACCGCGGTTGATAGCATGCCAGGTGAGACCGCCATCATCCGTGCGGAAAGCCCCGGCAGCTGAGATAGCGGTGAACATGCGTTTGGGGTTGGCGGGGTCCCGGATGATGGTGTGCAGGCACATCCCCCCTGCTCCGGGCGCCCACAGGTGGCCTTTGACGCTGCGCAGCCCGGGGAGCTCATGCCAGTTCTGCCCCCCGTCACTCGAGCGGAACAGGGCGGCATCCTCCACCCCGGCGAAGACAGTCTCTGCGTCAGTTAGGGAGGGTTCGAGCTTCCACACGCGCTTGAACTCCCAAGGGCGCTGCGAGCCATCGTACCACTGGTGCGTGCCAGGGTCGCCATCGTAAGCGAACTTATTGCCCACCGGCTCCCAGGTTTTACCACCGTCATTGGAGCGCTGGATCACCTGCCCGAACCACCCGCTGGTCTGGGAGGCGTACACCCGATCGGGGTTGACGGGTGATCCTTTGAGGTGGTAAATCTCCCAACCTGCAAGGAACGGGCCCTTTATATCCCATTTTTCACGTGCGTCATCGGCTGTGAGCACAAAGGCGCCCTTGCGTGTACCTGCTAAAACCCTGACTTTGTTCATGTTAGCTCTCCCTTCTGAATCAAATCCGGCATTTTTAAATATCAATTATAACGAGAAGCTCTCGCCTGGTAATCATATAATATATCCGGTTTTAACTCAGAACATTTGGGATCATTGCTATTCTTTTAAAGCATTCCAATGTCTTTAAAACCTGCCACCGCGCAGCAGCTCCTACATATTATGATGTTGGCTGCACCAGGTTGATCAGGTTACCACACGTATCCTCGAAAAGAACCGAAGTGATGGCGCCCATCGCCTGCAGCTCGCTGCGAAATATCACCCCACGCGCTTTGAGCTGTTTGTACTCTGCCTGAATATCCTTCGATAGAAAGGCCGTGATGGGGATGCCTGCGCTGTATAAGGCTTTCTGATAATCCCTGGCGGGCGGGAACCCCATTGGCTCGAGCACCAGCTCAACTCCGTCCGGTCCATCGGGTGAAGTGACGGTCAGCCAGCGGTATTCACCGATCGACATATCCGTCTTTTTTATGAATCCCAGCTTTTCAGTATAGAACTTTAGGGCTTGTTCCTGATCTTCCACCATGACACTACTCAAATTGATGCGCATAATTCCTCCTTCTTGTCATCGATTAATAAGACGACCTCATGAACAGCGGGCTATATTCTATCACAAAACCTATCTTATTACTCTTGATATAGCTGATGAGGTACTGAACTGGAATATTGTGCTGCGCTCGCTGATCAATTTACTTCAGTCAGGTTGTCCCAATGGTTTCCGCTCACATCATCCACACAACCCGATAAGGTCGATTTCGCAGTCTAGCCTCAGTGGGTTGGTTCCAGCCCAAGTCTGGCAAGGATGCGCCAGGCAAGCAGGGTCAGCCAGCGGGAAGGCGCTTTCTTATGCCCAAATTCCCAATCCTTCCAGGCGGTCCAGACCGATTCGAGGGTGAAATGCCCGCGCTCATCCGCCTTGCTTCTCAGGAGCCCGGCCATATCCATCAGGCGGCGGTCTCCCATCAGCCATGGGAAGCACGACAGAACATCTAATACATGCACGAGGTCATACCACACGAACGGCACCTTCAGCTTGCGGAAGTCGGTGCCCATGAAGAACATATACGGGTGTCGGGTGGTGCTCTCATTCCAAAGGGTCAGCAGGGTTTCAGCGCCGGTACGGCACTGCAGGCTATCCCGCCACTCTGGGATTGAAGACAGCAGCTTCAGCATAGCCAGGTTGGCGTATGGGCAGGGGTCATCCTTGCGACCCGGACCACGGAATTTCCCCAGCTCCTTCGATACGGCGCACGGCCAGCCATTATCCCTGACCAATCCCACCAGGTGGCTGGTGGCAACCCTCACCGCTGGGTGGTCGGCCAGGCCGAATTTCGCCAGGGCATAGAGGATGAGTGGAGCGTCACATAATGCCCATGCCCACTGCTCCTCGCCG
>JBGPBQ010000302.1:0-4603 GCA_041481345.1 Anaerolineae bacterium
GGCAATATCCGCCAATAACTGTGGTTGAGCGCTTCACTGTTGTCATTCCGACCACACGTAGCGCTCTAACCATACCAACTATGCTACAATTATTATCACCTTATGCTCCTTGCATTATTAATTTTATGGTTATGAGTTTGTTCTTCTGAATGAAAGGTGATTTATTGATGGATTCTCCAGTCTCACCGACAATGGATAATAACCCTGATGTAAAAAGCCGTCTGGTAGAAGCTCAAGCCGCGTTGGAGACTCTGCGCGTATTGCAGACCAACCACACCGAGTTGAATTCTGAGCCGCCAGCTGGGTACAACCAGGCGAAGATCGCTCTCGATCTAACCCAGCAAGCCCTTGAAGGGGTGAGCCTGGCGTTAGACCAGGAACTGACGAGGCGTACGCAAGCGGAACGAGCCCAAAATGAATGGGAGCAGCGCTTTCGGGCCATTACCGACGCTTACCCCCTCGCGGTAAGCATTTCAGCGCTGGATGGCACGCCTCTGTATCTGAATAAAGTCCACTCGCAGCTGTATGGTTACAGCCTGGAAGAGCTGATGCAGCTGAACGCTGCCGATCTCTATTGGGATCCCCAGGATCGCAATAAATGGATCGACGTCCTCAAAGAAAAAGGTCTTGTGCAGGATGTCGAAGTACAGCTCAAGCGCAAGGATGGCACGCCCTTCTGGGCACGCTTGACTGCTGCCCCGACCAATTTCGCAGGTGTGCCAGCTGTGATTGGTACCACTATCGATATTACCGAGTTGAATCATCAGGAAGATGAAATCCGTCAGCTCAACTGCACGTTGAAGGCGCTCAGCAATAGCAATCAAGCCATGCTCCATGCTAAAAATGAAGCCGATTTACTGAATCAGGCCTGCCGGATCATCGTCGAGGACTGTGGCTTTGCCATGGTGTGGATTGGCTATGCTGAGCATGATAAACAGAAGTCGGTTCGCCCGGTAGCCTCGGCTGGTTTCGAACAGGGCTACCTCGAAAAATTAAACACAACCTGGGCAGACACAGAGCGCGGACGCGGTCCCACCGGGACGGCCATCCGCACTAAAAAGCCCAGCCGTTGCAACAACATGCTAACTGATCCAGCGTTCACCCCCTGGCGCGAAGCGGCATTGAAACGCGGATATGCCTCCTCACTCGTGCTTCCCCTCCTTTCAGGTGATCGCGCCTTCGGCGCATTGAACATTTATTCCAGGGAGCCTGAAGGCTTTTCCGATGAGGAAGAAAAACTGCTCGTCGAGCTGGCTGGTGACCTGGCTTTCGGGATCATAACCATCCGGTTGAAAGCGGACCAGGCTCGCTCTGAAGATGCAATCCGCTTGAGCGAGCAGCGTTATCGCAATCTGTTCGAAAACATGACCGAAGGCTTTTCCTTACATGAAATGATCTTCGATGAGAACCGCGTACCCTTCGATTATCGCTTCCTCGAGACCAATCCGGCGTTCGAACAGCTCACCGGTCTCAAGCGTAAAAAAATCATTGGCAAGCTTGCCAGCCAGGTCTTACCTGGTCTTGAACCATTTTGGCTCGAGACCTTCGGTAGAGTTGCCCTGACGGGTCAGCCGGTTCAATTCGAAAATTATACCGGTACTCTCCGACGATACTACCGGGTCTATACATTCCGTCCGGCTCCAGGTCAGTTTGCGGTGATATTCATGGACATCACCGAGCAAAAAAAGGTGGAGGATGCCCTCCGCCTCAGCGAAGAGAAGTATCGCACTATAGTCGAAACTGCATCCGAGGGAATCGTGATGACCAGCCCCGATGGGAAATACTTTTATGCCAACCAACAGATGGCAGACATGTTGGGCTATCCAATGGAAGAAATCCTCGGAAAATCTGGTACCGACTTTATGTTTGATAACCAGCTGCCCCTGGTGAATCAGCTGCGGAAAGAGCTTCAATCTGGAAATATCCTATGCGGTGAGTTTAAGTTCCGCCGCAAGGATGGATCTGCGCTGTGGTCATTATATAATGCCTCACCAATTATCAATGACCGTGGTGAACATATCGGTAATCTTGTCATGCACACCGATATCACCACGCGCAAGCAGGTTGAGATGCAGCTGATCACGGTCGCCGAAAAGTATGCCACCTTGTTCAATAATACCTCGGACGGCGTCTGGATCCATAACCTCAACGGAGAGATCCTGGAAGTCAATGAGGCTTATTGTCAGATGTCCGGTTATCCCTGTGATGAGCTCATCAATATGCCGGTGAGTGTACTCGAAGCCTCCGAATCCCCCCAGGATGTCGCCAGGTATATCCAAAAATTGCAGGACCAGAAAGGTCACGACCACTTCGAGTCACAACACCGTCGCAAGGATGGAACAATTTTCGACGTCGATATCACCGCCCTGTATTTCGAACAGGCGGGTGGCCGCATCGCCATCTTCGTGCGCGATATCACCGAGCGTAAGCGTGCCGAGCAGCGTTCGGCCTATCTGGCCAGCTTCCCCGAAGTCAATCCGAGACCCATCACAGAAGTCGACCTTCACGGGGCGATTCACTACACCAATCCTGCTGCCATGAAGTTATTACCAGACCTGATGGAGAAGGGGCTAACCCACCCCTGGCTGGTCGATTGGGATTCAGTCCTCCGTCCTTTTCTGGATGGTCAGGTGGAGGTCGCTCTACGTGACGTCGCCGTTGGCGGTCGCTTTTATCAGCAGTCGTTAAACTATATTGCTCACCTGGGTCTGGTGCGGATTTATGGGGTGGACATCACTGAGCGCAAGCGGGCGGAGCAGGCTTTACGCCTGGCTCACGACGAGCTCGAGCAGAAGGTGCTCGAGCGCACGCAGGAGCTCAATATCGCCAACGAGCAGCTACGTGATAATATTATCGAGCACCAAGAAGTGCAAAATGAGCTCGAATCCAGCTTGCAGGAGCTCCAGGTCATCGAAGAAGAGCTACGCAATAATAACGAGATGCTGTTGGATGCACAAAAGGTATTGGATACAGAACGCCAGCGCTACCAGGATTTGTTCGATTTCGCCCCAGATGGTTATCTGGTGACAGATGGAAATGGTCTCATCCTCGAGGCGAACCAGCATGCCACCCAGCTCCTCGGGATCCCATACCATAGCCTGATCGGAAAACCATTTTTGGTCTTTATCTCACCGGGTGATCACCCCGGCTTCCATCACTTGCTATCCAATCTAAAACTCCAACAAGGCGTTCTGTCTCAAGAATTGAAACTTCTCCCACGTAATGGATCAGAGGTCTCAGTCGCAGTTACGATCGCGTCTGCCAAAGATCCAACCGAAAAAGATACCCTGCGCTGGACACTGCGCGATATCACCGAGAGGAAGCGCGCTGAAGAGATTATCCGCCAAAACTCCCTCCGTAATGCCATCCTGTCTGAGGTGTCCCAATCGCTGGCAGTCGCCAGCCTGGATGAGCATGCCATTCTGGATATCGTGGCGAAAACTGCAGCCAGGTCGATCGGCGATGGCTGTCTGATCAATTTGGCTGCGGAGGATGGTCAAGGACTAAATACGGTCGCCTGGCACCATAACCAGCCTGAGATGCTTGCGCTGATGGACAGTTTGCTCACCTCAGCCCATTTTCAGACTGCGGATGGACTTTCCAACCGGGTATACGAAACTTCCCAGCCGGTGCTGATCCAGAACATGGATGCTGTGGTGATGGATCTCATTCGGGAGGAATTTCGCAGCTACATTAAGCAGGTGGATATAACCAGTCTGCTTGTTGTACCGCTCCAGATATCAAATAAGACCATAGGTACCATCAGCCTGGTCCGTGCTCGCGGCAGACAGGGATTTACCGACGATGATCAAGGGTTGTTGGAAATTCTTGCCAACCGCACCACCCAATCGATCCATAACGCCCGCCTGTATCGAGAGCTGCAAAACGCCTTACGCAAAGAAATCGAGACGCATGACCAGCTGGTGCAGGCTGAAAAGTTTGCCGCGGTCGGGCGCTTGCTGGCCTCCATCACCCATGAGATCAACAACCCCCTCCAGACGATTAAAAACTGCCTGTACTTGAGCCAGATGGATACCAGCCCCGGAACGCCTGCTTATGACGCTCTCGCTATGGCGGCCACCGAAACGAACCGTTTATCTAACCTGGTCGCCCAGCTGCGCGAGATCTATCGCCCGCCTGCCCATGGTCAAAGCCGTCCCGTCCAAATACCCGCCCTATTGGGTGAAGTCCAGACGCTGCTGGCAGGTTACATGCAGGAAAAACACGTTAATTGGGAGCTGGTCGCTCCCGCTACCGGTGTGCTCGTGGGTGGGGTGATCGATGCAGTCCCCGACCAACTTAAGCAGGTGTTTTTAAATATATGCCTGAATGCGGTTGATGCCATGGAACCGGATGGAGGCAAAATTAGTATCAGCTTCAAACGGTCAGCTGAACCAGACAGGTTGGGGATCTGCATCCATGATACCGGCCCGGGTCTGAGTCAGGAAGTGAAAGAAAAGCTGTTCGAGCCATTCACCACCACCAAGGAAAAAGGGCTGGGTCTGGGGCTGGTGATCTGTTACGATATCATGCAGAAGCATAATGGAAGTATAGAGGTGGAGAGCAGGCCCGGTGAAGGTGCTGCCTTTACAGTGTGGCTGCC
>JBGPBQ010000303.1:0-4603 GCA_041481345.1 Anaerolineae bacterium
ACATATGCATGCCCAAGCCAGGGTTGATTAATACCTTTCGTATCTGCATCGAAACCAAATCCACGCCCATCTCCGGTTGCGACTGGCATCGGTGCACGAGGTACCCATCCAGCTCCAGGATTCGCAGTATCAAATGCTTGGACAATAGCAGTAGGGGTAAAGTTACTTCCATTCCATTGATATTCACCACCCATCGCATAGATAACACCAGCTTGAACGGCTACCTGGATATAATTTCGGGCAGGGTTTATGGTATATGGTAACTCTGTCCACTTAGCACCAGTTGGTTGGCTTGGGTCAAATACCCAGGTCCCGTTATAAAAATACGGGGGAACTGTAAATTCCCACCCACCAAATATGTAAATAACATTGCCCACAGTAGCTTGACCCGTTGCAGCAACGAGGTACCCTTGAAACAGGACACTCCAGTTATCAGCAGGAGGTAATTCTTCCGCTAGATTTATCTGAGGGTAATATCGTTGAATAATTCCTACATTTACTCCTTGCTCAGCATCATAACCACCGATGATGTAAAGTGCTGGACCCTGTCCAGTTCCATCATCCATAATCAGGTTTGCAGTGTAATTTGATACATCTTCGACGACATCAGCCCCAGTATCCGTATACACACCAGTCACTGGGTCGAATTCCCAGATCGTCGGATCTTCAGTAGACACCCCTGTCCGACCACCCATAAAATATACTTTATTAGCCCAGGCATCTCCACCAGGGACAAATACTCCATCAAACCGTCGATATTGAAATGGCGATGGTGGACCCAGTGTCCAGGATTGAGTTTGGGGAGATATATCGGGAATACTTGATATTGAATTACTTGTCGCGGTCAAAGGAGTTGCCGACATGGGTACAACCGAAATTATCATCATTAAAGCAAATATCGATACAGCTAAGAGTATCCCTTTCTTCATTCTTTCCTCCCCTTCTTATATATGACGTTATGTTTTCTTGTTATGGACTTAGTGCTCTGAATTAAATTCAGCATATCCTTGATGAATATTAAATTGTTGCTGCGATGCAGAGCTGGATGTTAAACTAACAATAAAAGTTCTTCTATCCCCATATAAACATTAATAGAAAATTAGTATATCTTAAGCTATATACAAAGTCAATGGATTACGCAGCTTATTTTTGTAAATTCATATCAGATAAGATTTAATAGACCCATTTGAAGAGCTCATTATATTCCCGAACAATATATTCAGCTGATTACTCCTGTTCATTCTGTTAATACCAGGTCAAGATCCTCCTCCTACATTTGTAATCTTAAATCTTCATAAACCCCTTGTGATTAGAACGCCTTCATTTTTAAATTTTTCAATTAAGGCGTTCGTATATCGGTGGATCTTGACTGATATAAAACGCCTTCATTTTTAATTTCTTCAATTAAGGCGTTCGTATATCGGTCAGTGTTCTTCTGTACCGATTGATCTAAATCGGTATGATCTAGACCGATATAGAACATGGGTGCTTTTCAAGATCGATTTGTGAATTTCTAATCGAGCCAGTGATCTTCTGTAAGGATTGTGGTGCTCTCCCATATCGGTATGTGCGTATTATGAGAAATCTTAAATCTTCTTAAACCTCTTGTGGATTAGAACATCTGTGCTATAATTAGGGCGCGTTCATATCATCAATGGTTTTATAAATGAACGCACCCGTACATCGGGTGGTTTTACCCGATGCAGAACGCATACATTTTTATGGGTTTCCCAAATAAAGGCATCCGTATACCGGTTGTTCTTTACCGGTATGAGTGCAGTATATTGCCGACCGATAACACCATTACCATTTTTTTACCAAACTTCTCCCAGAAAGGAATCGAATGCATTCGAATCTTACATTTTTTATTAAATATTCTCCCCTTCTTCGCCTCCACCGAAAAGGAATTGAATGCTATTTATTTTTCACTTTTTTTATTAAATAATCCCTCTTCTTCTTCACTGCTCAAGGCTAACCCCCATGTTCCTCTCCGACCCCCAATGGCTCTTTCTCCAGCCTCTCTTCCCTTCCACCTCCCGTGGCCGCCCCTCACTCGATAACCGCCTGATCCTCGAGAACATCTTTCTCAAGCTCACCTCTCGCATTCCCTGGTATGACCTTCCCTCCACTTCCCCCTCCTGGCAAACCTGTTACCAGCGCTACCACCGCTGGCAGCACACTGGCGTGTGGAAATCTATCATTCAGGCGCTCTATGCTGATCTCAATCAGCGTGGAGGTTTTGACTTGCAAGCCCTGCTTAAAGTTGATGAGCTTACCATGCAGAAAGAACCCTGTGGCAAGATCACCCTCACCTGCCACCCTCGGCTAAAAGATACCTGGCAGCTCTCCACCGCCACCCTCATCGTCAATCTGCTGGATCCGCATCAATAGAGTAAATGTAAATAAAACGCCAATGGTCTTTCAACTTCTGCATTCACTGCCCCAACCGTCCCACTGCCATTTGACCCGGTGTGTGCAAATGGATATAATCCACCTATCGTCCAAATTCCCAATCACACGTAAAAGGAGGAGACACAATGGCAGTACCCTTAGATGCAATCATGGCCATCCATAATGCTTTCCGCAAGGATATGAGTATCATTGACACCGCCGCCCTCGGTATTGCGCGCGGCAAACCGGGTCTGGAGCCTGCATTAGAGCGCTTCCGGTTCTTCAACGAAATTCTGGTCTGGCACGCCCATGGTGAGGAATTAGCCATCTTCCCCGCGGTTGAAGCGGTTGCTCCGTCAGTCGCCGAGGCCTACGAGAGGGACCACCGCGGACTGGATGCCGCCTTCGACGCCATGAACGCCGCTGTCTCGTTGGGTGACAAATTGGAGACGGCGCGGGCGAGTGCAGCCTTCAAGTTCCACCTGGATATCCACCTCGCCAAGGAAGACGCCCACCTGTACCGCCTGGTGCGCGAGCGCATCCCGATACCCGAGCAGGCCAAGGCAATGGGTATCATGTCGAACAACGTGCCGCAGAACCGTTTCCCCGAAGTGATCGCCTGGCTGTACCCTTTGATCGGTGACAACGACCGCGAGAATATGACCCTCATCTGGCAAACGGTGATGCCGCCTCCCGTGTTCGCCCAGATCAGCCAGCTCATCCACAAGGCGGTCGGCGATGACTGGGCAGAGCTGGTGAGGCGCATCCCCACGCTGCAGTAAGGAGAGAGAGCATAGCCCGCAATCCCTGTAAACTATATGTCATTGGGAATCCCCCGGTTTTAGGGGGAAGTCGGGCGATATTTGCCCAACGAATCAATCTACTTCTACCATGCTAATTCAACATTGCGACCTCAGATAATTACTGCAATTCGCTAGGAGAAGATTGCTTCGCTCCCATACTACGCTCGCTCGCAACAACTGTGTAGATTGTCAATGACGTTATTAAACAAAACAGGGCTGGTTTCCCAGCCCCGTCGGGTTAGACGCCACGCCGGGGCGTCTCTACCCTTCACCATAACCTACCTGGCTTGACGAAACTTCAAATCGATGTATAGTAGTGGAACAGAACATCCATGCGGATAAGAATCACTATGAACAACCGACGCATGCAGCCCAAGACTGCTGAGGCGCAGGATGAAGAAACATACCAATCTGGTCTGGATCGTGGCTCTCGTGTTGGGGTGGGGGTTTGATTTCCTGTTTTGGGGCAAGCCGTTAGGGATCAACTTCGCCATCTTTTTTACCGCCTGCCTGTTGGGTGGGTCGCTCGTGCTGCTGGCCAATGACCTTAATCCAAATAAAAAAAGTCTGTGGCTGGTTCTTCCGTTCTTATTCTTTGTCATCTTCTCTCTCGTGCGCCAGGAACCCTTGACGATGGCCCTGAGCATTGTGGGCGTTCTGGTCTCATTGGGTCTGCTAACGGTCACTTACCTGGACGGGCACTGGACCCGCTACAGCTTGTTCGACTATTTCAAGAAATTCTTTCTGCTCATCAGCAACCTCGTCACCCTCCCGGTTGTTTTTTATAGGGAGACCAAAGTGGATACAACGAATCTCCGCCGTTTTCCCCTCAAGCCGGTGGTGCGGGGTGTGCTGATCGCAGTGCCAGTGGTGGCATTCTTCACCACCCTGCTTGCAGCCGGAGACGTGGTGTTCCAGCTGAAAACCTACAATTTCATTACCCAATTCCACCCAAGCAAGATCCCCGAAATGATCTTACGGCTGATCATCATCCTGGTTGTGGCTTATATTTTAACCGGGGTCTTCCTGTATGCAGCATTAAAGAGCAGTGACGAGAATCTTCAGGAAGAGGACAAGCCAGTCGTGAAACGCTCGCTGGGTTTTATCGAGGCTATCATCGTCTTGGGAAGTGTCAGCCTTCTGTTCCTGGTATTTGTGATCATCCAATTCCGTTACTTTTTTGGCGGCGAAGTGAACATTGGCGTTCAAGGTTATACATATTCAGAGTATGCCCGCAGCGGGTTCAGCGAGCTCATCATGGTAGCTTTTTTTAGCTTGTTGATGATCCTCGGTTTGGGCACACTTACAAAGCGTGAAAGTGACCTGCAGAAACGTATTTATTCCGGGCTGAGCGTCTGCATTGCATTGCTGGTGATCGTCATATTAGTGTCGGCCTATCAGCGTCTGAT
>JBGPBQ010000304.1:0-4580 GCA_041481345.1 Anaerolineae bacterium
AAGGATCGATGTGCGCAACAAGAAAGTCTGGATGCTCTCAGGCTGCTGTCCCAGAACTTCTTCAACCAGATAGTCCAATACGAAATGGTGACTGCCGGTAAAAGACTCGATAAAACTGGCGGCGTCTGATCGCCCCTGCATGGAAAGGGCGGCTAATTGCAGACCGGCAATCCAGCCTTCGGTCCGGGCGTCGAGTGCGGCGATGTCTTCCTCGGAGAGGTTCAGGCCCATCATTTGATTGAGAAACTCGGCGGCTTCGGAGGGGGTAAAACGCAAGTCGGTGGCACGCAGTTCGGTCAATTGGCTCCGGGCACGTAACCGAGCCAGGGGGAGATGTGGATCCTCACGGGTGGCGATAAGCAGGTGCATGTGTGGCGGCAAATGCTCGAGCAGAAAGGCGAGGACATTGTCAACCAGCTTGGCATTCAGAACGTGGTAGTCGTCCAGGACGAGGACGAAATTGTCCGTGAAGGTGGTGATCTCATTGAGCAGAGCTGTCAGAATCGATTCGATTGGCGGTGGTTGAGGTGACTGGAGAATAGCCAACACCCCTTTTCCAATATTCGGCGCAATCGTCTGCAAGGCAGCAACAAGGTATGTCAGAAAGCTTGTAGGGTCGCTATCCCCTTCGTCCAGTGATAGCCAGGCGACCTGCCGCTCGCAACCGGCGACCCATTCGCTGACCAGCGTGGTTTTACCAAAGCCGGCGGGAGCTGAGATGAGGGTCAGCCTGCCCTCCAACCCCTCGTTCAGCCGTTCTATAAGGCGCGGGCGCGGGACAAGGTTTTTGCGGACACGAGGAGTAAATAATTTGGTCGATAATAATTCAGGAGACATATCGCTCCATTATAGCAATGATCTAATCTACCCAATCAATAAGTCTCTAGAAATAGTATAGCAAAAATTCTGATTTGCTTATCATCAACAAGAGGAATATGATTGAAAAATGGTTATTTGTTCCATGTATATGGGATTTATTTGTGTATTCCACCTGCTTGGAAACTATTCAGACTAACAGAATTTGTTACTAAGGACCGTTCATTTTTATTACTTCAGCATGATAAAAATAATGCCATTCTGATTAGCTTATTTTAGGGAAATTCTTCATACAATGAACCTGATGGGACGCGAACCAGCGACCTCTTCAATATCTATGATGAGACAATCCTTTGCCTTGAACCATTATGGACCAAGCACCGATGGTAGAACATCTGCATCGACTGGTAAACCTGCAGATCGATTGATTCAATACAACCAATAAGATTCTCCCACGAAAGTTCCTTTATGCGAATCGTTTCGAGTGTAGGAATAAACCACTTATTGAACCAACTGCCGAGTTCGATTGAGAAGCCTTCCGCACGGTCCTGGACAGCTTTTCTAATGACATCCTTATTCAGCTTCTGTGTAAAGAAGCCAGACTTGGTCTGCATCTCTGGTGCCACAACAAAGAATGCAAGACTTATCATCTGTGATGGTGGACGATTAGCCCTGTATAGAAGTTCGGTGATACAAGCGACATTTCTAGATGCCTGGTCAAAATTGGGTGCGTTCCGGGTTCCACCTGATAAAGGACTGTAGATCTTAGCCTCAACAACGATGAGTTGTGTGGCGTCCGGCAGGAGCTTAGCATCAGCCTTGGCACTTCCTCCAACAGAGATGTGACCTAGCATTCCATCTGCATGAGTCCGGGCTTCTGCCCGGGTATCGCCACGGTAGCGGGGTCTGAAGGGTGATGGTAGGAGTGCCTCAGAAAACCAAGTAGCGCCTGGCTCGAATTGTAGTGGATGATCTGAGAGCTGATGCCTTGAATACCAATCAAGGATTAACCTTAACATCCAACCTTCGTTGTAGATGAGTGTAGGCGGGAAATTTGCCGGCTCAGATTCCGCGATGTCGATCAGTCTATGGATACCCTTTAACATATTGACTTCACCTTGTTTCTCAAGCAACGGTCAGTCCCAGACCCATACCGGATCACCAGATATAGCAAGGTAATATGGCGCATAATTTATTAACCTATCCACATTTAGAAATCTTCTTCTTGCACAACCTCATCTTCCTCACCCCAATCATCGGTCTGGTCCTCAGAGTCAGCATCTTAGTCATTCTCGTTTAATTCCCAATCATCTTTCTTGTCTTCCTGCTTATCTTCTTCCTCGTCTACCGTTACTTCATCAAGATCCTCATCCCGATCTTCTATCACATCAATCAAATCATTTTCTTCAGGTTCAGAGTTATCCCATATCTATCCTACACCTGCATTTGGCACAGGAAAGCCAGGATACATATACGGATTCCAAAGCGAATAACAGTTCGTGCACCGGGCGATCGCATAGTCCAATAGTTCATAGGCCTCAATACTACAATTCGGATATCTCATTCTTTCGCCTTACTTCATACCCTTGTATCAAATTACAAATAATGTCAAATCCAAAATGTAATTACATTATGTCAATGATCATGATCTCCAAAAGTTGCAATTATCTGATATAGGCGGTCAAATTCCTTTTCAGTCGCATTCCCCCATTGGACTGCTTCTAAAGGATTTCGAAATGTTCTTTCTACATTTTTTATCGCTGTAAGCGCAGATTTCACATCCAACCCTCGAAAGTAAACCAGCCAGGCTGCAAGAACATGCCCAGTTCTTCCGCTACCACCATGACAGTGCACCACAACTTTTTGCTGGCTCTGGTCTGACTTTTTGAGGAACGGTAGGATTATTTCAATAAGAAGACTGTCTGATGCGAGATAACCATCCCTTATGGGTGCATGGCAAACATTATCTACTCCAAATGTTGTTTGGTAGATGCTTGTTAACTTTTCTAGACCGTGCTCTAATTCACCATTAGACAATAGACAACACACCCGTTGGATAGAGTTTTTTCTCATATACTCGATCCAATCATCAATCGATTCCGGGTTATTACCTGGTTTCTTCGCACCATATACAATCGATTCTAAGGATGAAGCTGGCCCAAAGTTATATTGATTTACATTCATAAATCCTCATCAACAATATTTTCTATTTATTCACTAGCCTTAGTTTAAATTAGTCCGACACAACCTATGCAATATTCTTCCGACTTAATAAACTCTGTGTTACCCAATTTCTCAAACCGGATGCTATTTTTTTCTCGCTGTAGGTTGATGAAATATATAACAACCTGAATCATTCAGCCCAGTTGCCCATAATTGTTGCGGTATGATTGCAGATTTTCTCCAGGTGCTTCACGAATTTCAATATAATTGCTGGATACCATAATGTTTAATTTATAATCACCCCTACCTGAAAGTTTAATATGGTGATTGTTAATAATATCTACCAATCGGCGTATTGGGATTATTAGTATATCTTCATGAGTCCCCATGACAACAACAACAAATGCATGAGGATAAACCATCCAATTTTTTAAGTCTTTTGGATTAACATCAATCCACACTCTATTTCCACCCCACAGTTGAGAAAATGTGATAAATACCGAGGTGTGCTCAGAATGAGATACTAACCAATCAAGGCGGCGGTTTTCAATTGTACGAAGGCTGGGAATTATGCTTTTTAATTTTACGACCACCTTTGGTTTTTCTCTCTGAGATTCTTTACTGGCTGGCATTATTTATCTCCGTTCTAATATCGATGGGTATATTTGATCTTTTTCCTCACCGAGATTATCTGGTATGTAACCTAAATAAATGACTATAATGTTATCGTAAAAGGTGTATCTGATCCGCTGTAAGCAATTTCAAGTATCGTAATGCCACCATCGGTGAATATTTTACCTGCCATTCCCCAGGTCGGGAACGAGAAAATGCGGCCATCAGGGGTATTCTCCTGGATCACATCGAAGCCAGCCATTGGTTTGATAGTTTGATCCGCTAACCTAATGAGCAGGCTGACAAGTTCTTGGTCTTCGAGCTTGACGATTTTCAACGACCGATGGACTGTAAACTTCACATTACCAATCCTAAATTCAATCTGGCCTTCTGGGCTTTCTTGTACCTTTATATTTTTCGGTAACCCCTTGACTGGAATCAGAGCTTGCACAACCTCTTCAATTTTTGGAGGTATGCCAGATTTTTCTTGTTTTTCAGTTATCAAAGTAATATTCCAATCTCGCTTTCTTCGCTGATAATCCGTGTACAACTTAAGATTACGAGGTTCTTCATTATGTTCGCGGTGGTAGTTATACTTCATGTCAGCATTCGCTAACCATCGTTTTCGCGCATAGTCCTGAATAGCAGGGTTAGGGTCATATTCCACGAATTTTTCATAAAACCTTAAGCTAATGTCAAAACCCAATGTCTCCACCGCAGGACCTAACTCATTTTCAAAATTTATCCCTGACCGAATCTCTGGATTATCCCTCATCGGGCGTACTAACTCTCTATATAACTTCTGGCGTGTGTCAGTATTGAGTAGGCCTTCTGTGACCGGAGCTTTAGCCAATAATCGGATTATCTCCTGGCGGATCTCCAAACGCGATTTACTATCGATGGTTGATCTAGAAAATTTTTCTAAGAGGTTTGTAATATATATCCATTGATCATGAGAACATAAGTATCCCAATATTGACCTAACCTCG
>JBGPBQ010000305.1:0-4557 GCA_041481345.1 Anaerolineae bacterium
CCCACCCATCAGGCATACGCTTGCCACAAAAATAAGCTGCCCGAACAGGAAATACAGGCTTGAAGAAGTGACCTGCGTGCCCCAAGCTTGCCTGAGCCAGACGAAGAAAGTCACCAGACCAAACACAATGAATAACAGCCCGCCAGTAATAAGCATACCGTACCAAATAATGAATTTTCCCAGTCCTCGCTGGCGGAGCTTCTCCCAGTAGGCAATATCACGCGGCGTCCAGTCAAATAATTTCTTGATCATCAGATCATCATCGTTCGTCTAGGTTCCGGACTGGTTTTGGTCATCCTTTTATTGCTAGGCTAGATCCAAAACATCCTTATTTTTCAAACACCCCGTACCAGATGTGGTAATCCGTCCGGTTGGTGCACCCAACGTCATCTAAATGCTTAATCTCCAGGGCGTGCCAGCCAGCAGTGGCTTGCTCGAACATCTGCCGGGAAAATAACTGGACCTGTGGCAGTCCGGCTTCCGGCTCGCCGGCAGCGACGGTCAGTATTAATATCCCTTCACGTCGCAAGAGCCGCCCGGCTTCGGAAATTACCCGTCTGACATCTTCATCCTTCTCCTGATGGGTGAATTCATGCAGCAGTCCAAAACAGTAAATGCCATCGAAGCAATAATGATAGAAGGGCAGGTAACGGGCATCCGCATTTATAAATTCAACCGTAGCGTCCAGCTTAAGGCGCTTTTGGGTCGCAGCCAGCAAACCGTTCATTGAAACATCGGTGCCGATCACTGACAGCCCGGCAGCCTCGAGACAGAAAGTATCCCTGCCGACCCCGCAAGCTATGTCAAGGATGCGCTGTTTACCGCGCAGTCTGAACTCAACCGCTGCGAGCTCTGCGCTCGTGGATGCAGGCGTAGCAAGAATGCGTTCATCGGCGCTCAGGTTTTCCCTGGAGTACCATTCATCCCAACGGGTCAGCATTTTTCCCGATTATGATGGCGATTGGTTTATCCAATCGGCAGGTCCATTCAGACTGCATTTTAATCGCAATATTAATAGGTTAGTGCCTCCACACTTTCCTGTTGTATGAACAGGACTTATTTTAAGCTATAGTTGGTTTCCCATCTTTATAGAACAATTCGCCGTCCACCGTCACATCGCTTTCAGCCATGTCACACAGCATATCCCAATGGATGGCTGAATCATTCTTACTGCCGGTTTCTGGATAGCCTGCCCCAGCGGCAAGATGAATGGTACCGCCAATCTTTTCGTCGAATAACATTTCCTTGGTGAATTTCGTGATCCCATAGTTGGTTCCGATGCCCAGCTCTCCCAAGTAGCGCGCCCCTTCATCCGTGTTCAAGCTGGAGGTCAGCAGCTCCTGGTTTTTACTGGCTTTTTCCTTCACCACCTTCCCGTTCTCAAACCACAGCTCGATATCTGTGATTTCCTGACCCATATAAATCGCCGGATATTTGAAACGTATCCAGCCATTGGCTGAATCTTCGACCGGTCCGGTAAATATCTCACCATCTGGGAAATTTTCTTTTCCATCGCAGCTTATAAACACACGCTCCTTGATGGAGAGGGTCATGTCGACGTTCGAACCTTTCATGACTACATTATTGCGACCTTTCAGCCAATCGCACAATTTAGACTGGTGTTTCCCCAGCGACTTCCAGAACGCCACCGGGTCATCCTCATTGAGCATCCCTGCAGAAAACACGAATTCGGTGTAGTCGCGCAATGACATATCAGCATCCTGCGCGTTGGCGTTGTTTGGGAAAACGGTCAGACACCAGCGCAATTCTCCACGCGCGGCCCGTTCTAAAAAGGTCTTCATGAGCTCGCTGTTGGCTTTGCTGCGGCGCGCCATTCGCTGTGGATCTATCCCACTCAACAAGCGCCGGTTGGGCATCGCCTCAATCGCCAGATTAGCATCGAAAGTCTCATAAATGAGTTTTCTAACCGGTGAGACGTAATCCAGCTGTGCATCGGAGGCAAATTTAAATAATAATTCTGAGGCTTCATCGAGAGGTTGCTCAAGGAAGACATTCGCACCAGCCTTGATGGCTTCCTCATATAAAGCGAGGGTCAGCTCATTGGCTAAAGGGCTGGATGAAATATGCAATTGCTGGCCAGGCTTGATTCCAACGGAATAATGGACGAGTACTTTTGCGAGTTTCAACACACGTGGATCAGTCATAGTGCCTCCGTATCATTGTATATAGAAAAACATAGGAATGTTGATATGATCAATTATATAGGTATCGGTGTATTGTGACCAAAAATTTATCAGGAGAAATGTTGATGATCGGTAGGACTGGATCAACTTATCATTAAGCCGTGGGCGTTAGGATCACAATAGGGATTTTTCGCTTCATTTCTGCTTGATATTGAACATATTGGTCATTCTGACGGGTTACAAGCTCCCATAATCTATTGTATTCTTCCTCTTGCGCCTGGCGTGCTTCCACACGGATAATGTCAGGACCCACTTGAATAGTAGTACGCGGATTTTGCATCAGGTTGTAGTACCAGCCCGGGTGGTTTTCCTTACCCCAATTAGACGCCACCACCAGGTAGGTGCTCCTGTCGCGGTAATAGGACAGTGTCGTTGTATGCTGCTTCCCTGATTTACGCCCGATGGTATTCACCAGCATCACCGATTGCCTGCCCATCCGACTACCGAGGCGACCTCTTGTTTTTTGATAAATGAAAACGTTCGCTCCTGTAAAGAATTTATTCCAATCGGCCATGATTTAATATCCTTATCGAAAACTTGACCTAATCGCCCAGTCGTTGTGTTCCTGAAGGGCGCGTACAAAACCAACCTAATGTCCTGCTACCTTCAAGCATAATCCTCAGTTGAATAGAAGCGCAGGGGCTTCATACAAATTAAAATAATCACTACGAAGAAAAGTTCGTCTTTAAGGCGTTTTGATAGTTGTGTCTGTGTAATGGATACGTTTACCGGTTCTGATCAGCATACTTCCACCAGAGATATGTTGCAATCATGCCCAATAGACTGGTAATAAGCACTATCCAATAGCTAATCGCTGAAAGTGATCCTTCTCCTTGTGCATAGAGCGTCGGAATAGCCCAAGGGAAGAACTCAGCCCAACCCAATGCCATAATCAAGTTTGCCATAATAAGGCTGAGAATTGCTATTGCTATTGGTAACAAGTAGCCTCGACCTACACTGGCAAAAAATGCGAATGGTAGAACCACTGCAATTGCCAGACAAACAGTGATTGCTACAACGATAAGACCATTCATAATAACACTAGGAGACCCTCCAGGAAGCTGGATGATTACACCCATGACTAGGCTGAATAGGAGGATAATAATTGCCATTGCAATAGACCAAATGATCACCATGAAAAATTTTGCCAAAAGGATGCTCGAGCGGGAGACAGGCACAGCAAGCAAATCCTTTAGAGTGCCATCGGTGAATTCACGACCAAATACCCAGCTAACCGCAATGACGAAAAAAAAGAACGCCCCCGCAGAAATTATTTCAGCAAGCAAGACTAGATATGATGACCAATCGGTAGCGGAATATGCGATCAGATTAGCTTTTGCACTAACCAGTCCAAGCTTATGGGAAATCTCAGGATTCTTAGCCAGAAAAAGTAAAAAGGCGATTCCCGCTGGCATAAATAGTGATCCAAGGATTGTCCACAGCGGCATTCTTGAACGGACGGCCTTACGAAATTCTACCCAAACCATATCTAAAAAATTATTCATTTTGTTGCTTTCCATCCATACCAACCAGCCTGAGGAAATACTGCTCCAATTCCTCTTCCTCAACCATCAACAGAGTTGGTGGAGTTCCGGCATTGACCAGTATTCGGTTAATGTTATCGGGGTGTTCAATCGCGGACTCATTTTTTAGCTCAATCGTTCATCGCACAGGGTATCCAGTATTATCCTGCTAAGTGCCGAACGCTTGATGTGCTGGTACCTTTCTCTATCCGCTTCGGTGCGGCCGGAAAACAGGGACTTATTACCGGGTATGACGTCCGAAACAATGAGAAGAGCGGTTGCCGGTATGCCCGCCAGGGTGGCGGCGTTGAACACCGCCGCTGTCTCCATCTCTATCCCCATGCAGCCGAACCGCTCGGTCATCTGCTCCAGGTGGAAAAACTGCGCCACAATGGTATCGGAGGAAAAAATCCTGCCTTTGTGCAGGGGAATGCCTTTCTCGGCGGACACGGCAACCGCGTGTTCTTCCAGTATTTTGTTCAGTCCGGCATCGGGCCTGGCTGGCTTTAAGAACGCCCGCGGAGAAAGCTCGCCCTCTTCCAGGTAATTGGAATAGCCGTCGCCGCTAATCGACTCCGTGATAATCATCAAATCGCCTATTGCCAGCTTGTTCGTAAGTCCGCCGAAAGAGCCGGTGAAAATCAGGTAATCGCAAGGCGTGCAGCTCAGCGCCAGGACTACGTCCCCGGTCAGCGGTGCGCCGATACCGGAACGCACCAGTGTAAATTCCCTCTTTTTATAGGAAATCTCGTATACGTAGTTTTCGGCCACCGGCTCGATTTTGCTGGCGGCATCGCCTAAGAAGTCCTCGCTCCAGTCGGGGGTAATAA
>JBGPBQ010000306.1:0-4541 GCA_041481345.1 Anaerolineae bacterium
GGAGCAACGTCTACCATCTGTACATCCCCATATTTGCCTGGGATGACGCCCTTCCCGGCCATCACAAACGGCTCCAATAAAACGATCGGGTCTTGCCCACCATGCCCGCCAGTGTCGATCTGACCGTGGTCGCTGATGACAAGGATTGTATCTTTCGTAAGGTCCATCGTAGTTGCAATTTGCTCAAGCAGCTGGTCCGATCTGGTCGCCGCTGCATCCCAGCGTGGGTCGATCGGCCCGCCTTCATGGTGTCCCGCATAATCAACCTGGTCTAGGTGGATCAACACCAACTGATATTGGCCCCCCATAAGCCAGGGTATTGCAGCCTGGGTTACCTGGTCGTCGGCTAATTGGTCTTCTCCAGCCGTGTAAAAGCTTGTCGATACAGCTTGTTGTGGGATCAGCTTCTCGAACCAGTTGAAACCAGAGATTGCGGTATTCAATCCTGCCCGAGCGGCGGCGGAATACAGGTTATCCTGAGTGAATGTGGGGATGTCCGCGTAGTCCAGGTTCATCGCTGGCCCATCGCTGATGTCCGGCCATGCTCCGGTTAGGATTACCGAATAACCCGGTTGAGAGTAGGAAGGCGGATGGCTATGCATTAATCCAGATGCTCCCTTATTTCTAAGCTGCTTCAAGAAGGGCATAACATCCGTTGTTAGTGATGTGTCATATCGTAATGCATCAATCAGAACGATGACGAAGCTGCGTGTATTTGGTTTACCTAATGTTTCGACAGGCTTTGGAGGTGTATTCTGTAATGGTGACCGGTAAGTATAAATCGAATCCATCAAGCTGCTTGCCCAATAATAAGAAATCCCCATCACAGCGAAGCAAATCAGGATCCCGAGGAGGATCGGGGCACTTTTTTTCATAAATCCTCACCAATAAATTCGCTTTTCACGCTTCCGTCGAGACGCATGTTTTCTCGCATGTTTTTACGCAGCACATCAATCGGTTCACGATTTCCTGTTTCCTCATCAATATAATACCATGCGATCCATCCATTACAGGGTGCTTTCAGGATTTCCCGACCAACTTTATGGATCGAGCCTGTATATTCTCCATACCTGATCTCGCCATTGACTAATATGCAGGCTTGACGGTCGCCGGTCTGCCCAAAATATAGCATCTGCCCGGCTTTCAGACATCCTTGTTGCAATAATACAATAAAAGGTATTCTTTTTCCGTTGTTACTGGTCGTATTGACGACAGAATCCTGAATTTCAGTATTTACACTGATTGAGTCAATCCGCGCCTGAGCGATAGATATATATCCCGGCTCAGCTTCAATCCCGACCCAATGGCGACCCAGTTTTTTTGCCACCGCACCGGTCGTTCCGCTACCAAAAAAAGGATCCAGGATGATATCCCCTGGGTTTGTGCTGGATAAGATCACGCGCTCGAGTAAAGCTTCGGGCTTCTGGGTTGGGTGCGCTTTCGCGCCGTTTATTTTTAAGCGCTCTTTACCCGTACATAAGGGTAGCTTCCAATCGCTCCTCATCTGCACGCTGCCTTTTTGAGGGCTGTCGCGGTTGATGGATTTCATCGCCTTATAATTGAATGTATATCGGTTCCCTTTATATTTTTGTGCCCAGATAAGTGTCTCGTGCGCATTCGTAAACCTTACACCTCGGAAGTTCGGCATGGGGTTATTCTTGATCCATACAATATCGTTTAATATCCAATATCCTAGATCTTGCATGATCCTGCCCACCCTGAAGATATTATGGTACGAGCCGATCACCCAAATTGTCCCACTGTCTTTAAGCACCCTCTGACACTCCGTCAGCCATTCGTGTGTGAAATGATCGTAAGCTTCGAAATTGGTAAATTGGTCCCAGGCTTCTTCCACGCCATTGACCCTGGTCGCATTCGGGCGCCAAAGTTCTTTGTCAAGTTGTAAATTATACGGCGGGTCAGCGAATATTAAATCCACCGACTTCTCCGGGAATGTCATAAGTACCTGGGTGCAATCTCCTTTTATGATTTGATCCAATGGGATTTTAGCCACAAGCATGCTCGTGCTCGTTTCGACTTTTGGATTGTTGCTTCCCAAGTTGCTGCTGATCCTTTTGACAGCGGAGATATGGGATGAACCAGTTTTCATTAGGATACGATTCTATTGATGCATCGCAACGCCAGGATACCTGCCATTTCCTGGCGATACATTGCGCTTGCCCATTCATCTTCAGCGTGGCTATACGCATTTCTCGCTGCGACCTCGAGCCCCTCTGCCTCTGGACCGTCCATTGCCAGGATCGGCGCCTCCCCACAACCACCCAGCGCCAGCCTCGTCCTGCCTGAGTGCCATCGGGTGACTGCAGCACACACAATGGGTTGGTCAGTCGGTGTACGCGCAATGCTTTCATACGCCACATTTATATTTAGGGGAAAGCTGACCCGATTGATTATCGTTCCACGCTCAGCCGTTGCTCGCTTAAGCAGCCAATCACCCAGCCTGTCCTGTTTAGGCTCTGTATTCAACGCCAATATCTCCAGACTGGCGTCCAGGGCAAGCAGCAGTGTCGCCAACGGTGACCTACCATTAGCCGTGACGAGAGATCCTGCAATGGTCGCCATTTGGCGTAAATTGGTTGTCGCTTCTAGTTTTATGGATTGATAGAGGTCTTCAGGTAATCCTTTGAAATCCAAGATTTCTTGTAAAGTTGCTGTCGCTCCCACCTGCAGCAGGTTTCCGGCTTTAGAAATGGTCCCCAACCCCAAGGCTTGCAGGTCCACCACGGCATACTGCCTATCCGTGTCCCTGTTGAGATGCATGCCCCCGCCAAGCGGGTAGGATATCGGCTGTTTTCTTGCCAGCAGTCTAAGCGCTTCAGGGACTGTTGTCGGGCGTTGGTATTCAATGATCATCGGTTCCTCTTTCCATTATCTACCCGACCAGGCTTAATCGGGGTAAACCTTCCAACCCAGTTCTTCCAGGTCCACTTGATCCTTGATCTCATCAGGTACATTCACCAGCACTGCTTCAGCTTCTGCCAACAAATCGCCATCTGGGCCGAAAATCTGCCCGATTGCGATGGCTGTCCGCTCCCTGCTTTTACCAGCATGTCCAATAATTCGCAAGGGTTGGCCCACCGGGACGTTTTTTCGGTAGCGTACGTCCAGCCGGGCGGTAAACATGAATCGAGGGGGATCACCTCCCATGTGGACCCTGCCAGTCACCTCATCCAACATGGCGGCCACCACCCCTCCATGCACTACTCCGGGATAACCCTGATATTGTTCAGGCACGGTATATTCAACCTCCACCTCACCCGGAGCGATTTCATAGAACTTCAATTTCAATCCATATGGATTTTCTCTTCCACATACAAAGCAGTGTTTGGAATTTGGTTGTTTCATCGTAGTATCACTCTAAAATAGACTCTATTGGCTAAGAATGTACTTGATTTTATACGCTCAATAAGATCCAGCCTTCAATCCAGTGGATTTCACCAGTCCAATCAAACTACTGACTCAATTATGTCCAATTATTGGCATCCATGAGCTCATATCCTGCCAGCTCCAGGTCTTCAGGAAAATCGATATCTAATGCAACCGAACCTCGCTCACATACTTCCAGTCTGGCGCCGGCTTCCTCAGCTTGAATGCAGTGCCGCTGGTATGATCCTGGACCATATTCGTATTGGATCAGGCCTGGAGGAGAGATGAGCAGGGCGTTGGTGCCCTGGTGGTGTCTATCCGGGGTGATCACTACCACTGGTGGGTTCACTCCTCGCTTGACCACTTCGTGTATATCATCCGCATTTAATAATGGTAGATCAGCCGGTACGATGAGCACCCCTTGGACTGAGTGACTCAGTGCCACCATGGTTGCCCGGGTGAGCGCGGTATTGAGTTGGGGCGACCCTTGCTCCTGGACAGTCCTGGCTCCATATTCACGTGCGATGGTCAGGGCTTCCGGGTCTCGGCTCACTACTAATGAATACTCGATCTCAGGTACTGAAGCTAGGATTTCCAGTGTGTTAGATAGCAAGTAGTGGTTCAACGCTGTGCGCGCTTCTAGACTTAAGACGCTTGATAAGCGGGATTTCCCCCGCCTAAGAGGTTTTACCGGAACAATCGCCCATAGAGTCATGTTACCTCCCTCTCAATATAACATTAATCGTATCAATGATCTCTTGTACTAATCTACCACGATCTACCTGGTCCTTCATCATAATATTAGTTAAGTTAGTTTGAATGCCTATCTCGTTGATTTCTTTTACAAATACACCATCAGAATTATCGATGACAAGCCATTGTATA
This sequence comes from Anaerolineae bacterium, assembly GCA_041481345.1. GTDB lineage: Bacteria > Chloroflexota > Anaerolineae > Anaerolineales > UBA4823 > FEB-25. The sequence goes on from JBGPBQ010000306.1 coordinate 4,273, forward strand.
AGCTTATTATAATGTTGAGCAACCGCCAGTACAGATGGTTGGATCCCCATCTCAGAAAATATCTTGGCTGCTGGTCCTTTGATCGTTTTGTCCCCGATGATGGGAGAGACCGCAACGACGACGCGCTGTTCAATCGCCTTTCTGATATTGGGCACAGCCAGGATTGGATCGATACTCACCCAGGGGTTGGAAGGGCAGACGATGACTGCATCACAATCCTCAATCGCTTCCAATACCCCTGGAGCTGGTTTTGAGTTTTCTGCTCCCAC
>JBGPBQ010000307.1:0-4533 GCA_041481345.1 Anaerolineae bacterium
CTATCTCCAATGGGTTACCGGTCGCGTCCAGGCGTAGACCGTAGATATCATTTGAGGTTTCAAATTCGAAGTATATACCGCCGTTTGGGTTCGAGCGCTTGTCGGACCACACTACCAGGAAAGTATCTCCCCCGCGAGCGATGGCTGGAGCGGACTGGTCACCGGCCGCTGCACCGATAGCATCATCGCCGGGGACAAAGTGAGAGGGTAGTTTGATGAAGGCTTGAGCCGGCATTGTCATGGACATTGCCAGGGTGAGAAACAGCATCAGAAAGGATAACTTGCGAAGGATTGACATGGGGTTCCTTGTCAGGATAAATACCGGATTGTCAGCATGTTATTCAATGCTGTTGATCTTATTATTTATTTGTTATTGGAACGGGTGCTCTCCAATTATTACTCTCTTTTAGATATGTCTCTATATATATTATACGTAATTAGATAAAAATTAGATGTAATATTATTAACAATATATGTACGGAGCCCTGATGCGCCTGTCGAAGTTATTGATCGATTTCCCGGAGATCCGGGAGCTGGATATCAACCCCTTACGCATATTTCAAGAGAATAACGGTTGCCGGGCATTGGAAGCCAGGATCATGCTTCAGCCCTCAAGCGGTAACCAACCCCCGGTTCGGTGATGATGTAACGCGGGCGGGTGGGATCAGGCTCAATCTTCCGGCGCAGGTTACTCATATTCACGCGGAGTAAATGAGCCTCGCTTTCATAGGCGCTTCCCCACACCTGGCGAAGCATCTGCCGATGGGTAAGGACTCTTCCCGCATTTTGCACCAGGATACGCAGCAGGTCATACTCCGTGGGCGTTAGAGAAATTTCCTCACCGGCCACTTTCACCTGACGCCGGGTGAGATCTACATTAAGATTATCCATCTTGAAAACAGGTTCAGCGGCTGTTTGCAAGGACCGCCTCAATGCGACCCGCATACGCGCCATCAGCTCCCCACTACTGAATGGTTTGGTAAGGTAATCGTCGGCACCTGCGTCTAAGGCGGCAATTTTATCGCTTTCCTGCTCGCGGACCGAAAGGATGATGATAGGGATGGGTGTCCACTCACGCAGCTGTCGCGTAACCTCGACCCCATCCACATCAGGTAAACCCAGGTCAAGTATGATCAGGTCAGGGCGGTCAGCTACAACCATGTTTAGGGCTTCCTTTCCACCGCTCGCCTCATACACAGTGTATCCCTGGGCATTTAGGGCGGCATGTAAATATCGCCTGATGGCGCGTTCATCATCAACTACCAATACTCGTAACCCTATGTCATTCATTGGTCTCAATCCCTTCTAAAGGCAGACGAACGGTAATGATTGCACCGCCCCCACGGCGATTTTCCGCCCTGATGGTTCCGCCGTGTGCCTCGACGATACCCTTGCTAATCGATAAACCTAAACCAGTACCGCTTACATTATCGGGTCGTTGCACCCGGTAGAATTTATCGAAGATATGCTCAAGATCTCCCGCCGGGATGCCCTCTCCCCGGTCAGCTACGGTGATTTCCAGGCTATGGTTGGAAACGCGCGCCTTGATATCGATCGGCTTATCTGGGGGTGAATATTTGAGAGCATTATCGATCACATTCACCAACACACGACTGAATAGCACGAAATCTAAGGGTACGAGCGGTAATTTAGGGGGTATCTCGACCTTCACCTGGCGGTTCTTGAGAGGTGTCCCAATTTGCTCAAGGGATGACCCGATCAACTCCTGCACATCGCATGCCTCACAATGCAGGCGCATTGCACCGGCTTCCAGGCGTGTAATATCCAGAAGATTGCCTACCAGCCGGTTCAACCGCTCAGCTTCTTCACCTGCGGTTTCTATCAGGCTGCGTCGAACTTCTTCATCCAATGCTGGACTGGCTTCTTCCAGGCTGCTTAAAGCGCCCGTGATCGAAACCAATGGCGTGCGTAGATCATGCGAGATCGAATTGAGCAACGCGGTTTGCAATTTTTCGGTGGCTTCTAAAAGCTCTGTTTGACGCGCTTGCTCAGCCAGCCGGGCGCCCTCGATCGCCAGGGCTACCTGGTTGACGAAAGTATCCAAAGTCCGGCGTTGTTCCGGGCTCATGTATGAGTTCGGATTGGCTGGCTTTACCCCCAGCACGCCAATCACCCCGTGTGTGGTTTTAAGCGGTTGGTAATGCATCGAGGCGTCTGGCAAGGTATCCGTCCCGCGTCCGGCAATCTGACCATGCTCAAAGGCCCAGGTGGCAACGGCCAGCTCATTTTCGGCCACGACCAGGCCAGGACTGGCATTATATAACCTCAATTGACCACTTTCCGGGAGAAATATGGCAACTTCGCGGCTAAAAGTTTGGCTGATATGGGCGATGATCGTCTTTGCCACAGCCTCCAAACCCACAGTGGCGGTTAGATCATGACCCAGCTCATACAAAGCCGCAGTTTGCGCTTCACGCCGCTGGGCTGCCTCCGCCTGCTCACGCACCTGGGCAGTCAGATAGCTGATCACCAGGCTCACCGACAATAGACCGAAGAAAGTTAGTATATATTCAGTATCCGTAACCGCCAGGGTTAGCTGGGGCGGAACGAAGAAATAATCGAAGGTTGCCACACTCAAAAAAGAAGCCAGAATGGCAGGCCCGCGTCCCAGAAAAATTGCTGCGACAACTGTGGATAACAGGTAGATCACCACCAGGTTGGTTGGCGAAATGTATGGCGCGACCAATCCACAGATCCCGGTGGCTGCCGCCACCAAGGCAATGCTCCAAATATACCTGCGCCAGGGACGATGAGGCTGCCATAAACGCTCGGATTGCTTGAATGAAGCCTGGGCTTCGCTGTTGACAAAATACACATCGATTGGCCCACTCTGTCGGATCAGCTGATCCGACACGGAACCTCTCAGCAATTCATACCAATGTGACCGGCGTGATTTTCCGATGATTATTTTGGTGACGTTGTGGCTGCGGGCATAATCAGTCACGGTCTCAACAACAGATTGACCTGGCAGGGAGATTGATTTGGCACCCAAATCTTCAGCCAGTCTAAGCATGCGATGGACGCGGTCTCTTTGATCCGTGGACATCCCAGCCTGCCCAGGGGTTTCGACATAAATGGCATACCATTCGGCTTTCAGCTCATCTGCCAGTCGGCGGGCAGTACGGATCAGACGCTCGCTGACCTCTCCAGGGCTGATACATACCAACAAGCGTTCGCCAGCTGCCCAAGGACCAGGGATGGCACGCGTTTCCATGTAACTCAGCATCTGGTCGTCAACCCGTTCGGCGGCCCGGCGCATGGTCAGCTCGCGCAGGGCAGTCAGATTGCCCTGGCGAAAGAATTTCTCGATAGCGCGCCCCGCTTGTTCAGGGACGTAAACCTTGCCCTCTTTCAGCCGGTTCAACAGCTCCTCAGTGGGTAAATCGATCAGCTCAATATCAGTGACCTCATCGATAACACTGTCCGGGATGGTTTCGCGCACCTTCGTGCCGGTAATCTGTGCCACCACGTCGTTCAGGCTTTCAAGATGCTGAATATTAAGCGTGGTATAAACATCGATCCCCGCCGATAACAGCTCCTCAACATCCTGATAGCGCTTCCCGTGCCGAGATCCAGGGGTATTGGTGTGAGCCAGCTCGTCCACCAGGACCAATTGCGGCTTGCGTGCCAGTATTTTGTCAATATCCAGCTCTGGCAGCTGAATAGTACGATAGGTGATCGTTTGTCGGGGGATTACCTCCAGACCCTTCAACATGTTCTCCGTCTCCACCCGATCATGAGTTTCGACATAACCCACGACGACATCCACTCCTTCTGCTTTTCGCTGGTGAGCTGCTTCGAGCATGGCATAGGTCTTGCCAACCACGGCGGCATAACCGAAGAAGATCTTCAGGTGGCCGCGCAGACGCTGCTTCTCATCAGCCTGGACATGGGCCAAAAGCCTGTCGGGATCTGGACGATTATCAGGAGGCAAGGTGCTCATCAAGAATCTCCTCAATCTATTTTATCTCATCCAATGCCAAATTGAGCTCGAGCACATTGATGCGTGGTTCTCCCAACACGCCAAACTGCCTCCCAACCGTAAAACGATTCACCAATGATCGTACCACCTCTTCGCTCAGCCCACGAGCTTTAGCAACGCGTGGTGCCTGGTACAGGGCAGCTGCAACGCTGATATCCGCATCAAGACCGCTCCCAGACGAAGTCACCAAATCCACCGGGATGGGCGAATTGTTGGTTGGATCAGCTGCCTTCAATGCAACGATGCGTGCTTTAACCTCCGCGGTCAAAGCCGGGTTAGACGGTCCCAGATTAGAACCCGTGGAGGAGGCAGCATTGTACGGATAGGGCGAAGTCGCTGAAAGGCGACCCCAGAAGTAGCGCGGGTCGTCAAAGGATTGCCCAATTAATTGTGACCCCACCACCTGTCCGTTTTGTAGGATAAGACTGCCATTTGCCTGATGCGGGAAGATCAGCTGAGCGACTCCGGTGATTACCAGGGGGTATAAAACTCCGGTCAATAGTGTGAAGATGGCAAGGATAACGATTGCC
>JBGPBQ010000308.1:0-4503 GCA_041481345.1 Anaerolineae bacterium
ATGACCAGGGTGCAAATGTGACCTACCTTGGACCAACCGGTTCGCAGATCGGACACAAAGAGTCAATGAAAGATACGGCTCGGGTGTTAGGGCGCATGTACGACGGCATCGAATACCGCGGCTTCGGTCAGGAGCTGGTTGAAATTCTGGGCAAGTATGCCGGTGTGCCTGTGTGGAACGGCCTGACCGACCAGTTTCACCCCACCCAGACTCTATGCGACATATTGACCATGATGGAGCACAATGACAAGCATCTTGGTGAGATTGCCTACTGCTACCTGGGTGATGCGCGCAACAACATGGGCAACTCGCTGATGGTCACCGGGTGCAAGCTGGGTATGGATGTGCGCCTTTGCGCCCCCATAGACCTGTGGACTGACCCTGAGCTGGTCAAGACCTGTCGTAAGATCGCTGCCGAGACCGGCGCACGACTGACACTTACCGAGAATGTAGAAGAGGGCGTCAAAGGCGTAGACTACCTGTACACCGATGTGTGGGTCTCGATGGGCGAGGCTAAAGAAGTCTGGGGTGAGCGCATCAAGCTGCTCATGCCCTATCAGATCAACATGGGTGTAGTGAAAAAGACAGGCAATCCCAATGTCAAGTTCATGCACTGCTTGCCTGCTTTCCATAACCGTGAGACCAAGGTTGGCGAGGAAATTTATGAAGAGACCGGCATGGAAAGCCTGGAGGTGACCGAAGAGGTGTTCGAATCCGAGCTTTCGATCGTCTTCGCTCAGGCAGAGAACCGCATGCACACCATCAAGGCAATCATGGTCGCCACGATAGGAGATTAGTTTTATATCGCTGATATCCACAACAGAAACGAAATATATATGGCGCATCTAGAGGAACGCCATACTTGAAAATATCGATATCCACCCTGTAGTCCAGCAAGTGCCATTGAAGGCAGCAATGATTGAATTGGTGCGCCTTCCGAGTGTATGTGACGACGGTGCCGGTGGATATCCGTTAGGGGTTTCTGACGAGCAAGCCGTACGCAAGGCGCTGCAAATCGCTGTTGAGCTTGGGTTAAGAATCCATTATTGCGATGGTGGTTATTAAGTCTATGCAGCGGCGGCGAGGGGGCAGAAATGCTGGCATCTTGGGGCACCTCGATGTCGTTTTCCTCAGGAAATTAAAGGACTGAGAGCGCGACACATTCGATCCAGTCGAAAGAGAAAGTTAGTTATACAGCCACAGTACATTGGATGGAAAAGCTCCTTTGCGGGCTTTTTTATTTGGTGCAACGCTGATGAAACTGTATCACCAATTTTCTAGCGATGCATATTCAGAACCCATCTCCTTGGGGGATGCCAACTAAGCGCGGGTATTCAATAATTGCCTCGCATTTGGATCCCTCTTTCCCAGCGAGCTTCTGATTAAACACGAGCCAGAGGAGTGTGTGGTGATGGATAACTTCTTCAAGGCGATGAAGATTTATGCCCATGCCATTTATCAATCGGCAAGATAGTTTTGGTCCAAATAATGGATAGGAGAAAAACGATATGTTATATAATTGAGGTGGTAGCTTCGCCAGACAAGGTAGTATTATCAGACCAATGGCAGCTGGCCTCCATACCGTACCCGGGTTGGCTGATCGCCGCGGTCGGCACCTTATTCGGACTGGGCGCAATTTGGATTTTATCCAGTCCGCGCAAACAGCCTGAAGCCCAATCCGGGGCTCAGCAGGAGACTGCGGATGAAAACCAGGATTTGAGCGTCGCTCCAGAAGGATAAATTACTCATCTTGTAGAGGCAGGTTTGACGAAAGGAAGACCGACAATGGAAGCAAAAACCAAAAAAAGCAGAAGATCCGCATTTCTTTACTTGTTCCTGGGATTATTAATCGCAGTGATCTTGATTGGTATAACATCCGTTATTTTACTCGTTACTCTGCAACAACCTGTTACGTTGAATAACCTGATCCAGCTGCACTTAACGAAACTCATAATGATGTGGATAGATATTATCTGCTTATATGGCGCCTTGATATGGGGCATTGTAGGTTATCAGAAAGACAGTGCAGAGGATGCGCGCCGGTATGCGGATAAGCTCGTCCAAAACCAACAGCGCGATATGCTGCAGGTGCAGGAGAGCCATGACGGAATGGATAAGAAGTATCAAACCGAAATCGTTCGTCTCAATGAGCAAATAACCGGGCAGGCTGTGAAGTTCAAAGATCTCGAAGGAATCATCCAGCGCGGTAAGCAGCATTGGGAAGCCACATTTGATGCCCTGGAGGATTTGATCGTCCTGACAGATGAAAAGGGAAGCATCTTGCGCTGTAACCGGGCCACCGGTGAAGTCTTCCAGCTTAGCTACAGCCAGATCATCGGTCGTGGGATCGATGAATTGTTCTCGAATGAATCCGTCAACCTGCAGGGTACGACTCCGGGCCAGATAAAAGAAATGAAACTTCCTCACACGGAGGATTGGTACGAGTTATCCAAGAGCCATCTCCTTGTCGATGGGAAGCAGGAAGGATGGGTCTACATCTTTCGGAATATTACACTTCAGAAGCAGGCGTTCCGTGATCAGCAGCGCCTGACCCAATATTATGAAATTTTAGTGAAAAACAGCCCAGTAGCCATCGTAACTCTCAACCAGGAGGACCGCATCATCGACTGCAACCCGGCGTTTGAGAGCTTGTTCCTGTACAGCAGGAAGGAAGCCATTGGCTCAAAGATCGACGATCTGATCACGCCGCCGGAGTTGGCTTCTGAGGCCAACGGTATGGTGGATGCCGTCCACAGAGGGATGAAGGTTCAAAATTTTACCCAGCGCAACCGTAAAGATGGTTCTACATTGGATGTGGAGGTGTTCGGGATTCCGGTAGTCCTGGGTGGAAAACAAGTGGGCTCGCTGGGTTTATATCACGATATCTCGAATCTGGTTCATCGACAGGTCACCGCTCCGGAAGGTGTCGAGCCGCTGCCTGCTGAAGAAGCCGAGCCTCAGGTTACTGCAGTAGAAACAGAGCCCAAAGAGGAGCAGGTGCCTATGTCCGACCCAGTTGAAAAAAAAGCTGCTCTTCCTGTTGTTCGGACCCGTAAGCGTTTGATCCCTATAGAAAAGATCGAGGGCATTGGTCCGGTTTATGCCCGAAAATTATTAGAGGTAGAGGTGAAGACCACCGATGACCTGCTCAATCAAGGCAAGAGCCGGAAAGGTCGCCAAGACCTGGTCGAAAAGACTGGCATTTCATCTTTATTGATCCTCAAGTGGGTGAACATGGCCGATTTGATGCGCATTCGTGGGGTCGGAGAGGATTACAGCGAGCTGCTCGAGCGTGCTGGTGTGGATACAGTCAAAGAGCTGCGCAACCGTAACCCCAACAATCTGTACGAGGCCATGGCGCAGGCTAATGAGGCTCTCAAGCTCGTCAGGAGATTGCCCACTTTATCCGAGGTAGAGAGCTGGGTGAGAGAAGCCAAGGAATCGGAACCCTTAATGAGCTATTAAGTGGGGTGGGAAAATGGATTCGCGGTAGTAAGCTGGTTGCACTGTTATCCCTTATTGTGTGGATAGACAGCCACTCAAAACAGGACATAAAAACCGGACCATGAGAACAAGCGGAGATAAATCTGGATAGCGATACCTTCCGCCTGAGGGTTGAGGGTATCCTGATGAGCTGGGTTTCTACATCTTCACCGGTCTTTCAGTTAGGACCGGGAGAAAATTAAGAGGTTTCCCTGTTGGTTCGACCAGCAACTTCCCCGCTCAGCCAGGCAGGCCGCCATAAATTCTAAAGAATCGATGACCAATATCCCGCCTGGTCCATCGATGGGCAATCGATCGCTTTTTCCACCAACCGCTACGGAAATTATGAGATTTATATGCTCAATATAAGTACGTTGGAAGCCCATCACCTCACCAACAATCCGGAGAACGACACTCAGCCAAATTGGGTAAAAAGCACGACTTACGATCCAGCGGGTGAATCGATCGTCTGCACCTCCAACCGGGATGAGAACCCGGAGATCTACCGCATGAAGACTGACGGAACGGATCAAGTCAACCTGACCCAAAACCCCGCCAATGATGCATTGGCAAAAGGATCTCCGGATGGTTCCCTGATCGTTTTCACCACTGACCGTGACGAAAACCAGGAAGTGTACTCGATGAGGATCGATGGGGCCAATCCGACAAACTTAACCAACAACCCTGCCGGTGACTTTGGACCTTGCTAGGCGCCTAACCAGGCTTGGGTTACTTTTACATCAGATCGTGATGGCAACCGCGAGATCTATATCACAAAACCAAACGCCACTGAAATTTATGACTTGACGAAGAATCCCAGCCAGGACGTCGTCTCTGATTGGCGTTGACATTTAAAGGTAAACAGGACAGAATTAAGCAGTCTGGTGCCGTTGCTGAAGGTTTAAATTTAGCTTTATTAGACATATCCGAACTATGGATTATTGACAGAACAGCGTAATGGAGAAAGGATAAAATGGGAAATTCGAATAACACTGACGAGAAACAAATCCCTCTCACCCG
>JBGPBQ010000309.1:0-4490 GCA_041481345.1 Anaerolineae bacterium
AACTCTGAGCTACCTGACCCAGATAGTTGGCTTAACTGTGCAGAACTTCGTCTCGGCCGCTGCGGGGATGGCCGTCTTAATGGCTTTCATCCGCTCCCTGGCGCGCAAGCAGACCATGAAATTGGGTAACTTTTGGGTCGACCTTACCCGCGGAACCCTGTATATTTTGCTCCCGCTGGCGATCATCTTTTCGCTGGTCCTGGTGAGCCAGGGAGTGGTGCAGACCTTATCTCCTTATAAGCAGACAGCATTGTTACAGCCTTCCAGCTACCAGCAGCCACAGCTGGACGCCAGCGGCAACCCGGTGGTGGATTCACAGGGTAATCCAGTGATGGAAACGGTTCCGGTCACAACACAGTTGTTGGCGGTTGGACCGGCTGCCTCCCAGATCGCGATCAAGCAGTTAGGGACGAACGGTGGAGGCTTCTTCAATGCCAATTCTGCCCATCCATTCGAAAATCCGACACCACTCTCAAACTTCCTTGAGATGCTGGCAATCCTGCTTATCCCTGCTGCACTGACTTACACTTTTGGGAAAATGGTTGGTTCTACCCGCCAGGGATGGGCGATCCTGGCAGCCATGCTGTTACTTCTGTGGGTACCTTTAGGTCTGGCGTTGGCGTCTGAGCAGAGTGGCAACCCCGCCCTAACCAGTCTTGGGGTGGACCAGACCACCAGCGCCACCAACCCGGGCGGAAACATGGAGGGCAAGGAGGTTCGATTTGGGATTGCCAATTCCGCACTGTGGGCAACTACAACCACGGCGGCTTCCAATGGCTCGGTCAACAGCATGCATGACTCCTTTACTCCGCTTGGGGGTCTGGTCCCATTATGGATGATGATGCTGGGCGAGGTTTCCTTTGGAGGGGTCGGCTCAGGCTTATACGGGATGCTGGTCTTTGTCATCGTGGCGGTCTTTGTAGCCGGTCTGATGGTGGGGCGGACACCCGAATACCTGGGCAAGAAGATCGAATCTTATGAGATGAAAATGGCCTCATTGTTGATCCTGATCATGCCGATTACCGTTCTGGTGCTCACCGCAGTCGCACTGATGACGGGTTCAGGCAAGGCAACGATCTTCAACCCTGGTGCGCATGGCTTTAGTGAAGTGCTCTACCTTTTCACCTCCCAAGGGAACAACAATGGCAGCGCATTTGCTGGCATCGGCGCTAATAATCCATTTTATAACCTCACCGGGGGTATAGCCATGATGATCGGACGATTTTTCCTTGCCGTTCCAACTCTGGCGCTAGCCGGCTCGTTGGCTAAAAAGAAAAAGACCCCGGAGAGCGCCGGCACGCTCCCCACGCATACACCCCTCTTCATCGCCTGGTTGATCGCCGTCGTCATCCTGGTGGGAGCTTTGAACTTTTTCCCTGCCCTGGCGCTGGGACCGATCGTAGAGCATTTGATGCTCTGGTAAAGAATGACGTGTAATATACAACATGGTTTCTCGCAATTTGTCTTGCTGAACAGGTTTATTCTATGACTACTCAAGTAAAGAAATCCAAATCACTCAAGCGCCAACTGTACCTACGCGCTGTACCCGATGCATTTGTCAAGCTCAATCCGCGTCACATGTTACGTAACCCGGTCATGTTCGTCGTGGAAGTTGGCAGCCTGCTGACCACCTTGTTATGGGTGCAAGCTCTGGCAGGTCACGGAGAAGCTCCAACGGCGTTTATCGGTGCGGTGGCTTTATGGCTGTGGTTCACGGCCTTGTTCGCCAATTATTCTGAAGCCGTAGCCGAAGGACGCGGCAAGGCCCAGGCAGAAGCCCTGCGGAAGACACGCCGGGAAACCCAGGCTAAGAAATTGCGTCAACCCTCCCACGATGCTGGTTATGAAATTGTGCCATCTGCTTCTTTACGCAAGGATGACCTGTTCCTGGTGGAAGCAGGCGATATTATCCCGGTGGATGGAGAGATCATTGAGGGGATTGCCTCGGTAGACGAAAGCGCAGTAACAGGGGAGAGCGCGCCGGTCATCCGCGAGTCGGGTGGCGATCGCAGCGCCGTCACCGGGGGTACGCGCTTGCTCTCCGACTGGCTGGTGGTACGCATCACGGCGAATCCAGGTGAAGGCTTCCTGGATCGCATGATCGGGTTGATAGAAGGGGCCAAACGTCAGAAGACACCCAACGAGATCGCCTTGAATATTCTTTTAGCTGCCTTCACCATTATCTTTCTCGTGGTTTGCATGACCCTTTTACCTTACTCTTTTTATAGCGTGCAGACTGCTGGTCTGGGCACCCCGATCACGATCACAGTCCTGGTGGCGCTGCTCGTTTGTCTGATCCCGACCACGATTGGTGGGTTACTCTCCGCTATCGGCATCGCCGGAATGGACCGCATGATCCAGCGCAACGTGATCGCTCTATCCGGAAGGGCGGTTGAAGCTGCGGGAGATGTGGATGTGCTCCTGCTTGACAAGACCGGCACCATTACTCTGGGCAACCGTCAGGCGGTCGAGTTCATCCCAGTGAGCAATATTGATCCAAAGCAGCTGGCGGAAATAGCCCAACTTTCTTCCCTGGCGGATGAGACCCCAGAGGGTCGTAGCATTGTGGTGTTGGCGAAAGAGAAATTCGGTTTACGCGGGCGGGCGGTCGGTCCGGGTCCTGACGCTACATCAGGAGCCCGTTTCATCCCCTTCACAGCTCAAACCCGCATGAGTGGGGTGGATATGGATGGAGCCTCCATCCGCAAAGGCGCTCCCGATGCCATGCTTGCCTATATCAAGGAATGTAGGAAGCCAGTCCCGATAGAGCTTGACCGCCTGGTGGAAGGAATCGCCCGAAACGGCGGCACGCCGCTGATTGTGACCCGCAACGGGGAAGCTTGGGGCGTGATTCACCTCAAGGATATCGTTAAGGGTGGGATCAAGGAACGCTTCACTCAGCTGCGCAAGATGGGCATTAAAACCGTGATGATTACCGGTGATAACCCCCTCACAGCAGCTGCTATCGCAGCCGAAGCCGGGGTAGATGACTTTCTAGCCCAGGCGACCCCCGAGACCAAGTTGAAGCTGATCCGTGAATACCAGTCTGGCGGAAGGCTGGTTGCCATGACCGGCGATGGCACTAATGATGCTCCGGCCCTGGCGCAGGCGGATGTGGCTGTGGCAATGAACACGGGCACCCAGCCGGCGCGTGAAGCAGCCAATATGGTCGACCTGGATAGCAACCCGACCAAGCTGATTGAGATCGTTGAAATTGGCAAGCAATTATTGATGACCCGCGGATCGCTGACTACATTCAGCATCTCTAACGATGTATCAAAATACTTCGCCATCATCCCGGCAGCCTTTGCCAGCACTTACCCGCAACTAGAGGCGCTTAACATAATGCGTCTGGCAACGCCGGAGAGTGCCATCCTCTCCGCAGTGATCTTCAATGCTCTGATCATCGTAGCATTGATCCCCCTGGCGCTCAAAGGCGTACCCTATCGAGCCAAAGGCGCAGCCCAGCTTTTACGTGACAATTTGCTCATCTATGGTCTGGGAGGATTGGTTGCGCCATTTATTGGAATTAAGCTAATTGATATGCTACTGGTTTTTCTACACCTGGTTTAATAGGTTGACTAGCATAAGGTAAAAAATATATCCATCATATAGAGAGGTAAACTATGAAGAGAAACCGCTTATCTTTTTCATCCACAATCTACATCAACTGTCTCTCCGCCTTCTTGAGCGTAGTAATCCTGACAATTCCTTTGATATTAATTGGGCGGGATACATTAGGTGAAGCCGTTATTGCCTTGTTGTACCTGGTGCCGGTAGGGTGGAGCGCTGCACGGTGGGGGCAGGGAGCAGGTGTGTGTGCCGCGGTAACGGCAGCTTTGGCTTTTGATTACTTTTTCATTCCCCCATTCTATACATTTGCCGTGGGCAGGCTGGAAGGCTGGTTGGTGCTTATAATCTTCCTGGTTGTATCAATTGTGGTCATCGGTCGCATCCAATCTGGCTTGACTAAAGCCCAAACCAGCGAGCGGGAGGCTGTCTTTATGTACGAGATGAGTGCAGCACTGGCGGGGATGCGCACCCAGGAGGCTGTTGTGCATACCCTGGCAACGAATTTACAACTGATGTTCCAGGCAGAGCTGGTGGAGGTATCCATTCAGCCTGCGAATAAACCGGAACCATTACTGGTGAAAGTACCACCGGCTGTGGAAGGCAGCGGGATCCCAGACCGCATTCTACCCATATTGGCTTCGCCGGGATTGATAGGAGAAATCCGCATCTGGCGTGGGCACGGTTGGTTGCCTGCTGAAGGTAGCCGGCTGTTGAGCAACCTGGCCACACAGGCATCGCAGGCGCTGGAACGGGCTCGATTGGCTGAGGTGGAAACTTCTTTAAATGCGTTGCAAATGCAGACTGTAAATAAAGGTTGATATGCGCACACAATTAAGACCGGCAATCGTTATCCTTGCCATATTTACACTATTGACCGGAGTTTTATACCCCCTGGTAATCACCGGAGTCGCTCAGCT
>JBGPBQ010000310.1:0-4463 GCA_041481345.1 Anaerolineae bacterium
ATCGCATTTTCAAGCTGCACCCTCGACTTGATAATTACGCATATGCTACAGGAGTATCACCATGGAACAACGCATCTATCACGGAACCCTGACCCCTGAAGACATCAGCGAATCACTGATCGCCCACTTCAACCGTGGAAATCTCCGCGCCCAGCAGCTGGGTAATTCCGACCGCTTGATCGTGCAGATTGGTACGCGCCCTGGGGCAATGGCTGGTGGTGATACCACTGTATCAGTCATTCTACAGAAAGTCGCCGATGGTGTTGCAGTACAGTTGGGTCAGCAAGCCTGGTTGGGGATTGCCGCCAGCCTCGGCACCACTGCCTTGTCAGCGATACGCAATCCATTTAACCTACTGGGTAGATTGGATGATCTCGCCCAGGATATACAGAACCTCCAGATTAACGAGCAGGTCTGGCAGGCGATTGATGATGTCGCCCGAGCTGCAGGTGCATCTCAAGAGCTTTCTAATCGCCTACGCCGGGCTGTTTGTCCCTATTGCCGGGTAGCCAATCCGGTAGGAGAACCAACCTGCATCGCTTGTGGGGCTCCGTTAGGAGATGTTCAACCCCGCACATGCCCAAATTGTGGATTTGTGCTAAAAAGCTCCGAAACGGTTTGTCCTAACTGCAAGCGACCTATACCAATCTAGTGGGCGCTCATTTGATTGATGGCTATGCGCAGATATAGAATTATATCTTCGTCAGACCGTGTCGATGGAGGGGCAAACGACATGCTATATTGATCATTTTGTCGTGCTTCAAGACGGTCCAGTAACCGCTCCAAAACTGGAAGCATCTCCATGTAACCGACCATTCCAACGAAATAAATCGCTTTTTGCCTGATCGCCAGTGGGTTCTTCCATTCCGTTAATACATTCCCCAGGTACTTGCCAGCAAACGGGCAGGCATTAAGGATATTATTAATAGGTTTGTCAGCCTCCGGGTCCATCACCGCCACTTCCAATAAGCCGAAAACAATTCCTTCTCCCATGTCATGCAGATAATACGTGACTGACTTCCTGACAATATCCGGAACCTGCTTGACCTCTGGTTCCCAGGAGATCAATTCAGCCAAGATATAGACAACCCGCCTGCGTATAAATATATCCTTATCACCCAGGCTGGTGGCAACCATGTATGCCACCAGGGGAGAGACTTTCTGCGCCCCCAGCTCCAATATAGCATCTATCCCGTGCTGCCGTGTGATTGATTCTGGTGAAACCAGGCATTCTACAGCATTCCACACCACCGGCAACACCTCTAGTATATTTTCGGTGGGTTCACCGTAGACGAAAAGTGGCAGCTGAACGTTGAGAATCGGGTCAATATTCATTTTAGTCGATGGTTATCAGGTGTTGGCAAGTATACCGCAGATTATCCCATCCATACACCTGCCCAGGCAGGTAAGAGTATCTCAATCGAGCGGTTTGTAATAGTACACTGCCTTTCAGGAGTGATGATGTTTTTTATAACCCTTCCATCCTCCCAATTCATTTTATCCGTATTGATAGTTGCCTTCAGCTCACTCGCACTTGCATTCATGATGATCAGGATCTTATCATCAGAATATGTCCGGGCAAATACATAACAGGATGGATTCTCAGGCTGTACCATTGTAATAAAATCCCCTCGTCTTAATGCAGTATTCGCTTTTCGCAATCTTATCAAGGTTTTGATAAAATTACGCAACTCAGTATTCCATTTCGTTTCTTCCCATAAAAATGCGCCTCTGCATCCTGGGTCCTTACCCCCCACCAATCCGATTTCATCTCCATAATAGATCGCAGGCGCGCCAGGATAAGCAAATTGAAACAGATAAGCCAGGCGGGTTTTATCCAGGTCGTTCCCCATTTTGGTTAATATCCGCTCGGTATCATGGGAATCGAGAGGCGTATACATGGCGTAAGCGTTATCACTAGGATAAAGCGATAGCATTCCTCCCACTTTTTCACCGAAATGTACCGCATCCAGCGATTGGGTCGCCAGGAATCCTGCGATTGCATCCATAATTGGATAATTCATCAGCCCATCAAAATGCCCCTCCCCCACCCACCTTGGGTCCGCAGTCCATATCTCACCCACCAGGTACGCTTCCGGATTAACAGTTTTTATCACTTCTCGAAATTCCCCCCAAAAGCTGTCATCATTGATCTCATTCGGCACGTCCAGGCGCCATCCATCTGCGCCTTGCTCTATCCAATACCGTCCCACATCCATAAGATACTGCCTTGTTCTCAGATTGCCGGTATTGAATTTGGGCAGGCTTTTCATTCCCCACCAACCGACGTAATCCGTAGCGCCTCCCCAGGCATAAGCTTCTACCGGGAAGTGGTTTATGTGGAACCAATCCCGGTAAGCAGAATACTCCTGGTTTTCGAGGATGTCGTTGAAGGCAAAAAATCCTCTCCCGCAATGGTTGAATACTCCATCCAGGATGATCCTTACCTGGTTACGATGAGCATGCTCAATTAGACGATGGAAGTCTTCTAGGGTACCGAGTTTTGGATCGATTTGATAATAATCCACTGTGTTATAACGGTGGTTTGAAGTCGCCTGGAAGATGGGATTCAAATAGATCGTGTTGATTCCCAAATCGAGCAAATAATCAAGTTTTTGCAGTATTCCGCTTAGATCACCCCCTTGAAAACCCCAGCTGGTTGGTGGGGCCCCCCACTTCATCACATTGGGTGGGTCATTATCAGGGTTGCCATTGGCAAAACGGTCGGGAAATATTTGGTAAAAGATAGCATCTTGAACCCATTCTGGTACGCTCATGGTATCCTTTATGGCAATGTCTGCATTTTGTTCAGTTGGATAACGAGATTGTCGCTGGCTGTTTTAAGTGCCTCGTTGGGGGCAGCTCCGTTCACAAAGACATTTTGGATCGCCTTATCTAATTCTTTTTGATAAAGGTTGAGCAGACTTTGATCGATCGTGATTGGGTAAGCAGATCCGTATGAAAATGCTTGCATTGCCTGTTGGATCAGTGGATCTCTGGGTATAGTGGCTGAGACCGATGGAATGTGACCCACTTCAGCCAGGTGCATCTGCACATTGGGGTCGAGCAGGTACCCTACAAAAGCCAGTGATGCTGAACGGTCGTCACCCGTAGTCGAGCTATTAAGGAAAACGCTGTCTGACTCGACCCATCCAGACATATGTCCTGTGCCATAGGTTGGCCAGGGGTCTATTGCCAGGTTATCTGTGCCGATAAACTGGGTTAAGAGCGATATGTTCCACGTACCATCGATGATTAATCCCACTTTGCCTCGCTTGAACATATCCAAATCCCAGTTGGTATTAAAAGTCACCGCCCCCGCTGCATCATAGTCAGTCAACAGGTCGAACCATTCCAGTCCAAATTGGCTGTTAAAAGCTGGATATCCATGTTCATCCATTACACTGCCGCCAAGACCGATGATATTCGCTGCAGAGAATAATGATCCCCTTTCCAGGTAAGAGCCGACGATTCCCCCATGCGTAACCTGTAGAGAAGACGCCTTCAGCTCCTCGAAGGTGATCGGTGCTGTTTCCATGACAGCCGTATTTCGGAAAATTACCATCCCATGTTGTGAAAGTGGCAAACTGATCAGGGATTGTTGGTATTTACCGGATGTGAGTGCAGCTGGATTTATGCTGGCAAGAAAGTCAGGCGGCACGTAAGGGTTGAGGTCGGTGACCAATTCCTCATCAAAGAACTTAGGTCCCCAATTGGCCGGTCCTAATAATAGATCAGGGCCATTTCTAAGGTAGGCAGCTTCCTGGTATGTATCATGGAGAACGTCTAAAGGCACATACAGCAGGCTAAACGTTACATCAGGATATATCCGTTGAAACGATTGGATGATCGATTGTAGCTCTGCTGCTTCTGAGCTCCCCCATGAGTACCAGATTGTCACCGAGCTGCCTGGCGGTGGTGGTGATAAAGGAGGCTTGGGTGGAAGCTCTGTTGGAGATGCCCCTGGTGTACCTGTTCTCCCAGTAGGTGATGGGAGCGGTGGAAGCGTCCCACTTTGGCTCGGTGCGGGGGTAACTGACCGGGCTGGAGTACGTGTAGGTTGTCGCGTGGGTGTTGCCGGACCGGGATAGGGTAGGGGTGTGTTGGTAATGATCGGGCCCGGATAATGCGAAGTGACGGTTGGGTTGACCCCTGGCCCTGGATATTGTGGGATCGCAGTATACGTAGCCGTTCGAGGAGGGGATGTCTGGGTTTTGGTTGCGCTAGCTAATGCAGACTGCGTCGGGCTTTTAACCGCGGTAGCGACCATGCTTGGGTTTAAAGTCGGAGTGCTAATACCTGTAGTCGGTGAAGCAATTAGAGTTGCAGCTGGTGGGTAAGCTATCCCTGTTGGTGAAGTTGGGGCCTGATAGCTAGGCTGGGGGTAGGCTCCTGGAGTGATCGTAATCAAGATCGCTGTGCCGGATGCCGGGTAGGGCTGAGCTGAAGGGCTCGCACTTGAC
>JBGPBQ010000311.1:0-4459 GCA_041481345.1 Anaerolineae bacterium
TAATCCTATTCTGATAAACTTCCTTATCCCAATCCCAATTTCGGAGGAAAAAATCAAATGTCGCAACCATCCAGAAAATTCTGGACATTGGCTTTGACAGTCCTGGTGATAACCGGGCTGTTTTCCGGCCTGCTCGTTCCGTTTACGAACCTTCATAGGGCGCAAGCAGGAACACAAAATGGGGGCACAACCCCATCGTACGTCAAGGGTCCATTTACTGACCAACCCGTAACCCCAACGGTGTTTAACGGTGACCTGCGAGACCTGCCTCAGCTGCCCTCCATGGGAGGAGAGATTCCCGCTCCAGGAACCATCAGGCAGCCTAACCCGGTTAATCCCAACTCCTCAACCGCCTGGGTTGACCCGATTACTCAACAGGCGCCCGGCAAAGGACAGATGCCCCAACCGATTATGAACTTTGAGGGGCTGATGAAATCAGATGGTGGTGGGTGGACACCTCCGGATACCAACGGAGATGTCGGTCCAAATGTCTATATCCAGACGGTTAACATTGCCCTGGGCATTTACAATAAAACCACCGGATTACCCATTGTAAAACTTACCTACAATGATTTCTTCCAGGGTCCTCCCGGGAGCAGCTGTGACAATAACAATCGCGGCGACGTGGTTGTAATCTACGACTCGCAAGTGGACCGTTGGATCGTGACCGATTTTTCCCTTCCGGGCCCGAACTATTACGAATGTATAGCTGTATCCCAAACGGGAGACCCGGTGAGCGGTGGCTGGTATTTCTACGAACTACTTGCCAATACTCCACCCTTTAATGATGCCTTCAATGATTACCCTAAGCTAGGTGTCTGGGCGGACGGATGGTACATGTCTGCCAATATGTTCAGCGCGAATTTCGAAGGTGTGCGCGTATGGGCGTTGGACCGCACAGCCATGATGAATGGTGATCCACTGACCGCAATCCATTTCGATTGCATCAGTGCGATGTGCTACTCAATTTTACCCGCCAATATCCGTGGGGCACTCCCACCGGTTGGCTCACCTGAGTACTTCGCCAGTGTGGCAGCTCCGAACAGCCTCAATCTATGGCAGTTCCATACAGACTGGTCTACCCCTGGCAATTCCACCTTTACAGGTCCAGTCACCGTTCAGGTAGCGGATTTCCAGATGGCTGATTCTATCCCTCAAAAGGGCGTCGGTCAGACGCTGGATAGCCTGGGTGACCGGATGATGTTCCAGCTGCAGTATCGCAACCTGTACGGCGTTGAAAGGCTTTACGCTAATCACAGCGTGAACTCAGGTGGTGCAGTTGGCATCCGCTGGTATGAAATCCATGATCCGGGCGGCACACCGACGGTCTTCCAACAGGGAACTTACCAACCTGACGATAACTACCGCTGGATGGGTTCCATCGCCGCAGACGGAGATGGTGATATCGCCGTCGGGTACAGCATATCCAGCAGCCAGATGTACCCCGCCATACGCTATGCAGGAAGGCTGGCAGGTGAAACACCCAACCTGCTAACCCAGAATGAGGCCGAGCTTTTCCAGGGACCAGGCTCACAGTCGGGGTCGAACCGCTGGGGCGACTACTCCATGTTGACGATTGACCCAACGGATGATTGCACCTTCTGGTATACCCAGGAGTATGCTACCAGTGGAAGCAATTGGCACACCCGTATCGGATCATTCATGTTTCCATCGTGCTTGCAACCAAAAGGTGGCTTTGAAGGGTATGTTTACAATTCAGTAACCAACCTTCCAGTGCCAGGCGTGCCTTTAGTAGCCGTTGGCACAAGTTATAACTTCACTACGGTGACAGACGCCTCCGGTCATTATTTTATGCCCCTCATCACTGGGATCTATGATCTAACCGCTGGTCCGCTCCTACCTGGATACCCAGGTACCGATGTGGTCCAAGGATTACACGCCTACGATGACCAAATCGTACTTCAGGATTTTTATCTTGACCCTGTGCCTGCGCTCGTCCATGCAGGGCTGCTGCTTAACGACCCCAATGGGAATGGCAACGGTTTCCCTGAGCCGGGTGAGCAAGGCGTGCAGCTCTCGGAAGCACTATTCAACCAGGGAGCTATAACCTCTACCCAGATCACTTCCAAGCTGACCAGCCTGACCAATGGTGTGACCGTCAGCACTGCCAATTCAACGTATGCAGATATCGCTGCGGGTGAAACTGGACTGAACGCGACACCTTATGTGTTCTCGATCGACCCGAGTGTAGTTTGCGGAACAGAAATGTACTTCCAGGCAACGGTCACCGACAGCGTTAATGCCTATAACACAGATTTCAGTCTCAATGCTTCCATTCCCCTGCCGCGCACCGACATTTTCTCAAACACTGTGGAAAACGGTGATATGGGATGGACCACCGGCGGCTCGCCCAACAGCTGGGCGATCACGACCTCCGATTCACACAGCCCCACCCATTCATGGACGGACAGCCCGGCGGGTAATTACCAGGATAATAGCAACAACTACGTCCGCACACCCGCCTTCGACCTGACGGGTAAACGCCACGTTCAGCTGAGCGGTTGGTTCAAATGGGCACTCGAAACCGGTTTCGACTACGTCTATGTGGAATACTCGCTCAACGGTGGCGGCAGCTGGAATAGCACCCCACTGGCAAGCTTCAACGGATTCCAGGACTGGCAGCGGGTGGTTATCGATGCCTCAGCTTTGGATAACCAGACGAACATTGCCCTACGCTTCCATCTCATATCCGACACTGGCGTCACTGCGGACGGCATATACCTGGATGATATCGCCCTGTCCTACGAACCATATGAATGCACCTTCGGTTTGCTGCCAGATGCACCCTCGTTGGTTGCACCTGCCAATGGCAGCACGGTGAACAACCCGGTGACTTTCGTGTGGCAAGCGGCAGAGTTTGGAGCACCTGCGCAAGGGTATATCGTCTACCTGGATGACAGCCCAGTGGTCACCTTCACCCAACCCGTCACCACTACAACGATGGATCTGCCGGCTGGTGCACATACCTGGTTCGTAAAAGCGACCAATGCTGCCGGAGCATCACAACCATCCGCCACCTGGAGCCTGGAAGTACCAGCTGTGCCAAATGCGCCGACGCTGGTCTCACCTGCCAACGGCTCGTGGACAGGCAGCCCGGTGACGTTTACCTGGCAAGCTGGTGCAGATGGCGTCCCAGCTGAAGGCTACATCCTGTACATCGATGAGACCCCTGTGGTCACACTGACCACTCCTATCACCACTACCACCATGGATGTATCCTCGTGGGCACATACCTGGCTTGTCAGGGCAACCAATACTGCAGGTGTTTCTTCTCCATCTGCCACTTGGACATTGAACGTGTTCGGCAAGATCTTCCTGCCCATCACCAGAAAGTAAACCTTGTGGTTAAAGCTACCACCCCCCAAACCTAAGTTTGGGGGGTGGTATTCATTTTATCCTCGGAACCCATATCCCCCTACCCAATCCAGGGTGCTCGCGCACCCCATACATCGCGTGCTAGAAGCTAATTTCCCCCAAAGCGTTATAGCTAATGAGTCATGCGCGTTAAGGTCTTGTCCAAATCAGCTATCTGTTGTGGGGACTTATGTGCTAACCAGTCTTTATGCACAGTCTGGGCATGCGCCATGGCATTCTTTTTTACCTCATCGAGGCTATTCCCCTGTGCCACGTAGCTACAATTTGTCCCCAATTCCTTGCATTCAAACTTTAACATAGTCTATCTCAACGATCAGAAACCTTTCTAATTTCTTGGTTCTCAACCATACTGTAGACCGTGCAGGTCATACAAGACTATATTACTCCTTTTTATCGCATTTGTCAAATAAGGAAAAAATTAAAGATTACCTGGCTTCAAACCCAACCAGTTTGCGCTTCTCCAGTGAGCGCCCCAAAAGTCGCTCGATCGTGCGGACCATCGGCAGGTCATCCTTCGTGATAAGCGTGAGGGCGGTCCCTTGCCTGGCCATACGACCGGTGCGCCCGATGCGGTGGGTATATGCGTCGGCAGTGTCTGGCATATCGAAGTTGATCACATGCGAGATCTGAGAAACATCAATTCCACGGGCGGCGATATCTGTCGCAACCAATACCTTGATGCGCCCGGTGCGGAAGTTATCCATCGCAGCCTGGCGCCGGTTCTGCGACAGATTCCCCTGCAGAGAAGTTGCGGGCAGCCCAGCTTTAACCAGCTGCTCGGCGAGTTTTTTGGCGCGGTGTTTGGTGCGGGTAAAGACCAGGATTTGGCCATTGCCTGATTGCCGCAGCAATGCCAACAGCATCTCGGCCTTGCGGGTCTGATCCACCGGATACACAGCGTGCCCGATGGTCTCAACCGGGCGGGATACTCCCAGGTCAACCTTTACCGGGTGATCTAAAAACTCATCTGCCAACCCGCGGATCTCATCCGGCATGGTAGCTGAGAAAAAGAGTGTCTGGCGTCGGGCTGGAAGGGCAGCCAGGATGCGACGGATATCGGGTA
>JBGPBQ010000312.1:0-4454 GCA_041481345.1 Anaerolineae bacterium
ATGTGGCCGCCCTAAGAATTCTTCCACTTTTTCTGGAGTGATGGCAACCGATTTGGTCTTATTCTCGGCAATAATGGTGACAACTTTTCGGCACACGGAGCCAATCTCACGCTCGAGATTGCGCACTCCAGCTTCACGCGTATAGGAGCGGATAATCGACAGCAAGGATTCTTCAGAAAACTGAATCTCATCAGGTCGCAATCCATTCTCTTTTATCTGTCGTGGGATGAGATATTGTTTGGCAATGGCGCATTTCTCATTCTCGGTATATCCTGAAAGCGTGATGATCTCCATCCGATCCCTGAGTGGGTCTGGGATCGGCTCGAGCAGGTTGCCAGTTGTAATGAACATGACCTGAGACAGGTCAAAGGCAACTTCGAGGTAGTGATCACGGAATTCTGAGTTCTGTTCAGGGTCAAGGACTTCCAAGAGAGCTGAAGCAGGATCACCGTGGAAATCCATGCCTAGCTTATCAATCTCGTCGAGCATAAAGACGGGGTTGCGCGACTCAATCCGTCGCATAGCTTGGAGGATACGACCAGGCAAAGCACCGATGTAGGTGCGGCGATGACCGCGGATCTCAGCTTCATCCCGCATCCCGCCGAGGGAGATACGGATAAATTTACGTCCCATGGCATGTGCAATAGAACGACCCAGGGAAGTCTTGCCGACGCCTGGCGGGCCGATAAAACACAGGATGACCCCTTCGCGCAGGCGACGGATCTCGTCCTTGTTTTCTGGAACCGCCTCATCTTTCCGTTCCTGACGCAGTTTACGGACGGCCAGGTACTCCAGGATGCGTTCCTTGATATCTTTGAGACCATAATGATCCTGGTCAAGGATTTCACGCGCATGAGATATATCCAGATTGTCATCGGTTTTGATCGACCAGGGCAGAGAGACCATCCAATCAAGGTAGGTGCGAATAACACCATACTCAGCAGCGGCGGTAGGCAGACGGGACAGGCGATCGAGCTCACGGCGGGCTTGTTTATCTGCCTCTTCCGGCATTTTGGCAGCGTCGATTTTCTGGCGCAGCTCATCCACTTCTGCGGCCTGTTCGTCTCCTTCACCAAGCTCACGCTGGATGGCTTTAAGTTGCTCGCGCAGGAAATAATCACGCTGAACTTTTTCTATCTCTGAGCGGGCTTCATTCTGGATTTTTTGACCAATTTCCAAAACTTCGATCTCACGCGTGAGAATGCCAACTAATTTATGCAGTTTTTCTTTTACGGAATCCAGCTCGAGCAGGGATTGAGCAGCGGATAAATCCATGCGTTGGAAATTAGCAATAGTGTAAATAGTCTGCAGAGGGTCTTCGATCGCTTGTACCGATGCAACAAGCTCCCGAGGGATGGAAGTGATCAACTCACCAATATGGGAGAATTGGTCGCGTGCATTACGGGCGAGCGCTTCAACCTCAACACCTTCCTCTTCAGTTTCGGGAATAAGGTTGATTTGGGCTTTTAAATAAGGTTCATGTTGAACAAATTCACCTAATTTAAAGCGCGCAGTACCCTGAACAAGCAAGCGAATAGTCCCATCTGGAGCCCGGAATAAACGATGTATTGTGGCAACAGTGCCAATTTCATGGAGATCTTTTGGCTCAGGGATTTCCAATTCGGGATCACGCGACGTAACCAGCCCAATCAAACGATCTTCTCCAGCCACGACATCATCCACGAGGCGGATAGAACGCGGCTGACCGATGGTTAATGGGACGGCTGTCTCAGGGTAAACAACCAAGCCACGAAGAGGCAGAATTGGTAGAATGCCGGGAATCTTCACCTGGGGCTGATTCCCATCTGATACAGGCTCACTAGATAGTGTTGATTGGGTTGTTACGGACAATAATTCAGGGTTATCGGAATCCAGTATCATTTCCTTAAGTTCCAGATCTTCATCTGGCCAGCCGTGCTCCTCAAGCCAGCGCATCAGGTTCAGCGTGTTCCAACGGGTAGCGGACATATACGCTTAATCACCTTCCACTTTTATATGTTTTGGCTGCTCGATGGGAAGCGTAATTCGCAAGAAACCATCGCGGTAAGTAGCTTCCACTTTATCAGACAGGATCGTGTAGGGCAGTTCTACTTCTGTATTAAATTCACCAAAAGCGATTTCCATTTGATGATAAGCGCGCCGCTCCGATGTATCCTGACGTACGCCGCGAATCGTGAGGATGCGATCCACCAGTGAAATTGTAAAGTCTGATTCGCGCATCCCAGCGACCTCAACCCGAATGATGATGGCATCCTCGACTTCGTATGCATCGGTGGGTGGACGCCAAGTATGCGGACGGGAGATAATTCGCCAGCGGTATGTATCGGTGAGCGGGTTTTGAAAATCCTCAGAAATATGCCAGACGTGCCGGCTTGAATCTGAAGTGACTGAAATTTCCTCCATAAGCAATACTCCCATGTGATATATCTACTTGCGTTTAATTTTTTAGCGCAAGCCTGGCAGCATTAATTACTTCAGGGTAATTAGGTTCATCACCAAGTACAGGCATATACGCAGAATAAACGACCATGTCGTTTCGATCGACTACAAAGACTGCTCTACGGAAGATGCGTTGTTCTTTCAGAAGAACGCCATATTTCTTTCCAAAATCAGCGTTTTTATGGTCGGACAAAGTTTTCACTTGGTCGACTCCGGCTGCGGCGCACCAGTTTTTGAGTGTATAAGGTAAATCCATACTGACAGTAAGAATTACTATTCGATCGTCCAAAGCAGCTGCTTCCTGGTTAAAGCGTCGGGTTTCACGATCACAAACAGATGTACTAAGGGATAGGAGAGAATTAATAATGCGTACCTTTCCCTTCGTATCTTTAATGCCATTGAAAGCGGACCAATCCTGGGTATCAGCGGAAAAATCTGGTGCTTTCTGCCCAACGGTAATATCTGGGCCGATCACAGGTGCGTCTGTTCCGGCAAATTTAAATATTCCAACTCTTTCGATTGTCATAACGAGCTCCATTTTTTACTTAGATGCAACTTACCAGTGACTAGTTACTTAGTAAATCGTACCAGCAAGATAGTGCATTTTATTGCGCCCCTGGCGGGATTCGAACCCACAACCAACAGCTTAGAAGGCTGCTGCTCTATCCATTGAGCTACAGGGGCAGGAATACCCATCTCGGCGATCTCTTTTTAGACTATTTTAATAAACGTCCGTTGCTCTAATTATAGCATGACCGAATTGACACGAAAACACTGCAAAAGTAATTGAAAAATAATGGGTTGGGATAAGATTAGAATACTGAAATTTACTTCCAAAAGGCTTGTTTTTGGACATCTATGGAGGGACATGAATTATTAGAGTTTGGGTCCAAACACGTGATTTTTTGCTCAGATCCGTATAATTAATATATAAGACGGGAATGTGTAGTTTTTGAAAAATAAGCCTATAATGATAATAGATGGGCAGATTTATTAGAGCTTTGGCGGAAATGTCTTATTTTGAGCTCAGATCCGTATAATTAAGATATAAGAGGTAGGCGTGAAATTTGCGCCTGAAAATTTTTTTGTCAACAAAGTTTCAATATTATAACGAAAGGAGGATTTTCAATGTCTGATATAAAGTTACCTTGCACCCGATGCCATCGTCTTTTACCACTCGAAGATTTTGTGGATGATGTCCGAATGACTGGACGCTTAGGTAAAAGATCATGGTGCGCCAAATGTTACCGTGATTACAACCGAGACCGGATGCGGGAACGTCGAGCAAATCCACCTGAACCAAAACAAAAGTGGTATCGAGATGGAACCGAAAAGGAATCAACCCCAGCACCAACTTGGTTGAAACCACCAGAAGGGGAAAACAAGCCATAAGTAATTATGGTATTTTTAGTTTTGAGAGGAAAATGCAATGGAAAAAGTTAGTTATGTAACCTCAAGAATTGTAATTGCTACCAAGGAAGCCGTGGAAGAAAACCACCTTCCTGTTGAACTTGTTGCGGTAAAAACCCATGTTCACTGCACCGTTTGCGGGAATAGTTGGTCAGTGTTTTACCGAGACCAAAATGATTTGATAGACAGCCCAAGATCGAACTGGTGGATCTGTAGCAAATGTCATGGAAACCCAGATGAGGTGAACCATGGATGAACTACTGAAATGCACCATTTGCGATTTGGAAAAACCGATCGAAGAGTTTGAAATTGATGCCCGGCGTACCAAGCGATTTGGCAGGTCAAGTCGCTGCAAAAGTTGCCATACTAAGGCGTCTATTGAGAGTAGACAGGAAAAGAAACTCGCAGAGTTAGAAGCGGCTTGGCGGGAATTACTTGGAATACCTCCAGAAAAGAAGGTGTTCCATGACTGAAATTGATGACAAAATTGCTGAGGCACTTGAAGGTCCTTCACCCGAAACCATCGCCAGCATGAAAAGACTGGAAGAAATATCACAAGCAAGTTATATGCGGGTTTTGACTGAGGAAGAGAAAACAGAAGGAAA
>JBGPBQ010000313.1:0-4371 GCA_041481345.1 Anaerolineae bacterium
CTTACCAGAGGGGTTAACCTTTCCATAGAGAACATCGGCAATGGCCCCACCTCCAGCCTGCCCCATCATCCAGGCTTCAAGGACAGCAGCTGTGCCATCTATCCATTCACTCATCACAACCGGAGCGCCATTATTTAGAATAACGATGGTATTTGGCTGGACTGCGGTTACGGCTTTGATTAATGCAACCTGTTGCGGGGTTAGATCGAGGTCAGGTCGATCG
The DNA here is from genome assembly GCA_041481345.1 of Anaerolineae bacterium. Classification (GTDB taxonomy): domain Bacteria; phylum Chloroflexota; class Anaerolineae; order Anaerolineales; family UBA4823; genus FEB-25. Next base: position 224 of record JBGPBQ010000313.1, read on the forward strand.
TAACCTTCCGATTCCTTCGATTCTGGTAGGGCAAGATAAAGCACGGCAACCTCAGCAGAGCGGGCTCGCTTAACCGCCTTGTCGATGAGTACCTGGTCGAAACTGGCATCCGCTGAATAGCCTTCTGTATAACTCAGCTTAGCATCCACAGCAATTTTTTGCAGTTCAATAAACGGGTTGTCCACCTGGGTTGGGTTGATATGCGAGCTGCCGCCTCCCTGGTAGTATGCTTCTTTGGCAGCGCGACCAATGACTGCGATGTGCTTCTGGTTCTTTATAGGTAAAATGCCGTTGTTTTTTAGCAGGACCATTCCTTCGCCTGCCACACGGCGCGCCAGGGCATGGTGCTTGGCAGCTTCAAACGAACCACCTTTTTTCGTTTCAGCAGCTTTTATTACAATACTCACAATCCTTCGAACAGCCTCATCCAGCACCGATTCATCCAGTTTTCCTGAGTGGACGGCATCGATAACTTCCTTCACCCGCCTCTCTCTCTGTCCGGGCATCTCGAGGTCCAGTCCAGCTTCCAAAGCTACAACTCTGTTATGTACCGCACCCCAATCAGAAACAACAAAACCTTCGAACCCCCACTCTTGCTTGAGGATCACTGTCAGTAGCTTATGATTCTCGGAGCCGTAGGAGCCGTTAAGCTTGTTGTAGGCGCACATCACCGTCCAAGGCTTGCCTTTTTTGACCGCAGTCTCGAACGCGGGTAAGTAGATCTCGCGCAGAGTACGTTCATCGACTTCAGCGTTGATGGTCAAGCGCCTGGTTTCCTGGTTGTTAGCTGCAAAATGCTTGAGCGAAGTGCCCACGCCTTTGCTTTGCACACCGTTGATGAAACTGGCAGCCATCTGCCCGGCAAGGTACGGATCTTCAGAGAAATATTCAAAATTGCGCCCGCCCAATGGGGAACGTTTCATGTTCGTCCCAGGACCGAGCAGGACGTCAACGCCCAGGGCGATACACTCCTCCGCCAACGCCTGCCCCACGGTATGGATCAGATCCACATCCCAGGTGGAGGCCAGGCATGAGGCAGTCGGAAAGCAAGTGGCAGGTAGACTGCCGGTGATGAAGTCGTTTACGTCCGCCACACGTCGCACACCATGAGGCCCATCCGAAAAGGTCAATTCCGGTATGCCCAGCCTTTCCACCGGTGTTGTCGTCCATGAGCTGGCCCCTATACAAAAAGCAGCTTTTTCTTCCAGGGACATTTTCTTGATCAAATTTACAATTTCAATCACAGCTCACTCCTTTAAACATGCTTGTTCTCCTTCTAATAAAAAATATAAGTCCACCAACATTCCCGCAATTAGCTTCACCGGTTCTTGGAGAATATTATTATTGATGCATCTTCTTCCCCTTAGGTCCGACTTAGTGTGAGTATGAATCGTAAACCGAGCGGACTTGAAATTCTTTTTTCGCTCGCTCCAGTGCCCAACCAGCTGGAATTTGGCAGGAAATATAGGCAGTCCTACCTGCTGGCAGGTTTAAGTAGTTATCGCTAAAGACAACGTCGATGTCAGGCAGAGATACCTCCACCAGCAGCGCCAAAGACTTGGCCGTAAGTTCAACAATTAATTGGCCATTCTTTTCCAACAGATTCGCAGTAATTGCCGGATCGATCAGGGATAGATGTTTTATCGCGGTAAAACCCGCGGTTTGCCTGGATATGAACACATCTCCCTGCCATAACTCAGCGATAAAAACCAGCCTGCGGATATTGTCGTCCGAGATGAGTTTGGAAAAATCCAGATTGCAAACCTGCGTGGCAGTGTGCGGAGCAGCTTTTACCTCTGCTTGTCCCGAAGTCAGTACCTCGCCATCAAGCGTCTCCAATGTCCATCTCACCATCCCTGCCCACTGTCTGAGCGTATCATTGGAGATAAAAACTACCTGTTCCGTTGGCTTGTCTTCAACGGAAAGCATCACAGGCGCATAAAAACGTCTTGCCGCGTAATGCAGCGCCTTCCACCGTCCAAAATAATCCAGGCTTGACCAGGAAGCCACTGGCCAGCAGTCATTGAGCTGCCAGTACAGGGTTCCGGCGACGCGATCGGGATAGCGCCGCCAGTGTTCCACACCAGAGCGAATTCCTTCCGCCTGAAGTACCATACTCAGATACACCAGGGATTCAAAATCCTTAGGTAACCGGAAGGTGTCCAGCATTTGACCGACCATCAGAGAGTTTCCGCTGGCATTCTTTTGATGCGTCTCCATGATGTAGGAAGTCATGTTCCAATCAGACTGGTCTGCATAGGTGCGGATGGTTGCCAGAGGTGGTAGTGCCTGGAATCCAAACTCGCTCATGAAGCGTGGGTATTGATTGCGGTAGGCGGAAAAAGGTTTCCTCCCATGCCATACGTCCCAATAATGAGAGTCTCCCTGCCGCTGACCGTTCGGATCTTTGAATGGAGTATCTGAAGATGGTGAGCTGGGCCAATAAGAATGGTCCGGGTCAGCTGCCTGGCACCAACCGGGCAGCGTGTGGTGGAAAAATTGGTCGTAGGCTGATTTTAAATCTTGCAGCCCAGCATGGTTCCAGTTCCAATCCACCCAGCCCCATTCCATCTCGTTATTTCCGCACCATATTGCCAGACTGGCGCGATGGCGCAGACGGCGGATATTCTGGACAGCTTCCTCATGGACGTTATCAAGGAAGTCTGGGTCATCCAATGGATAACCACTGCACGCGAAGATGAACTCCTGCCAGACCAGGATTCCATACCGATCGCACAGATCGTAAAAGCGCTCTTCTTCATAGAACCCACCACCCCACACCCGCAGCATGTTCTGGTGGGTTTCAGCCGCGGCATGTATAAGACCTTCAAGGGTTTCATCCGTAATCCGCGTGGGGAAGGAATCGGCTGGGATCCAATTGGAGCCTTTGACGAAGATCTGGACGTCGTTGACCACAAAGGCGAAGGACCGTCCCCATCGGTCTTCTTGTTGGCGTAATTCAATCGTACGCAGCCCGACCTGGTACTTGTGCGTGTCAATCGGTTTGTCATCAGTAGATTCGCTGTGTACGAGAGATACTTCCACCTGATAGAGTGGCTGCTGTCCGTAATCGTTCGGCCACCAAAGCTCCGGTTGGGGGATTGGCACTTTGACGATTGACCCATCCTGCGTCGTTATCAATGCATTATTCTCAAGGATCTCGCCCTCTGGCGTAGTGATGCGGACTACCATGCGGAGTGGTGCTTCACTCCAACGCTGCACAGTTATCCGAGCCGAAAGATCAACCTGTCCACTATTGTGCGCCTGTCGAAGATGAATTTCACCCAGGCGCGCCTCGCTATAGCCTTCAATGCGGATATCCTTCCAGATGCCTATCGGTGGGAGCTGTGGACCCCAGTCCCAGCCAAATTGACATGGTGCCTTGCGTAAATGTGGGCCGCCTGGGATAGCCTGAGGGACGCCTGGCAGCTCTCGAATAGCTTGCTTTTCTGCAGCGAATTTCACCGGTGATGAGAAAGTGATGATTAACTCATTTCCGTCATTAGCTTGTAATAATGATTTGACCTCCCATTCATAGCGGCGGAACATGTTGTCGGTGTGACCAAGCTCATGACCATTGAGAACAACCGTTGCCAGGGTGTCCAACCCGTCACAAACTAGATATATTTTTTCTTCAGCCAGAATCTCACTCGGGCAACTAAAATTGTACCGGTACACCCAATCAGACTCGGCGACCCATTGGACGCGTTTCTCATTGTCCGCTACAAAAGGATCCGGAATGCATCTATTCGCCAGGAGGTCTGTATGAACACCACCCGGTACTTTGCCTTGCTCCCACTCGGTAGAGTTTGCCTGTCGGAATTGCCAATCACCGTTCAGGGATTGAAGATGCATAACGAATCACCTTTCAGAGTACACATTATGCTCAAAGGTAGGATCTGTGTAGTATATAGAACATTACGTTATTTTGTTATTTTCTAAACTCAGGTGGAACACTCAACCGTTGAGAGGTCCCATTCTTCATAGATCTTTGGAACATCACTGATCAGGCGTTGGGTGTAAGGTTCTCTGGGTGTTAGTATCACCTCATCGGCCGATCCGCTTTCCACAAATTTCCCATGCTCCATAATAAATACCTTGTCTGACACATAATACGCCAGGCCAATATCATGAGTGATGAATATCAC
>JBGPBQ010000314.1:0-4368 GCA_041481345.1 Anaerolineae bacterium
CTCGGGCTTCATCGGCAGTCGCACCAGCGGCGGTAGCATCAAATGGGCAGATGATGATGACTTTAACGCCCTGAGTGATGAGAGACTCGACGTTGGCTTTTTCCTTAGCGGAATCATTCTGGCTGAAGAGGATCTGGACGTCGTACCCGGCTTTCGTGAAAGCATCCTTGAAGCGGGTTTCATCCTGGATCCATCTCGGCTCATCCTTGGTCGGTAGAACTACACCGACGGAAAACTTAGCTGCAGGCGGTTGAGTATTCTGTGGTGCGGTGGTTACTTGAGGGGCAGTGGTGGCGGTCGCCTGGGCGCAGGCTGAAAGAACCATCGCAGCCACGAACAAGATGGTGACTAATGTGTAAAACTTATTTTTCTTAAACACGGGTACTCCTCCTAATATTATTTTCAATTTATATATAGATTTTATTTATCTCAATGCATCTTGCCAAAAACTATCAATTTCCGTGTACCTCCCTCCTTTCTATTTTACCAATCCATCAATTGGTAAATAAATAAGCACATACCTAGATTCATTGACCAGACTTATACAGCGAAACTTTAGACAGCCACCATCACACCGTTTTTGTGAGCGTGAACAGTGATTCTATAGTTCGATCGTAATTATGGAGAAAGGTTCCTCTTCCTAGCTGAAATCTGAATGAATCTAATCCACCCCGAGAGACAAGGGATTTATAAGTTAATATACTCATATTATACGACCTTGTCAATTCCGATGTCAATCATGTTCATTATAATCATGTTTGTTTAATAATAATTACGGTGATTCATATTGATCCCTAATGGTTGGTCTGACTTTCCAGGTTTCTATAGTGTATTTGATATTAAAACTACTCCCGCTCCCAGTCCATATTTTTGGCGAGGCATTACCAAGAAGTTATTATACGTTTTTCGAGAAGTAATCTGAGCTAAGCTGATAAACCAACTGAATGAAGCGTTAACGAAGAGATTCATTTTGTCCCACCTAAGCTCAATTAATATCAAAAGCTTGACTGAATTACAGGGTGGAGGTTACATCACTTATACCTCAGCCAGGTATTATTAAAGTAATTTTTCCTGCATCAAATGTAGCTTGTGAGGTTTATCCTGATAATGCAAACCCATTCCCCAACCGATATTGCTTGCAGGACAACCTCCGTAACTGCAGTGCTATTTGGCACAGGGATGGCGTAACCACCGCCGAGCATCTCAACATTTCGGCGAGCTAATTCAGCGGTCATCGCAATCATCATGAAGCTTCCGCACTCAACAATACCCGCGTGGAGGTAATTAACTTCTCTCGGAGTGTGGCAGGTTCTAGCCCCACCAGGTCCATTGCCAGGAGCACGCCTCCCACCACTGGGGGGGCAGAGAGGCGCACAAGCCAGGCAAGCGGGGCTTCGGATGTGATGATCTGGCGCATGTGTGAGATGATCATCTCACCCATCTCATAGATACTGCCAACGAGCACGACCTCGAATCCCAAAGTAGCGATATCCAGCTGACGGATTACCGCCAGAGCAGTCAACCCGAGCTCTTCGCCAGCCCATTTAACAATCGACTGCGCTACAGGATCTCCCTGGAGGGCGACTTTATGAACCAGAGGGGCATAATCGGAGCCGATGAAATATTGTCCCATCGCAATCCCCTCGATCATGGTGGGGATGTCCTTTGCACCGATAAGGTTGAGGAATTCAGGCGTGAGCTGGGTATGAGGCCCACGTTTCGTCCATTCATATGCAATCGAATCCAGTGCACGGTCAACTAGGCAGCCGGCTCCACCGTGCTCGCCAAAACCTACGCCGGTCACGCGGCCGATGTGATGCTCTTTATCCCAGCCCCAACAGTTGGTGCCGGTGCCAGCGACGACGGCCACACCCCATCCCTGAGAGGCACCGGCTAACAACCCGACAATGGTGTCATTGACAGCTTCCACCGGAGTGGTCAATCCGATCGATTTGATTGCATCCAGGGTGGGTTGGCGCTCTGAAGGCCAGTCATAGCCAGCAACACCAAAACCACCTGCGGCGAGCTGGTCTTTGCTCAGTCCAGCCATGGCGAGAGCCTTAGCGGTCACAGTCTGCAGGGTGGTCTTTAAACCTTCATATCCGACTTCCTCATGGTTGCCTGGTCCAAATGTACCGAAACCCAAGGCAATCCCTCTGTCATCTGAGATCAGGGCATGGCTTTTGGTCCCACCGATATCAACCCCAAGAAAATAAGATGTCATTTGTCACCCCACCTTTACTACATTACCGGTTTTACTACTTTCATAGGCGGCATCGATTACCTTCATATTAGTCCACCCCTCGATGCCACCCGGGCTGGGATTGACGTGATTGACGATGCAGTGTATGAAGTAAGCCATTTGATCATTGTACATGCTTTGTGGCATGTGATTAACCCGCGGATGGGTAAAACTGGGGTCTATTTTAACCGCTTGTTGCTGGATATAGGTCGGAAATAGCTGACCAAAAGCTTTATCGCCATACAGCTGGGTGGCAGCATTGGGACCATCGCTATGCGGCTGCAACCAACCTGACTCGATATACGAAACTGCATCGTTGTCCCAATTAATGATCAGGATCCCGGTGTCATCCACATCGTGCTGGGTGTAATAGGTGCCTATGCGGGCGTACACGGATACCGGCTGCGGATCACCAAGAAGAAAACGGGCAGTATCCAGTGCATGAACCCCCATATCTGCCATGGCACCGCCACCGGCATAACGGGCTTCGGTAAACCAACCTGACGGACCCCACTGCGTATGTACCCCGTACCCCTTGGTACGAATAATTTTACCCAAACGACCGAGCTTTGCCTGTTCGCGAAGCCAAAGCACCTCGGGGTCAAAGCGGAAACAGTGAGCGACCATCAATATGGCACCAGACCTTTGACTTGCCTCCAACATTTGATAAGCTTCCCGGGCGTTCATCGCCATGGGTTTTTCGACCATCACATGCACACCAGCGTTCAGTGCTGCAATGGTCTGGGGGGCATGCAAATAATTGGGGGTGCCAACCACGAGAGCATCCACACTACCCGAGGCAAGCATTTGCTCAACCGTTTCGAACTGATGCTTAATACCGAACTTCTGCGCCAGGGCATCGGCTTTTGCAGAGAATTTATCTACCACAGCGAAGAGCTCCACACCATCCAGCACCCTGGCAGCTAGAGCATGAATATTGATGATATAGCCAGCACCTGCGAATGCGATTTTCATCATTCCACCAGTGTGGTCAATTCATGCCTGCACAGCATGGCTGTGGCAGCGATCATACCGGCAATCACCCACAGGTACGGCATGGCAAAGGAATCAATACTGAAACCCTCACCGATGAATGCCAGCAGAGAAAGCTGCCCAGCGAAAGCCAATGTTTTAACGGTTGGATTTTTGCTGCGAAGGGAATAGCGCGTGGACTGAAACAGGACGTAAATCCAGGTGATAAACACCGAAAAACCTATGATCCCGGTCTCTGCCAATAAACGGAACCAAAAGCTTTTTACATTGGGCAATTGGGTTAAGTAAAAGAGCACGTTACGAATTTCAAAGGTGGCCCAACCCATGGCAGGCGCCAATTTGGGGAAGAAGAAACCGGCGTTCCCCAGACCAACCCCCAACCATGGATATTGGTTAAAAACGTTCCATCCATTCAGCCAATAAACCATACGCTCCAGGAAGATGAAACGTTGACTCAACTCGAGAAGCGTATTCTGGTCCAGGGTGATCAAACCAACGAGCTCCTTCGTGGTCGGAGGATTACTAACCAGAGTGGCGAGCCTCCAATCACGCTGGACGACGAAGTAGAAAACACCAAACAGAACCAGGGCATAAACCGCAAGAATAGTAAGACTCGTGAGCAGCTTGATCCAGGTTAGGTGGATCCTGGCAGAACCGGCAGGGCGGATGACTTGCTTTTCCGAGAGGGAACTGACTATTCTGCGGTAGATTGACAGGTTCAATCTCAGGAAGAGGTAAAGGACCATCAGGAGAAGAGAAAGCAGCCCGATGCGAGGGCTGCTCAGGAAAAAGACTCCCACACCGAAAACCAGCAGGACGTTTTCAGCCGAAATGTGGAACAGGCGGAATTTAAACGCTGAAGTCTTATGATACGTGGCTGCAATACAGATCGGCAAGTAGACCATTACCATCTGGTGAGCGAACCAGGAAGCCTCGTAAGTCAACCCATTGACACGACCGTATCTGGGGGAATAGGCAGGCGAGCGGACAGAAAGCCAGGATTGGATCTGGTTCATCCAGGAAGGGTAATACTCGGCGTGGTGGAGAATGTAAAATCCTTGCAGACTGGCCCAGACAACCACCAAGATGCCTCCGATGGTAATATATTTCCAGCTATTTTGTAATCTCTCAAC
>JBGPBQ010000315.1:0-4318 GCA_041481345.1 Anaerolineae bacterium
ACGGTTAGCAATCAGAATAAGGTAGCTGATATCCCCTTTCTAAGTTAGGTAAATTGGATTTTTAAATAGGGTGCTTTACCTCGATAAATAATCTCAATCGTGTAAACCTCGAGGAATGTTTACTTTATTATTGGGTGCGAATGAAGCGTGATTACCTTCCATAGCACTTTGCTATCCGGATTCTGGGCAATTCGCGTTCATCCCGGATCTCGCTTGGTGCTATCCCGACCACTGGTAAGGTTTCATCATGGGAAGACGATTGGACAGCATATTATTGGTACTTGTATTTTTATATGGCGGGGCTATAATATATATATCATCCCTTGACATGTCGATAGGTGACATATGACAAATATAGACCGTTTTGTTCCTCTACAAGAACCGACCCTCTACATCCTGCTCTCATTGCGAGGTGGTGAGAAACACGGCTACGCTATTTTAAAAGATGTAGATGAGTTGAGCGACAAACGGGTCAGGTTATCTACAGGCACGTTATATGGGGCTCTCTACCGGCTCCTTGACCAGGGTTTGATCGAGCAGGTCGAATCGATGAATGGTGCACGAGGGAAAAAAGCGTACCGGCTGACACGTACTGGATTGGAGGTCTTTGACGCTGAAGTAGGTCGGATGAAACACTTATTGCTTGCCGCAAATAAGAAAATTAAGACCACGGAGGGGCAGCAGCTATGATTATTATAATGAAGATATTTTCGCTTGTCTTATGGCTATACCCTGGTCTATTCCGGGCTCGCTTTGCAGCCGAAATGGAGCAGGTGTTCCATGTCGGATTGGTGGAGGCGCATGAGCAGGGCGTGGTAGTGGGTTTTATCCTGCGTGAGTTGCTGCGCCTGCCCGCTAGCCTGATTGGTGTTTATTTGTGGTCAATGCGAGAGGGCGAAGGCAGACCAGTAGCAGTTTCAAGTATGGCTGGTGGTGGCACAGTCGGGGTTAACATGCCTGGTGAGGGATTGGGCATATCATTGATGGCAGGCTTGCCTCACCTGCTGATTGGCATATTCATTGTGGGTTCTGGGCTGATAAGTGCAGTGATAGGTAACAGCCAGTACGCGTTAGGTTATCTCCCGTTGATCTTTTTTTTATTATTGCTTTTGGGAGTAGTGCTGTACAATGTTCTTAAAGGCTGGAAGCGCTGGTCAACCAGTTGGATGGTCTACTTTTTCTTTTTCGCATTATCCATGTTGAGTATTGGGCTCAACACTCTGCGTCCGTCGATCAGAGGTAGAACTGATTGGCTCTATGGTATCTTAACTATAATAATACCGTTGTTGCTGGCATACCTGCTATATAAAATTGCCTGCAAAGACCGCTTGCGCGGGTTACTGGCAGCTATTCCTCCAATGGTGATAATTTGGGGTTACTTTCAAGAGTTTGTACCCATGCTATCAAAATCATTGGCATGGGCTTGGATATTTATGTTGGCATTCGCTGCTACTGTTTTGATGCTGCGGACAAAAAGCTTCTCAGCCGCGCTCGGATTGACTTTGCTCGTGCCAATACTGGGTGGATTTCCTTTCGCTTATATGGGTGTATATATAGGCGGCACCCTGCCGTTCTCTGAGCCAGGACCCAGCCTGCTCGAAGTATTTAGGCAATACCTGCCATTCCTGGTAATGGTGCTGAGTATAGCACTGGGGCCACAACTGGCAGTGAAATTGCGCCTGATCGGATTCGAAAGTGCTAAAGCTGGAGGAAAAATCTTCTACCGACTGACATTGGGCGGGGTGCTGTTAGGCTTGCTATTTACACTCTTACAATGGTCGATGTTGATCAGTGGTATCAGCATAAAGTTAACTATAATGCAGTTATTGCTTATTTCAGCGATAATTCTTTACCTGGTGGGTTTCGCATTGCTTATGCGGGCTTCATATCAAAGTAAATTACCTTCGAGTGACAACAGCAATTTGATCGAGCTAGCCGCATTATTCCTCCCACTCATATTTTTACCGCTAGTGCTCTTATTGGCAATCTCTATGGACAACTATACGAAGAGTTGGCTGCTGCCATTAGCTGAGATGGCATGGGTGATAGCTTCTGCGCTTGTTGTGAAAGACTGAATCATTGAAGTTCTACAGATTCAATTCCCCACCAGCTCGATGATTTGGAAGATAGGGGTAAAGACGAACCATCGGGAGATGGAGAACAGTGTTGGATTAAACGCAAAAACCCGCAGAAAGCGGGTTTTTAATTAATGATTCAACAATTTCACTATAAAATTATTATTGCCCAGACCCAACCAATTCTATGTAATGCTCAGCGTAAGCAGCCAGGTCGGGACGATCCAGCTCACCCCACCACCATTGATAATTGGTAAGCTCCTGGTTAGATTCAGAGATAAGTGAAAGCAAAGGCAGGGCAGCGTCAATCTGCCCATTCCACACATAGCTGAGACCCAATGCTTTGATCATCCCTCGGTGATATGGGTCACCTCGGTGGGCAATTTCCAAATGATTGACTGCTGTGGAGAAGTCGCGTTTCAACATCGCAATCAACCCCAGGCGGTAATGGGCGCCAGGATTCACTGGATCATAAGCGAGTGCTCGATTAAACTGCGCTTCTGCTGGCGATAGAAGCTCTGCATGCTTACCATCATCCCAGATGCTAGTGGGAAAGTCGGCGAGTTCGACCTTTGCCATTTCTACCGCTCCCAAATTGGTGTACCAGGCAGAAAGTAGCGGTCGACGAAAGGTGATGGACCCGATAATAATTAGACCCAGAGCGATCATGACAGGAATAGCCAGGCGGCGGGTCGGCGCTAAAAGCCGCCATTTCCTTACGGGCTCTGGATTTGTCGAGGCTACCAGACCAACTGCCATTCCTGGAACAAAAAAGAGCAGCATGGTAAACATAGTTCGTAAAACAATATTATCCACTAAGCCATGGAAGATGATGATTAGAAGGCTAGAGAGGACCGCTATACGCAGATATGAATGAGCACTCGGTAAAGGTTTCAAGGCCAGTCGTGATATATTGCCTAAATATATCCAAAAAAGCATCAAGCCGGCTAGGATTCCTTGTTGGAGGGAAGCATCCAAAAAGATATTATGGCTGTAGCCAAGAATGTAATTTGGGTTGAGCATAATGTATCTTGAATATAACCCTGGGAAACCATCCAAACCTCCGCCAGTAAAGGGAACATCTTTTATCAGCTCAATGGCGCTCCAAAATATATGAAATCGTGAGTCTGAAACAATAACATCAGCTGTACCTAATGCTACCTGACTCAGCCTATGATCCACTGAAATCCAAATATACCCTGCTGCCAGGCAGACCAGAAGCCCCAGGGATGCAATAAATAAAGCCTGTTGGTAGAGCATCCTTCGCCGGTTGAGCCAGCTGGTTATCGCCCACCACAATATGCACAATCCAGCTGTAGCCCCCACTGCCACCCAGGCGCCACGTGAAACACTCATAAGGATAGTAGCCAAAATCAAGCTTACTATCAATCCAAACAAGAAACTCCATAAATAAGATTTCCTTTGCGCGTATCGAAGCGTAAGTGCCAGCGAAAAAGGCAGGGCAATAACAGCGATCCCGGCAATATCATTTGGATGAATACTCTCCAGGGGTAAATTGGGTCGAATCCTCATCCAGGCAATTCCGATTTGGCTTAAAAGCTGAACTTTAACTGGCTGAACTTCCCAATTGTTGCTGAGAAAAAAGTAAATACTGATCCCGAAGCCCAGCAGGCTAAGAATAATTGCAGCTGTCCACAGATTATCAGCAGGTTGACGAGCAAGGAGATAATAAAACAGAATTGCCGCAATAAGAAACCAGAATTTAGCCCATGCAACCGCTGGCTGGTAGGCAGCCCATATACCAACTCCGATTGTCAAGAGGAAAACCACTATCGGTAGGTCAAACGGTGTCCGCACCAATGGTGATCTACCAGCGGTTATTCGCAGCACAATTGATGCAATAGCAATAATAAGCGGTTTCCAGCTAAGTCCGGGAAAGATTCTCCACAGTATCACCGCCAGGGTGATACAGACAAATTCTATTATAAAGAATGACGAATGATCTACAATTCGCTTCATGCTTTTATGATAGGAGGTAATATCTGTTTCTTATTTCGAACTGGTTTATTAAATGCAAAGAGCCTGGATTTCCGCCCAATAAGGAAAATTAATAAATGCAAAAAACCCGTTATAAGGTAGGTTCTAGCATTTTTATCTATAGATTGAACACCAGACTAATAATTTCCGCCCTAGTGCTTATGATGTGGGTTTTTGTTCTTCGGGTTTTCTGACTAAGTCTTCCGATTTTTTTGCTACCTGTAACGTTTGAATCCGCAACGGAG
>JBGPBQ010000316.1:0-4316 GCA_041481345.1 Anaerolineae bacterium
CAACGACGATCCCACAGCTTATCTGGGATAAATTTGTTGAGTGGCAAGTCGATCCGGTGAATGGTGGATTCATACCGCCTGATACCTACATCGGTAATATCATCGAATGGCCGGTGTGGTCATTTGGCAAGCAGTTCAACCACATTCACCTAAACATCCTGGCTGCTGGCGGGGTGTATGTCAACGGGTTCGAGTTCCAGACCCCCCTGCCCGATACAGTTGCACCGGATATACAGGCTATAGGCCTCGTGCAGAACGGTCAGATACATCCGGGGAATACTATAGAAGGTGATTACAGTCTGTATGTTCAAGCACGCGACCTGATCCTGGACGACGTCTACTACCTTCCACCCTGGGAAATCACCTTCTCTGTAGACGGTGGGCCCGAACAGACCACCTGGCGTTTCGATACGCTGCCGGGAGGCGCGGACGATACAGCCTACCTGAACGATTTTTACCTAGTCCCACCGACGTGTGGGAACTATGACTGCCGCAACTATTTCATTGACCTGGGCTTCATCCCCGATTCGCAGTTCGTGTTCCCTGCCACGGGTGGGCAGCACTCGCTTCTGGTTACAGTCGGCGACTACGCCGGGAACAGCGACACGCAGTCCTACACCTACACGGTTGTCGGACCACCCAACCAGCCGCCGGTTGCAGACCCACAGTCTGTAACCACACCTGAAGAGACCTCCCTGGGCATCCTCCTGACAGGCTCTGACCCAGAGGGCAATCCGATCACCTTTTCCATCGTCTCAAACCCTGCTCACGGCGTTCTCACAGGGGTTGTACCCAATTTGACCTATACACCCACGCTGAACTTCAACGGCAGCGATAGTTTTAGCTTTATCGTCAACGATGGTATCGATAACTCACAGCCGGTAGTTGTGGATATCAGCGTGATTCCGGTGAACGATGCACCCATTGCTGACTCACAAATTGTCACCACGCTACAGTCCATCCCAGTGACAATCGTGCTGAGTGGCTCAGATGTGGATGGGGATACCCTCACTTACAGCATTAATATCCCACCAAGTCATGGGACCGTGAGTGGGACAGGGCCAGACATGGTATACACTCCCGAGGCTGGGTATAAAGGCGTGGATATTTTTTCATTTGTGGTAAATGATGGTCAGCTGGATTCAGCTCCTGCAGCGGTCACCATCACAATCAACCAGCACACCATTTACGTGCCGGTGATCTTCAGGTAAGTCAATTACCAATAATTACTTTAAGGGGGTTAATCCGCCAAATTATATTATTGGGACGCGGTAAACTCTCTAAAAAGCGAATACCTGTCCCAATAATATTTGTGATCTCGGTATCTAGAGGGTAATGTCGGACCTGGCTACTTATTCAGACTGATCAGATATGCAACCACGTCTGCAATCTGCTGCTGTGTGAGACCCCCGTCAAGTCCCCAAGCCGGCATCTGCAGGGCTGCGTTCGGTCCTTCAGCGACGGAACCATTTTGGAGAAAGAGATCCAAATTATAAGCAAAAGTCTTGTAATCAGGGTTGACCAGCGTTGAGTCGATCGGATTTAATGGAGGGACCGTGCCATCATCACTGCCGGGGTTCACCACATTATCGGTCCCAGCTTCTCCATGGCACACCAGGCAATGATCGCTGAACACTTTTTGGCCTGCGATCGCGTCTCCTGTCAGGTTGATAGCATCACCAGGTCCACCGGGAGTATGCGGACGGGCAACTTCCTCATGCAAAGGTATGTCGGTAGGCGCTTCAGTTGGGATCGTTACTAAAAATCCTGCTTGTATGCTGGGTCCATCGGGAGATAGTGCTACCGATGGTGCACCAAAGGGCATTAATTGGTACACAAAAAGCTGTTGATTTAACCGCGATTTCTCCCAATTGCCTCCACCCAGGATATCCACCCCCTGGTTGGCTGACGAAGTGCGCTGCGCACCTGCCAGAATACCTGCGTAGCTGCTCATATCCAGACCGGCTGCCGCAACAGTAACATCGGCATTGTGGCAGGCATCACAGGCCAACGCGCCCACATACCAGAGATTAGCCCGATTAAAAAGGGGTATCACGTTTGCAAAACTCGCCTGGCAGGTATTTCCATTGATATCCTTGAAAGTAAATAGCTGCGTCTCCTGGTAGCCTGCGCTCACCCAGGTATTGAGCAAGTCGCGTCCTGTCACCGAACATACTGGCCTGGCTTCGGGTTGCACGGCTGCAGCTGGGCTTGGGATAATCACCGGCGCAAGGGACGGGATGGGGGTATGGATAATCGCTGGCAGACTTGCCTGCGAACACTGAGCAGAGAATCCGCAGCTGACGAAATAGATGGTGGCAATAAATAACAGCAAGAAGATGGGCAGACCGAAAAGGGCATACAGCATGCACGACTTAAAATCCCGTTTCATGATCCAATCTCCTGGGTGCTCACGGCGTGGAGCTCGGTTTAGCCAGGGTGCGGATGAAATTGACCAAATCCCAACGCTCGCGCACGCTGAAGTTTTCATTGAGCGGCGGCATGCGGCCTGCTACACCGTTTGAAATCACCAGGAACAGCGCCCCGTCACCGTTTTGCTGCACGTCGTACGATGTCAAGTCAGCTGGTTTGAACTTGAAGAAGGTGCCGATCACCCCATCCCCCTTACCTTTCGCTCCGTGGCATGGGACGCAGTCAATCTGATACAGCTCCGTCCCTCGCTGAATGGATAGGTCGTCTGCGGGTACTAGGTTGACTGGCACTCCTGAAGCGAGAGTGTAAGCCGCTCCCTCGATTGGGATCGAATCTTCAGCGACAGGTAGCGGTTGCTCCATGGGCTTGAACGATGGCTGGATCGCCATGAAAGAGACCCATCGGATCTTGATAATGTCATAGCTGAACAGCATCACCAGACCGACCAGCGAAACAGCCACGATGATCAAAAAGACCACCCGCTTGATCATAACGGTCGCCTCTCTGCGGGTGTGATGGACTCGGCACCAAGTGAACCGAGCACATCTTCCACCTCCGCTTCCTTATCTTCTGGTACGCTGTATAGGATGGCAATTTTACCGTCGCTGATCTCGGGTATGTACTCTTTCGGGCGGTATGATGGGAATGCGCTATCCAGGAATACCCCCACAAATGTGCTGGCCAACAATCCCAGCATAGTCATCTCGAACAATAGCACCACCGTTGGTGCACCGTTCACCAGCCCCTGCCTGCCGATTTTGAGTGGATATAGGTAGGTGATCCCCACCGCCAGGAATATCCCGAATAACATCCCGGCAACTGCACCCCCCAGTGCCAGACGTGGGACGTTGCTCCATACCCGAGGCCGCCCCAAAATTTGATCGGTTAGCGGGATGCCTGAGATGACGTTCATCTGGTCGTCGCTGACTCCATGCTCTCTCAAGCGGTCGAGAGCTTCCACTGCCGGGTCGATTTCGGCAAACAAAGCCAGGAATGTTTTTGTCTCACTCATACCAGGTTCCTCTCTACTCAATCTCGCTCACCGTCTTTACCGTGGCTTTACCGACCTTGCGCAGTCCATGTGCCACCTGCCCCTCCTGCACCTCCCACACCGGCACCAGTGGGATCAGCCGTGAGGCGATCATATAAATCAAGATAAATAATGCCAGGGTGCCCAGGCTCAGTAGGATTTCAATTCGAGGGAAATATAGCCTCCAGGTGAAGGGCATGCGGTTAATCGTCAAAGAGACTGGGATAATGATATAGCGTTCGAACCACATACCGACATTGATCAGCACACCGATGGTGACCAGCATGGCTGGGTTGCGCCGGATCTTTTTGTTCCACAGGGTTAGCAGGGGGATGGCAACGTTGCAGATCAGCATGCCAAACCACATCCAGCCCATGGGTCCTTTCTCGTGGAAGTGCAGCAGCATCTCCGAAAACTTATCGCCCCCATACCACTCCACCATGTAATCATTGAAGAAGAAATATGCCCAAATCATGGAAACAACAAGCATCAATTTCCCGATGGCGTCCAGGTGCTCAGGTCGAATAAAATATTTAAAATTCTTCATCGAAGCACGAACGAGCACCACCACGATTCCAACCGCGGCGATCCCCGATTGCAGGGCACCCACCACGAAGTAGGGTCCGAAAATGGTCGAAGACCAACCCGGTCGCGTAGCGGCTGCAAAGTCCCAGGCAACAATGGTGTGCACCGAGAACATCACCGGGATGATCGCCCAGGCAAATATATTCATGCCGGTTTTTAGGTGGGTCCATTCTCCTTCTGTACCCCGGAAACCCAATGCCAGGATGCGGTAGAAGACCTTGCGCCAACCCGTGGAACGGTCGCGTGCCATCGCCAGGTCAGGGATGAG
>JBGPBQ010000317.1:0-4258 GCA_041481345.1 Anaerolineae bacterium
ACTTCGAAGTAAGTATGAATACCCATTCGGTAGATTTAAGTATGGATCTGGCAACCTTGGCCACGTTGACAACGGATAATGGCAGCTCAGTGAAAGGTTCGTCGTGGGATGGCTCACTTGGTGGTCACCACGTTTCAGGAATACTTACCTTCCCAGCCAACGTGGACGGAAAACCCGTATTAGACGGTGCTACAAAGCTCACTTTGACGATTAATAACGTTGATGTTCCTGAGAGAACATTTACCTGGGATTTACCCAGGTAGGTACTCGATTTTGGATTGAGATAACAATTGAATTTTCAATGACATTGAGGGGAGGGCTTCTATGAATGAAATTACCCGTCATCGATTTATAAAAATCGTCAGCAACGGGTTGGCAGCGATAGGTTTGGCTGCCATTTCTACACCGGTTTTGGCGTTTTTTTTCCCCAAACACCTGGAGGAAACTCCCGCTAACCCATTACTGGTGAGCAATGTGAATGAATTACCCGAATACGAAAGTATGACAGTCCTATATGGGCGCTATCCAGCTATTGTTGTTAATACCTCCCAAGGTTTTCGGGGATACTCAGCGGTGTGTACGCACTTCGCCTGTATCGTCAAGTGGAACAAGGAGATCGGTCAGTTTGCTTGCCCGTGTCATGCCGGCTTCTATGATCCATTGGATGGTCACGTGATTTCAGGACCACCACCCAGACCATTGCTATCCATTCCAGTCGATATTGTGAATGGCGAAATATACCTGGGAGAAAAGGCATAACCTGCCAAAGGATTCTGAATGAGGCACATAGTAGAGAATTGGATTGTTCGCTGTTTACTAACTGCCCTGATGATTTGGTGAGTGAAAAGTGAAAGATTGGAGGACGGGATGAGCAAACGATCATCAAGCCAATTATCACGAGGAGAGTTCGTGAAAGGTGTAACCGTGATCACGGGCGCGTTGATTGGTTTGGGTTTCGTCATCCCCGCTCTCGACTATCTCATCGCGCCTGGACTTAATGTAAAGGAAACTGAAGCCTGGGTACCGGTGGGTCCGCTGGATAATTATGAAGTAGGAATACCAAAGCTCTTTAGTTTCAATCGCTCCCAGGTGAATGGCTGGGAAAATACTATTTTAAACTATGGTGTTTTTGTGATCCGCAAGGATGAGACCGAAGTTTTAGTGTTATCAAACATATGTACTCACCTGGCTTGCCGGGTTTCCTGGCATTCCGATATCCAAAACTACGTCAGCCCATGCCATAATGGACACTTTGATATCTATGGCTATGTTATTTCCGGTCCACCACCCCGTCCTTTGGACGAGTTCCAAACAAAAGTCGAGGATGGTAATCTCTCAATCCTATTCCCACCATTCAAACGGAGTTAACCCATGAGTAAAAAACATATCTTCATCATGCTGGCATGCTGTCTGTTGCCCGTCGCCGGATTGGCGCTGGTCTTCCTTTTCCATATCCCAGTCAGCACCGTTTTATTGGGCGCAATGGTCTTAATCTGCCCTCTTTCAATGGTACTTATGATGATATTTATGGGCAAAGAGCATGCTGCTGCCCACTCGACTGATCGCCCTGAATTGGCGATCAAGGATACTACGCATGCCCATCATGAGGCTGAATAGTTCGCCAGCACTCAACCGGCGAAGTTTCCTGAAATTAACTGCCCTTGGTCTGGGCAGCCTGGCTTTTCGACCACTAACCAATATTCAATTGCTTCCGGCCTTTCCAGTAGGTGACCTGTTAGGACGTGCAAACGTGGGCAAGGTCGATGTAAAAGTATTACCCGATATTGACAGCCAGACTGTTGGAACATTGTTTGAGGATGCCATCGTTCCCTGGTTACGCGAGCTGGTTGGGAAGAATACCTTTCGTACTAACCAGCGTTGGGTCGAAACCCCGGATGGTTATATCTGGTCACCATATCTCCAACCCGTGCAGAATATTTCCAATACACCGGTCAAGACACTCCCTACTGCGAATAGTGAAGCGGGGATGTGGGTCGAAGTTAGTCTGCCTTATGTGGACCTGATGATGGATAACCCTCCGCCGCGCTCTCCAGGTCTGCAAGCCCGGTCCAAGTTAGGGCTACCTCCCCGCCTGTATTACAGCCAGGTCATGTGGGTGGATCAGCTTAAAACCGATGAACAGGGGCAGGTCTGGTACAGGGTTAACGAACGTTATGGAAGTTATGGTGACATCTTATGGGGAGCAGCTGAAGCCTTTCGACCATTAACCATCAATGAAATCTCACCCATCTCACCCGATATTGAAGACAAGCGGGTTGTTGTAGATATCACCAGCCAGACGCTTTCTTGTTTTGAAGCTAAGACAGAGGTTTTTTTCACCCGGATATCTTCAGGTGCGTTGTATAACCTTTATGGCGAGCGGGTGGATGCATGGGCCACACCCATTGGTAATTTTCCAATATGGCGAAAGCTAGTCTCTCTTCACATGAGCGGTGGCACCACTGGCGGAGGATGGGATTTACCTGGAATTGGTTTTACCTCACTCTTTGTTGGTAGTGGTGTGGCAATCCATTCCACTTTCTGGCACAACAACTTCGGTGAGCCAATGTCGCGTGGATGTGTCAATGCCCGCCCGGAGGATGCAAAATGGATTTTTCGGTGGACACAACCTGTCGTTTCTTACAATCCCGGGGATGCAACCGTCTCCTGGCCTGGAGGTACGAAAGTTGAGGTAAAAGAAATATGACTGTTTTAAATACAAACGAGTTACAGACCAATCTGACCCGCTCTCGCTACCAAAGATTATCACCATTTTATGACCGAATGGAGATAATGTCTGAACGACATTTTTCTTTATGGCGGAGAAAGATATGGTCACAAGTTCGTGGACCAATAATCTTGGAGGTGGGTGTAGGTACCGGTAAAAACATGCCATATTACCCATCAGGGATGCAGATTACCGCCATTGACTTGACTCCCGGTATGTTGGATCGCGCCCGGATGCGCGCCACGAATCTAATCCAGGATGTGGATCTGCTCCTGGGAGATGTGCAAAGGCTAAAGTTTTATGATGACAGCTTTGATTCAGCCGTAGCAACGTGTGTTTTTTGCTCGGTACCTGATCCAATTCTGGGTTTACGTGAATTGAACCGCGTAGTGAAACCAGGCGGTCGAATCCTCTTGCTCGAACATGTACGTATAGATCACCCGATCATTGGTCGCGTGATGGATTTTCTTAACCCTCTTGTCGTACGATTAGCTGGAGCAAATATTAACCGCGATACTGTTGAAGCAGTGAGACATGCCGGATTAGACATTGAGAGTATCGAGCACCTTGGTCCGATGAAGATGGTCAAATTAATCGTTGCGCGTCCGAATAAAGAATAATTATTGATAGGAATTAACTACTTATCTAGAAAGCTATAATGGCAGTCCGAAAACAAAAACGAAGAAAAATACCCCAAAAACAGC
Organism: Anaerolineae bacterium; assembly: GCA_041481345.1. Classification (GTDB taxonomy): domain Bacteria; phylum Chloroflexota; class Anaerolineae; order Anaerolineales; family UBA4823; genus FEB-25. The sequence continues at coordinate 3,433 of JBGPBQ010000317.1, forward strand.
TCTGGCGTATCCTTCCTGGTGTAATCCTGATCCTGGTTGCTGCCGGAATGCTGGGGTTGGTCGTCAAGGTTAGTCTTTCACAATCGGACCAACACAGTTCGAGTGACTCCTCACCTTCTGCAACTGGTGAAAACAGGCAGACGGCATACACAATGTCAGATCTGATCGAGCAAACGCGTCATATCAAAGGATCTCCCGACGCGCCGGTGACCATCCTCGAGTTCAGTGATTTCCAATGACCATTCTGCCGGCAGTATGCCACTGACGTGGGACGTCAGGTAGAGGAGCAATACATCCAAGCAGGTAAGGTCCGTTTTGGGTATTTACACTTCACAATTTTAGGACCTGACTCTGTATTTGCAGCGGAAGCCAGTGAGTGTGCTGCAGACCAGGGTCAATTTTGGGCTTATCATGATCTGCTTTTTAAATACCAGACCGGGAAGAATAAGGGTGGTTTTAGTGAAAAAAATCTCAGGCGCTACGCCGGTGAGCTTGGGTTAGATTCAAGCCAATATGATGAGTGTATGGATTCCAATACAAGCATCCCGATCATCCAGGAGCAAACCAGGCTGGGAAAATCACTGGGAATTCAGGGTACACCGGCATTCGTGATCAACGGCAAAATTGTGGTGGGAGCACAGACCTTCGAGGGCATCCAGAAATATATTGAAGATGCTTTGCAGGCAGCTGCACCATAAGAAGGAATTCATTCCTTTCATAGGTCAAATTGCTTACGTAAAAGTTGGCAAGATGGCGGTTCTAATTCAAATATAGTTGTCATATTATCACATCAGTATTATTCCATATTGAGAAGAAAGGTGAACCT
>JBGPBQ010000318.1:0-4248 GCA_041481345.1 Anaerolineae bacterium
GCCAATTTTTGGTTGTCGACCAACTGATAATGATAGGAGTCTTTCTCACCATAACTTTCCAGGCTGGTAAAAGAATGCTTTCCATCTGGATTGAAACCGAACACCTTTTGCCCCAAATAGACATGTTTCCTCTCGTAGTCTTCAAGGACGACAACCGTGATTTCAAGCCCGTCGATAAACTTCTCCACCATAACTGGGACTTTGTAAGTGCCGATCAGCTCATCCACTTGTCGCTGGGCATCCTCACGGGTTTCTTTTACAGCATGATTGTCGATCCCGACGCTGCCGCCGGATTCGTTCAGCTTGACGATCAGTGGAAGCCCAATCTGCTCTTCGACCGATGTACCCCTTCGATGGATAAACTGGAAAGGAGGTGTGGGGATTTTGTTGGCAATCATCATCTGTTTGACAAGGTTGCGGTCATTCCCGATGACCAGTCCTGTAAGCCCGGCGCCTGTATAGGGGGTATTGGCAAGCTCTAATGCAGCCGGAACGGAGGTTTGAAGCGCATCTCTCCCCCTGAGAGTATCGACTAGGTTTAGAACCATGTCAGGTTGATCCACCAGCAGGTTTGTCATGAAGTACGGATCTCCCGGGTAACCTTTTGCAGGAATGCCAAGCTTATTGAGCTCGGCAATAACCTCCAATGCCCGCTTCTCCACTTCCAACTCAGCGCTATAGGCTTCCTCCGTCGGGAACCACTCCCGCTCAATGTTTGAATAGGCTACTGCAACCAGCTTGATCTTTTTTATCGCTTCCCTGTCAATGGCGAGTTTTACCTTCTTTGGTTTTGGGACGGCTTGTACTGCTGTGCTCGGTTGAGGTCCGATTTTCATATTAGGCTCTTTTAACCCGGCACTTTGTTTTATTATTGTCGAAATGTTCTGATCCAGCCCCATTATGCACGCTCCTTTCAAGATATCTACATCCCACGGAAGCTATTGGCCACTCCTTTTATGCCTCTCGATCTGATAGTCACCCATGCATCTTAATCGTGTCTCTATCCGTTCGGGTCACACGCAGATCGATAGATGGTCCTGCATAATTAAAGTGGTCATCTCGCCGGTGTTAGCACCGGCGATAAGCCAAATGATAAAATTTCACATCTACTTCTCTCCTGGCATATTTCCATCAAAACATGTGTTATCCATACTTACGTAATATAGGTAATTCTTCCGCCGAGGAGAATGAAATCAGCTATTTAATCTCAGTATAGTAGTGTACAGTCTCAAAAGCGTCACAAGACGCCAGAACGCTGAAAATCAGCAGCATACTCGACAGGATTCGCCGAGTCTCCAGACCATGTCTAATTATTATCTGTATTTAAAAAAGGCATCCAAGTAAGGAACCGAATCAAACTGGTAGAGAGGAACATCAGCCAGACAATTGGGCGATTTGTCTGTTTGTTAATGCAAAGCGGGGAATATTTATATAATTACGGTTGTTTCACTTATTGTACGTCGCGTAAACGACCACGTGGTGATCGAACTGTCCGTTGACGATGTTCCCTGCGCAGGTAATCAGCGTCAGGTGGGAGAGACCGTCGAGGGCCGGCTGTGGTCCTCTGCCGTTAACCGGTCCGGTACCGTAAATCTGTACAAGCACTGCCGGGTCAGAAGACTCCTTGAGGGAGTAGACCTCAACCTGGTCAACAGTGAAGGCAATGTCGATGTTTGACTTGGTATAGTGGATGATGATCGGGTCACCCGGTTGGAGATCCTGAAGGTTAGCGAATATCTCAGGACGACCAAGTGGATCATTGACATGCCCGGCGATCGTTGCTGTGCCTGACTCGCCCGGAAGACCACTACCGCGATACCAGAATGCCATATGCCAGACAGCATCGCCAATCGGACCTTTTGGCGCATCCATCTCATTTCCGGAGGTGAGACCGACTCCGAGCACGGGGGCATTGACCTTGAGCGAAGGAATCTTAAGCTCGAGCGGTACTTCGACAGGTCCAGCTTTTATATCGAGACCTGCATCAAAGAGCGGACCAAGGACTAATTCCGTGGGCGTCGGCTGAGCTGTTGGTTGAGCTGTCGGTTGAGCTAATGGTTGAGCTGTCGGGTGATCTATCCGCTGAACCAATGGCAATGATAGAAGAGACGGGGAAGGCTGAACCGGCGCCTCTCCCGTCTCCTTAATTCCGCATCCTCCCAGCACTGCCGCAATGACCAGAACGGTCACAAGGCAACCGAGCGAGCGGCGGTGGGTGAACATGCTGTTTGTTCTTACAATAATTACTTATTGCCTCGGCCGAGATGTCTTGCGGTATGCTTGAATGCCTAAGGCTAAAGCTATGGCGCTCAAGCCACCGGCGATCACCAAACCCCAAGGAAAAACATCGTTTCGAATGGGTGCACCACCAGTGCCAGGCAGAGCAGTGACAACCGGCAAATTCGTGGCTGTGGCTGCGGGTGGCGCTGTTGTAGCTGTTGGTGGCACTGTCGTGGCTGCTGGGGTCCCTGATGTGGCTGTCGGGACTGGCGTTCCGCTTGGGGGCGTCGATGTCGCGGTTGGTGGTGAGGATGTGGGTGTTTCGGTTGCTTGCGCACCGCAGTTTGGACCAGTGATGACATTGGAATCCAACGTCACTGCACCAGTTTGCGCCAGGGCTCGACCGTCCAGGCTTGCATTGGTATTCAGTGTGATGGACGTGAGCGCAAGAATGTTTCCGATGAACGAAGTGGTTGTATCGAGAGTCGCGGAGCTACCGACCCTCCACCACACGTTACATGGATCGCCCCCTGTAACCGATGAACCGGGCGATGTAATCAGTGTTGATGCAGATTTGAAAATCCAGACGCCTGACCCACTGAGTGTAAGATTTCCAGTCAGTGTGAAGGCGGTGGCGCAGTAGGTACCTGGCCCAAGAGGTGAGACCAGGGTTAGGTCCTGCACACCTGGGTAGGTCGTATCGCAAGACTGGTCGAGAAAGGTGAATGCAGCCGTAGAATCAGCCTGAGCCGCAGCTGCGTTCGCATCACCAGCATGGATCGTGCCGGGAGGACCGACGATACCTGGGGGAAAGCCCACGACTGCGGTGCCCGGACTGACACCTAGATCGCCGGGCATGGTAGTGGGGCCGGTATTGGTGACTGTCGTACCAGCCAGAACCGAATAACTTGCCGCTGCACCCAGGCTAGGCGAAATGCCCGCGAGCCGGCTTGCAGACACGTTAGTTGATGGGCCTGCCAATGATACTGACATCAACACCAGGATGATTAAAATAGGTAGATACTTTAGTTTATGCATTTTATTCGGTCTCCTCCTACAAACATCCAAACAAGTAGCAGAATCTTTGTCTTGTTATATATATTTAGGTTAAGGATAATGGCGTATAGTCACAAAATCGGCATAACCCGCCACAGTTGAGTAAATCGTATTATACCATTACCGGGATTATGGATGAGCTTGACCCGCATACGGTGTTTATTCATGGTGCGAGGTTTCTTGGCTTGGATTTCTTTCATACAACTCTATTCTTTGGCCCAAAATTTATCGGTCTCTTCTTCCATTTTCGCCAGACGCGTGTAATAATCCGGAAATTCATTGAGATGTTCTGAAGCAATCTTGCCGGTGAAAAGCGGGTCATCATTGGTTACATTCGTATTTGGATCTCTAAATCCATGCTCAAGCTCTACTTCGAGTCCCATCCGGAATTGTTCGACCTCATACTTACTCCAGTCTATGCCTAAAGCGTCGCCGATTTGCTTGGCATTATCGGATCTGAACCGTTTCTCTTTAATAATTCATTTTTCCATTTTACATTTCAGTCAAAATAATAATTAATATCCGTCCACGGTTTTATTTATTGGCGTCAAAACTTTTAATCCACTATGTTTGAGCTGCTACTTCTAGGTGCTGTTGTTTTAGCTGGTAATAAGAGATGCTCAAAAAAGCGCCAAAGAGAAAGAGGAGGCCGCTTACATAAGCCCAGAGCAGGAAGGCGATAATGGCTGCCACTGAACCATAGACCAGGTTCGAGATGGAGATGTAGGTGGAAACAAAGAACAAAAAGACTTTCTTGGCAAGCTCCCATAGAAGACCGGCACTAATCGCGCCGGGTAAAATCTCGCGCCAGGTAGATTTTCCATGGGGCAGCATGATATAGAGTACCATAAACAAGACAATATCGAGCAAGATAGCCAATGTAATACTAAGGAAGCTCCCAATCGGAATGAACTGGTCGGGCAACCAGGTGCGGAGGTTGGCAATCATGCTGCCGGCAAACGAAGCCAGGAA
>JBGPBQ010000319.1:0-4188 GCA_041481345.1 Anaerolineae bacterium
GATCGTGCTGAGTAGAATTGATAGCGCTTTTCGGCGGGTTTCCGAAGGTTTCATGTGGTTAATTCTCCTTTAGTATGGTGCTGGAATGATTCCAAGGAATTCCGGCGGTAGTGAAGGCTTGATGGTAAGCGGTAATGGAATCATTCTTTCGGGAATAACCACCCATTCACGATACCCCTTTCCCCCCAACTTGAAAGGTGGTTTTGATTTCCTCACCAAGGTGAGAAATTGGGTATCAGGGTTGATTGATACTCAAACCCTGAGATTATCTTGCTGTCGAACCCGTTGCCTATTCTTATTTTTTATATACCAATAAATGATCTATGATCAGGTTTATTTGATTCTGTCTCCTTTCTCACCTTTTCGATCGAGCCGCACCCATCTGTGTGTTCGGTATTGGATTGAATGCACAATCATATAACTGGAGCGGTTGAGCACAAAATGGATTGCATTACGGGGGGGTGCGGCAAACAAAATACCAATACTGTTTTTATTCTAGTCAGGTCTGTGAGCATGTGACAGTGATGAATGTCACTATTTTGGGTGTTTATCCTTGCAATTTTGTTAGGTTTATTAATCTTTCAGGAATTTCGATCTCTTTGGCATAGGGGCGAGTCCTCAGGGGGAGGTGCGTCAGAACCGAAATCCTTCCCAGAGTGGGGGAGGGTCTTCAGGGGGAGGTGTGGAATGTCACCCGATTAGGTTAATATCGCTGTCGTTCCTCTGCCTCCGGACCAACCGACCCCACAAATTTGTCATTGTAACCCCCCGCTGAGCTTCACATTGGCACTTTCAGGCGGTGTAGCGGTATTCGCCTGTGGGTGGCTGTCCTCGCGGTAATGGCAGCCGCGGCTCGTGCGGTTGCGGTGGGCAGCATATGCCACGATCAATGCCGTCTGCACGCTGTTGCGCAGACCGATTAGCCCATCGCTCAGGCGGGTCTTGCGGTAAAACTCCTCGATGTCCAGCCACAGCTGGCGCAGGTCGCGAATGGCGCGGTTCAGTCGATATTCACTACGCACCAACCCAACGTAATGCCACATCAGGTTGCGCACGCTGTGCATGTCCCCCTGGATCAGGTTTGGGTCAGGCTCATAGATCAGATCGCTGTCGTTCCATTCGGGGACGTCGTCATCGCTCAATAGTGTTGCCGGCGACTTTGCTTGGATGTCCTCTGCTGCCTGCACGCCCCATACCAACCCTTCGAGTAGTGAAGTGCTTGCCAGTCGGTTGGCACCATGCACGCCCGTACAGCTCACCTCACCCACGGCGTACAAGTTCGGGATGCTCGTTCGTCCCAGTAAATCCACCTGCACACCACCGCAGAAGTAATGTGCCGCTGGCACCACTGGGATAGGCTGATGAGTGATATCGATATTCTGTTCCAAACAGTACGCATAAATATGGGGGAATCGTTCGCGGATATACTTGGCCGGTTTATGGCTGGCGATATCCAAGAGCACGAACGGGTAGCCTTTATCCACCATCTCAGAATAGATCCCCCGCGCCACAATATCACGGGGTGCCAGGTCCTTCCACTCAGGGGCGTAGCGTTCCATGAACGGCTTGCCCTGAGGGGTCAGCAGGATGCCCCCCTCCCCGCGCACAGCCTCACTGATCAGGAATTTAGTCGTATCTGACGAGCTCAAGGCAGTCGGATGGAACTGCACATATTCCGCATTGATGATGTTAGCCCCAGCCCGGTAGGCCATTGCCACGCCATCGCCGCGCGCCCCAATGGGGTTGGTTGTGTTCAGGTAGATCTGTCCAATGCCTCCCGTCGCCAGGATGGTCTTGCGTGCCAGGATCGGCACCACCTGTCGGGTTTCCTGGTCGAACACGAATGCCCCATGGCAGGTTAGCGGTTGGTAGACCGCTTGTGGGTCGGAGGCATGGTGGGGAAATGTGATCAAGTCCACTACGGTATGCTTGTTGAGCAGCTGGATGTTGGGTAGGCTGTCGAGCTTGCGCAGCAATCCTTCCATGATGGCTTCGCCCGTTCCATCCCCTACGTGCAATATGCGGCGGCGAGTGTGGGCAGCTTCCAAACCCATCACCAGCTTACCCTGATCGTCACGGTCGAACTCCAGCCCCGCCTGCCCAATCAGTACCTCCTGCAACAACTCCGGTCCACGTTCTGCCAGCAGCCTGACCGCCGGCGGATATGATAGACCCGCTCCAGCCGTCAGGATATCTTCCTCCAGCAGCTCTACGCTGTCGTCGGTGCCCCGCCCCACGATCCCTCCCTGGGCGTGGCTTGAATTGCTATCCATCGCCTCTTCAGCGCGCGTGATGATTGTAATATGGCGCTGGGTATCGCTCGCTAACCGGATGGCTGTCGTCGCACCCGCGATACCACAGCCGATGATCAATATGTCGGTTTGCATCTCCTCAACCTCCCCCCTTATCCGATCGCAATCATTCGTTCCACTGCCCGTGCAGCTCTCACGCGGATATCTTCAGGGATGTCGATCACATACTGATTAAGCTGCAAGCTCTTGAGCGTGTCCTCCAATGTGATCTGGTTCATATGTGGACAGCGCACCGAGCACAGCCGCAGCATGTCTTTCTCAGGGTTCGCCGCGGCAATATTATCCCCCATGGCGCATTCGGTGAGTACCAGGTACTGAGGAGCATTAGTCTCTCGCACATAGCGGATCATGGCATTGGTGCTGCCTGAATAATCGGAGGCTGCAACTACCTCTGGACTGCACTCCGGGTGGGATAGGATTACCACCTCCGGGAACTGCTGGCGCACCGCTTCAATATCCTTCACCGTGAACTTCTCGTGCACCTCACAGCGCCCGTGCCAGCCTATCATCACATCCGGGTTGCCCACTTGTTGGTAATCCAGAATGGTTGAGCTCTTACCTTCCTGCAAAGTTGGGAATATGATATGCCTGCCTGTATCCTTGGCTACATTGCGTGCCAGATACTCGTCCGGTAGGAAAATGACCGTATCAGAATGAAGCGACTCAACTACAGCAGCGGCATTGCTGGAAGTGCAACAGATATCCACTTCGGCTTTCACGTCAGCGTATGTATTCACATAAGCCACCGCTGGTACGCCCGGGTACTTTGCTCTTAGTTGGCGCACATCTTCTGCAGTGATGCTGGCTGCCAGACTGCAGCCTGCCTTTTGTGACGGTAATAGCACCGTCTTGGTGGGGTTGAGCAACTTGGCCGTCTCTGCCATGAAGCGCACCCCGCAGAAAACGATAATATCCTTATCCGTCTGAGCAGCCTTGCGGCTCAGGTCGAGTGAATCTCCCCTGAAATCAGGGATGGAATAATACAGCGCCGGTTCCATATAGTTGTGTCCCAGGATGACGGCGTTCTTTTCTTTTTTTAATTGGTTGATCTCTTCAGCCAGCTCAGCTTTGTATCGCAGCTCGAAATCGGGCACCACCCTCTCAAGCTTGCTTTTCATATCTTCATACATGCTTTCTACAGACATTCTTCGCGCTCCAATTCCAAATCTACGTCCAAAAATGTAGATTCTGGACTTAATTTATCCTAATTTCATGCTGATGTCAAGAGCCGGGGCGGAATGGGTGAGAGCACCTGAGGAGATGAAATCCACGCCCGTCTCAGCGATCTGCCTGACATTCGCCAGGCTGACGTTCCCCGAGGCCTCGAGCGGTATGCGACCTTTAACCATCTGCACGGCGTTCCGCATGGTTTCCAGATCCATATTATCCAGCATGATCCGGTCGACCGGGAGCTTAATGGCCTCATCTAACTCGATCAGGTTCTTCACCTCTACCTCGATCAGGAAACGTTTCTCATACATCTCACGCGCCCGTAATACGGCAGGTGTGATCCCCCCTGCCGCGCTGATGTGGTTGTCCTTGATCAGCAACATGTCAAATAAACCCGTACGGTGGTTTTGCCCACCTCCGCAGCGGACAGCATATTTATCTAACAGTCGCCAGCCCGGGGCAGTCTTGCGCGTATCGAGGATCACCGCCCGTGTCCCCTTGATGGCCTCTACAAACCGGCGCGTCAGAGTGGCGATACCTGACATCCTGCCCAGGAAGTTGAGCGCCGTGCGCTCGCCTGCCAGCATACTCCTGCCATTCCCCTGTATTTCCACCAGGATCTGACCCTTTTCAGCTACTCCTCCATCCGTCATCGAGCTTCTGAAGGTGATGGTTGGATCTACCAACTCAAATACCGCTCGAGCCA
>JBGPBQ010000320.1:0-4172 GCA_041481345.1 Anaerolineae bacterium
TGCAGAGCTTGCTAAATCAATTAGGTTATTCACAGGTCATTTTTATCCATCCAGGGGAATAGAACGGGTTCAGCAATATTCATGTAACAACTTTATATACGCTCAAGCCAGGATGGGTGGCTATATTTCTCCCTCATGAGCTGTTCAGCACGGACAATTTCTTGTTCGGATAATTCTCCCGGAACCAATTCTAGGTCCAATTCTGTTTGAAACCCTTCGATAAAGGCATGTGCTGCCGTATCCCAGGTAATTTTATCTCCGAGTACGGATTCAACCGTCGTGGCATGGGAAACCAAGCGAACGGCAGCCTCGTTACGGGTTTGATCATCGGAATATGCGAGCACATTTGTAATCCTGGTAAGATCCCCCCACATAGGAAGGGTCCCGTGCTGGAGCACACCGTCCTTACGGCGTGCCTGGGCACTACCGATCAGTTTTTTGCCGGCGATGACAATTTCGTAGTTCGAGGGTACTTCGAAGCAAACGGGTGCATTCGCTTGATGAGGTCCTGCCGGATGAATGGGGTGGGCTTTGGCGGGCAAGCCAAGGGAATGCAAGGCAGACAGGAGGGCTTTGGACAGACGCTGGTAACTTTCGAGGACGCCCCCGGAAACCCTGGGTTCAGAGAGAGGTGCGACGACCGAATAAGTCAGCTCGTCGGTGTGCAAAATTGCGCGCCCGCCAGTAGGGCGGCGAACCCAATCCCAACCGAGTTCATGCAAGCTGGGTTGGTCAACATCTGAGGATGGTTGCGCATAGCCAATAGAGAGGCAGGGGGGTTCCCAGGAATACAATCTCAGGCAAGGAAGGGACAAACCTTGACCGGCTGAATCCAAGAGAGCTTCATCGACCGCCATGTTCCAGGCTCCGCGGGCGGGAGGAGTGATAATCAAGCGCCATTGTTGGTAGGTGAAATTCATTGAAGGCAAACCTCAAACAAACTCAGGGTGTCGTGGTTGGAGTCTCAGTTTCGGTTTCAGTCGGGGTAGGCGTGGCAGAGGGGGTGGGTGTCATGGAAGGTGTGAAGGTGGCCGTGCTGGTAGGGGTCAGAGTCGTAGGAGTGGGCGTGCGGGAGGGGGCAGTTGTGTTTGTAGGGATAGGGGTGCGAGTGTAGGTTGGTAGCGGGAAATGATTCAGCTTCAAGCGAGCCATGGTAGCATACGCGCTCTGACCGTAATTCCGCCAAACCCATAAGTATTCGTCAATCGCATTCCCCTGTTGCCCAAGCAAATCATAATCCAGGGCTAGGGTATAGTGGAATTGGTCACAGATATTAAATGCAATGCAATCTCCCTTGAAACGGGGTGATTTATATAAGTCCAATAGGCTGGTTAACACCACCGATGGATCGGTGCCGCTCATCAGGTCATTCAAAGCTTGATTATAACCATCAAGGATCGTAGTCGGTCGAGCATATTCCACATCGACCCACTGGATATAGGCTTCCAGTGTATCAGGAAGACGATTGAACACAAAGCCCTGGTGTAGCTCGAATTGAAGCACCGGCACTGATCCGGCAGGCTCGTGGAAATACGGTAGGGATTCTCCCGCTTCGAGTACCTTTACGAATACTGCCTGGACACCTGATTGCATTCGAGAGAGGATCCAGTACTCAAGCTTGGCACCGGATCTCGGTTGGATGATCATCCAGCGCTCAGCTTGCCCGTCAGCATCAAAATCGAGTAGACCGCTCGAGCGGGTAATGACACCGTGGGTTTCCAGGTACTGTAAAGCCTGTGCGGGATCAGAGGTAGAACTATGCTGCGTCATGGTTTGTAAAGCGTCGCGCATGTTACAGTATTGAGCTTGCTGGCAGGCAATATACAAATCCTCCGGTCTCTGATATATGCGTAAGAATTCACCAGCGGGTATAACCCAGCTGGATTCTGGTACGATAGGGGTATTAACGATCTCTGACAATGTGCGGACTGCATCAGAGGGCTGATTAGCCAGTGCATACAAAACTCCCAGGCGATAGCGCAATTGATCGTACGCATCAACCGGATAAGGATGACCATCAGCATCTGTCTCAGGCGGCCACATCCCCAACATTGAAGTGGCGATGGTAATGGCTGCATCCGGTCCCCAGCCAATAGAGGCAGAGTCCAAGACAACCTCGCAATAGGTGCGCAGATCATAAACGGGAACGAGCTTATATTCTAATGGGGTGACAGTAAAAATATTTTCTTTCCAGGTATAGTCCTGGGTGACGTGAACAGGACAAGCAGGTAATAATATCGAAGTAACCCGGAGGAGATTTCTACTAAGGGTATCCGTAATCACTTCAACGTCAGTACGAGGTTCCAAGCCAAAATCCATAGGAACCTGTTCTTGAACCGGAAGCTCGACCGGTGGGGTTACGGACAAATCAAATATACGAGGTGGGACTAATAAAGTCACACCCGGAGTCTCTGAACGATAAATCACCAATTCAGGGATGGTATCACCAGTAAAGTCAACATAACTGAAGGCATTTACATGGGGTTGAGTAAAGTCTATATCATTGATCAGGGGAAATATGACCGTCTCGGTTGGGTTTTCAACCAGCCATAGAAAAGCACTACCTTCAGCCTTGAGCTCGATTAATTCCCTGCCCAGCTCCCCAGGCTGGGGAGGCAGGGGAAAAACATCCAGCGCAATCCTGGTCTCATACGAGCTGAACCAGGCAGGAAGATCAGCAGCACGAACCTGACCAGATGTGACTGCAGATTGAATTAAATCGCTATATAAGGCAATGCCAAGCGGATCGTTGATGCGGAGCAAATTGTAGGCACGACCCCATTGCCATTGGGTGGCTTCGAGTGCCAGCGGAAAACGTAGGTTGCCTTCCGACTCATCATAAGCGAGAGCCCGGTAAGTGTCGTCGGAGTGGGTCAGAACAGCATTGGCATTGAGCAACTCAATGGAGTGAGATTGTTCAGCAAAGTCCCACGGTTTAAGCTCATAAAAAGTGTTGTATTTATCAGGTATAACGGGGGTGATCGTGCGGATCAAAGTGGCTGTCTTGGTACTGGTGGGCAGGGGGGTCTGTGTGGCAGTGGAGGAAGGACGCAAGGTCCAGGTTGGACGAGGAATGAGAGTGATGGTGCTTGTAGCTGAGGGAGTTAGCGTCGGGGGGGAGGTCACAGTGACGAAAACAGGTGAATTGGTGATAGTGGGGCTTGAGGGTGGCTGGGAGAAATACCTGACGGACATGAACAAAAACACGACGATTGCCAGAACGAATAGAATCAACACCGGGTACAGAATAGGGGAAGGTTTGGAGGAGCCGGTCGCCATCGATTTGGCCTATTCTGAGGCGGCGAGATACTCGGAGAGCACGATCTCCACCAGAGATGGATCAAAATCCAGGAGAGGAGGTTTTACTTTCCAATAAGTAAATCCATAGAGGCGGGATAACATCATCTTGAGCAGGGGAGGGTAGGGAGGATAACGATCCAACACCTCGCGGGCGGAGCTAAGCTTATCCTGAGTGATTTCATCAAGGTTACCGGCTTGAAAATTGTCCCAGATCTGGCGGTGGAACGGTGATAGTAAATTGGCAACAGCAGTGATGCAACCGGAGGCGCCAGACTGCAGGGCGAGGCTGAAAAGGCAATCATTGCCGTTCAGGACGATTAAATCGGTCCCAAAACGTTTTCCAAGCGAGCGTGCCCAGTCAGGATCACCTGAAGAATCTTTAATACCGGCAAACGTATGCGGGTAAGCGTCTTTCAGACGAGCCAACAGATCCAATGACATGTTCATGCCTGAGACAGGTGGAATATGGTAAGCAAAGATCAGCCCATCGGAAGGGACTGCCTGGTCCAGCAGCTGACTGAACCAAGCGAATAAGCCTTCATCCGTCGCTTTACGGAAGTAATATGGAGGAAGGACCACAACACCATCGTAACCTAGATCAAAAGAAGCGTGGGTTAGGAAAATTGTATCCTGCAGACTCGGAGTTCCTGTGCCGGCGAGGAGGTAGAAACCAGGGAGTGATTGGCGAACATCGGTTGCAGCTTGATAGATTGACAGCCGTTCCTCCCTGGAAAATGAAGGACCTTCACCAGTCGTTCCAGTCACGAGCACACCATGGCATCCTCGACCGGCAAGGAACTGGATCAGTTTTGAAAGTCCGTCAAGATCTGGGGAGAGATCAGGCTTCAGCGGAGTTACCACAGCTGCATAAA
>JBGPBQ010000321.1:0-4166 GCA_041481345.1 Anaerolineae bacterium
ATGACGATTGCCATGCTGCTGCGTAATACATTGCGGGCTGCTAAGCTGTCAGATTTGTGACATAAGTCTTATTGTCAGACAATTGACTTTTTGACCTTTTCTCATTAAACTATTTAAAAAGATCAGGGTGAGAAGTTGGTCCAGCTCAGGTTTTTGAATCGTCAATAACATTATATGTCGACCTTCCTTGCAAAGAATGCCGCGTTGTTAGTTACGATGGATGACCAACGCCGGGAAATACCAGCGGCTGGCCTCTTTGCTCGTGATGGAATTATCGAACAGGTTGGTCCTTCTAACGAGCTTCCGCAAGAAGCGGACGAGATCCTGGACCTCAGGGATCATATCCTCTTGCCAGGTCTGATCAATACTCACCACCATTTTTATCAGACCCTGACGCGGGTCGTCCCAGCAGCACAAAATGCAAATCTATTCAATTGGTTGAAAACTCTCTATCTGATTTGGGGGCGGATGAGCCCGGATGACATATATTTATCCACGCAAACAGCATTAGCTGAGCTGGCGTTATCTGGTTGCACTACAGCTGCAGACCATCTATATATTTTCCCGAATGGATCTCGCCTTGACAATGAGATTGAAGCAGCAAAAGCAATTGGGCTTCGTTTGCAGGCTTCGCGGGGTTCGATGAGCTTGGGTGAGAGTAAAGGGGGGCTGCCGCCTGACCATATAGTAGAAGAAGAAAATTTCATCTTGAAGGACTCTCAACGAATAATCGAACAATATCATGACCCGAAACCAGGGGCGATGGTCCAAATCGTCCTGGCACCATGCAGCCCTTTCAGCGTGACAGGGGATTTAATGCGTGAGAGCGCTTCGCTGGCGCGTGAGTATGGGGTCCACCTGCACACACATTTGGCAGAGACCCAGGATGAAGAGTCCTTTTGTCTAGAGAAGTTTGGTCTGCGCCCAGTAGCTTTGATGGAAGATTTGAACTGGCTAGATGATGATGTTTGGTTCGCACACTCGGTCTATGTTAACGACGATGAGATCAAGCAATATGCTAGAAAAGGATGCGGTGTGGCGCATTGCCCAACCTCGAACATGCGCCTGGCATCCGGTATCGCCCCGACAATGGATATGATAAAAGCTGGGGTAAAGGTGGGTCTGGGTGTGGATGGATCTGCCAGTAATGATGGCTCCAATCTGCTTGAAGAAACAAGGCAGGCTTTGATGGCAGCGCGGGTAAGAGCAGGCTTAATGGGGGCTTCAAAATCAACCAATGAATCAGCACCTCTTATGACGGCCCGTCAGGCGTTGGAACTTGCCACTCGGGGTGGAGCTGCGGTTCTCGGGCGGATGGACCTGGGATCATTGGAAGTAGGCAAATGTGCAGATTTTTGTGCACTAAAGTTGGACAAGCTGGAATATGCAGGTGGTCTACACGATCCGGTCTCTGCCATAGTGTTTTGCGCACCGGTAAAGGTTGATTACACTGTGGTTAATGGCAAAGTAATCGTAAAAGAGGGTGAGCTTGTAACCATAGACGTTCACAGACTGGTGGAAAGCCACAATCGGGCTTCCAGGAGGTTAGTCGATGGGAGCAATTAACGCAGCGATGAGTAGGGGATTAGTTGATGTCGCCATGGGTAGAACCCCTGCAGATTTGGTCATTCAAAATGGGCGTTGGGTATGTGTGCAATCGGGTGAAATTATCCCTGGAACTGATATTGCGATAAAAGGTGAGCGAATTGCTTATGTGGGGGATAATGCAGAACATACTATTGGCGAACAAACGAAGGTGATTGATGCGAAGGATAGGTTCCTGGTTCCAGGGTTACTTGATGGGCATATGCATATCGAGTCGGGGATGTTAACCGTTACTGAATTTGTTCGGGCAGTCATCCCTTTTGGAACCACAGGCATGTTCGTCGACCCACACGAAATTGCAAATGTCTTCGGATTAATGGGCGTGAAATTGATGGTTGAGGAAGCTGCCAACCAACCGATCCATGTGTGGGTACAAATGCCATCCTGTGTGCCATCCGCACCGGGTCTGGAAACTCCGGGGATGAGCCTGGGACCTGCAGAAGTGGCTGAGGCCATGACCTGGAATGGAGTGATTGGGCTGGGAGAGATGATGAATTTCCCCGGAGTATTCCTTAGCGATGAGAAAATGCATGCAGAGATGGCGGAAGCACGCAAGGCAGGTAAGGTGCTTGGCGGTCATTATGCATCTCCTGACCTAGGCTTGCCATTCCACGGATATGTTGCTGGGGGACCGGAAGATGACCATGAAGGTACACGACTGGAAGATGCAATCGCTAGGGTGAGGCAGGGGATGAAACCCATGCTGCGTTTCGGTTCAGCATGGCATGATGTCGCCGCCCAAATAAAGGCAGTCACTGAATTGGGGATCGATCCGAGACATTTCATCCTGTGCACGGATGACTCTCACTCAGAGACGTTAGTGAATGAAGGTCATGTGAACAGAGCGGTTAAGGAGGCCATCTCCCATAGACTGACACCCATGACTGCGATCCAAATGGTGACCATAAATCCAGCCGAACACTTCGGCGTGGCACATGACGTCGGCATGATTGCACCGGGAAGGTTTGGTGATGTGCTGATCGTCAAGGATCTAACCGCCCTTCTTGTTGATACCGTAATCGCCAAAGGCCAGGTGATTTCTGATGGGGGGAAGATAATCGTTGATCTGTCACAATACAGGTATCCAGATTGGGCAGTTGAATCCGTCCATTTAGGTCATCCTTTGCAAGCCAGTGATTTTCGATTACAAGCTCCAACAGACGGTAGTTTCACAGCTAATGTGATCGGAATCATCGAGAACCAGGCGCCCACCAGGCACATCCGCATTCCAGTGACAGCCAGCGGAGGCGAGGTCTATGTGGACATGAAGAGAGATATCGCCAAACTCGCGGTGATTGAACGTCATAGGGCAACAGGCAGGATCCAGGTTGGTCTGGTTTGTGGTTTTGGTTTTAATTTGCCGTGCGCAATCGCCACGACTGTAGCTCATGATAGCCACCATATGATTGTAGTTGGAACGAGCGAGCAAGATATGGCGATGGCTGCAAACGAATTGGCCAGGCTGGGCGGCGGGCAAATCGTTATCCGAGAAGGAAAGGTAATTGGACAGGTTGACTTACCGATAGCCGGTTTGATGTCAAATGAACGAGCTGATGTCGTCGCTAAAAAAGCTGGATCGGTCCTGGAGGGGTTTAAAGCATGCGGATGTAAATTGAACAATCCGAATATGCAATTGAGCTTATTGGCTTTGGTCGTTATTCCAGAGCTACGTCTATCAGATCTCGGACTGGTGGATGTCAACCGGTTTGAATTTATCCCTGTTCTAGAGTGATGAGGCGAAACGCGATGGTCAAGAATGGAATTTCAACCTCCCAGCGATTACATGAGGCATTAGGTAAAATTATCGCACAGACCCCTCCTGGGGAGCGATTATTATCTGAACCGGAACTTGCCAAGCAATTGAATGTTTCAAGAGCGACATTGCGAGAAGCAATGCGTACCTTTGAGACTCAGGGCTTGATCTACAGGCACCAGGGTTCAGGGACATTTGTGATCCATCCCAGCCAGGTGATTGATACTGGACTGGAAGTGCTGGAGAGCATCGAGACTTTGTCGAAACGCATCGGATTACAAGTAGTCATGGGTGAGCTGCAGATCGATCACCGTCCAGCGAATGAAGAATACGCTAAAGCGTTATCGATTAATGTTGATGACCCGGTATTATGTGTGTCGCGAGTAATCCAGGCAGAAGGCAGACCGGTGGCTTACCTGATTGATGTGCTCCCCGCTGAAGTACTCTTACCTGCAGAATTGGAACGAGGCTTTACGGGGTCGATGTTGGACTTATTACTGAAACGGGGAGCTCCAACTTTAGTATCATCACGATGCGAGATCAACGCTGACCAGGCAAAAACAGAAGTGGCTAAAGCGCTACGAATCCAAAGAGGGGACGTCTTACTGCGATTTATCGCCTATCTATACAGCACAAATGGTAGGGTAGTGGATTATTCATACAGTTACTTTTTGCCTGGGTATTTTAATTTTCACGTCATTCGGCGAGTAGGATGAAGAGATTAATCATAATACTTGCGTACAGTCAAAATAATATAAACCATTAATAAATTAGATAAAGGAGAAAATTAGATGCGTAGTTTTATGGG
>JBGPBQ010000322.1:0-4156 GCA_041481345.1 Anaerolineae bacterium
TACCGCACGTGTTACATGACCTGGGATATGGCAACCGAATCGTGCATATACCAGCCGGACCGGAATACCCATTACCCAAAAAAGAATTGGTAAATTACCTGCCGCAATTTGTCGAAGGCATCGAGGCGTTTGCAAACAACAAGGGGATATCCTACGACTTGATCCACAGCCACTACTGGATGTCGGGCGTAGCAGCGATCGAGCTCAAAAAAATTTGGGGAGCTCCCATCATCCATATGTTCCATACATTGGGTGTAATGAAAAACCGAGTGGCACAGTCGCCGGAAGAGATGGAAGGGGAGTATCGAATTAATGGCGAACGGGAAGTATTAAAAGCAGCGGACAAGATTATCGCAGCAACCACGGCAGAAAGTGTGCAGTTATTATGGCTGTACCAAGCCGATGAAGACAAGGTATCGATCATTCCACCTGGGGTGGATGTGTGCAGATTCTATCCGATACCGCCAGATGAGGCCAAGGAATACATCGGCGTCCCACCCTGTGGGCGAATGCTGCTATTTGTGGGCAGGATGGAACCGCTAAAAGGTTTGAACGTGTTGATTGAAGCAATCGGGATCATGCGAAGAACTGAAGTGCTCAAAGACTATCCATTCTGCCTGGCGATTATCGGGGGAGAACCGGATGAGTACGGAGAACCTACAAACAATGAATTGTCCCGCGTTAAAGTATTAACCGAGCAGTATGGGCTGAATGACATGGTGACATTTTTAGGGAACAGGAACCAGGATTCTCTACCATATTATTACTCCGCAGCTGAAATGGTGGTGGTGCCATCGCAATATGAGTCGTTTGGCATGGTGGCTCTGGAGGCGATGGCATGTGGGACTCCGGTGGTAGCGTCACAAATTGGAGGTTTGCCTTACCTGGTGCAGGATGGTATAACCGGCTATACCGTGCCCGTAGATGACCCGATTGAGCTTGCCAACCGGATTACATCCCTGCTCCAAGACCCGAATCTGAGGGACCGAATGGGGAGCCAAGCTGTCAGACTGGCACAGGATTACACTTGGGATAAGATCGCTGACAAGCTCGTGACGGTGTATGAAAGCTTGCTACGCAACGCGGTGGGCGACCAAGGACGCAGTGGCGCGACGATGCAAGCTGGTTGAAGATGACCAGCCTTCATAATAGTAGAGAATTTCAATATCTATACCTATGGGTGCAGTAATAAATGCTTGCTGAAGCTCACCTGGTTTTAGCAAGTAGATGGGATCAACTTCCGGATGGACAGAAAGCATGTCCTCCGTCAGACATTCAATAAACAGTAACCCACCCAATTTCAGCCCTCTTATTACATCCGGCCATAAATCCCGTTGAAGATATAAAAAATTGAGGATCACGTCAAATCTATCTGGGGGGATAAAGAAACGCTCCAAATCGGCAACAACTGCCATCAGGGCGGGAAATTCTTTTTTTGCCCGGCTGACTGCTATATTCGAGATATCAACTCCGACCACACGAAGGCCGCATTGGAGAAGGAAACCGGCGTTTGCCCCCAAGCCCATGGCGATATCGAGCGCCAGGCCGCGGGAGGGGATGAGATCGGCATGATCTACGAGCAGGGAGCGAGGGAGATCAGACGCATTATCAAATTCGGTTTGATAGCGTAAATTCCATCGGTCTGCATCCGCAATCGGCATAGGTTAGCTCAGCTTGAACCCGATTTCCCCCACAACCCGAAACCGGTGCTACGGCGCTGTTCACGCAGCTGCTGCTGAAGGTGAATCTCTTTGATGTGAGCGACTTTTTCCTCGACAGCGGCCTGGAGCCAGATTTTACCCTTTTCAGCAGTCGCCAAACTGCCTGCCCCGTAAGCGCCGGTGGCAGTATCATCATCCCAGGGCGGGTTTGCAATCAGGGCACCGCCCTCGACCCAGTCCATGAAATAGGAGGGAGTGGAAATGAAATTGGTCTCGTCAACAACCCGGTCCATATGGACTAAAGAAGGTTTGAGGTGAAGAATGAAGGAGGTTTCAAGCTCACAGGCATGACCCATACCGCCAACACTGGACTGACGATATTTTTCAAGGGAGGCTACCCCATCAGGACCGGAGAGATAGAGCCAGGCAGTGGCACAGAATATATGGCGGTGGCGTTCGCCGGAATATTTGATGGCGTTGATGATAAATGAGCTGTTACCGCCGTGACCGCTGACCAGGTAAAACAGCTCAAAGCCACGTCCAGCCAAAATGTCGATCACATTTACCCAGAAATCCTCAAACGCACGGCCACCTGAATTCAAGGTGCCTGCAAAGGAAGGCCGATGGGTGCTGACACCATATGGCATCACCGGCAAGACAGTAGTACCAGCAGGAGCTAAAGCAGCGGTGCCACGCCCGATGGCGTCAATGATCAACGTGTCGGTAGAGAGAGGCAGATGAAGCCCATGCTGTTCGGTATGGCCGATGGGGATGAGAACAACCTTACCACGATCGGAATCGGGCGGCAAGAGGTTATTCTCGTTAAATTCGCATAACCGGGGTAAGGCAATCCAGGGGAGGGAAAGGTTCAGGTTGAGACCCTGAGGGAGTAATACCATTGTTTTCATGAACCCATCGTCCCTGAGACCAGAAGTGATATTAGTTAGATAACTTTCCAAGCAGGTCTCAGAGACAGCGAGACCACTGCCCTGCCACCCATAAGGGAAGGGAGGCAAAAGATAGACAGCCGGAGGGTTACCCAACGCATCGGCCAGCCGGTCAAGCGGAAAGCCAATACCCAGCGGCAATACCATGGGTGTATGCCTGGGTAGGGATTGGACTTCGGGCCAGGTCAGTTCATCATAAGGCAGGAATTCGGTCATGTTTATATTTTCGACAATAAATCAGCCTTTTTCTGTTGGAATTCATCCTCGGTCAACACTCCCTGAGTGCGCAGATCGGCAAGCTTGCTGATCATCTCAGGGATGTCCTGTTTAGGTTCCTCAGGCTTAATTTCGGGAACCACTTCAACAACATGTTCCAGGGAGGCTTTGGCGTTGATCAGGGCGCTTTTAAACTTTACAGGATTATCGATTTTCTTGAATAGATTTACACCAAGCTCGCTGGCAGTCAGAATCTCAATATCGCCATAGCCGAACATACGACCTAAGGCTGACTGGTCCATCTTGATGTCGTTCACCTTGTCAAGCGACGAATCAATCACACTTTTGTTGAATACGCCTGATATTTGCATCACACGGTGGTTGGTGATGATGAACTGGTGGTTAGACCAGTTGAGGATATCCCGGGTGCCGGTGGCGATGGGAATCAGGAGCAGGATAAAGCCAATCAGGGTGGCAATCCACCACAAAGAGGTCATATTATTTAGGCTGAAAGAAATGATGATTGTTGCAATAAAAATGAACAAGAGTAAAAATATTTCCAATATAATTGAGCTGGCAAGGACGAACCAGTGACGACGGGTTGCCAGGATGATATTCTCACGGTCACCTAAGAGACTTTGAAGATAATGACCTGCCATTGTAATACCTCCTCATGATGGGTAAGATAGATTGATCTATATCGGATTCAGTGTAGACGACAATTCGTCTTTTGCCTGTTGCAACAAACCAGGATCAGTAAGCAAGTCAACAGCTGTCATAGCAATGGCTTTGGCTGCATCCAGCATGGCGGATTTTCCGGCAGCGGAGATACAATACTGCTTGAACTCCAGGGTGTGACCGGCGACATTTTCAGGGGCGATTGCCAGATAGGGGTGAATCGCTGGAACGATATGGCTGACATCTCCCATATCAGTTGAGCCCATGCGTTCATTGGGGTCAGGATCTACCACAATGCGACCGAGAAACTCCAGATTGGATTTGAACAAACCTGCAAGGATGCGATTGGGGATAATCTCCTGATAGCCTGGAGATATCTGGTATTCTAAACGACAGCCTACAGCTTGAGCACCTGCTTTAGCACAGGAGATGACTTTTTCCAGCAAGATATCTCGACGTTTGGCGCTTAAACTACGTATGCTGAAATCTGCTACACAGAAGGCTGGAATGATATTGGCTGCCTCTCCTCCCTTGGTGATCACGCCGGCGATGCGATCCTTTGGACCGAGGGTGGAGCGGAGTGAATTGACGTTATTGAAAGTTAAAATCACCGCATCTAAAGCGTTAATACCTTCTTCTGGAGCAGCTGCGGCA
>JBGPBQ010000323.1:0-4101 GCA_041481345.1 Anaerolineae bacterium
TAAGCGCTGGCTATATGTGGGTAGTGCTCAATCAAGCTAACATACTAAAAAGACATACAGGGCGTCAAACCACCATATGTACGGAAAGGACACTGGTGACCGCGGAGCATGTCAGAATGTTCTAGAACCAATACTTGAATGTTGATTTTACTTGCCAGTCCTACGGTGTATCCGTTAGGTTAAACGCATACCTTAGTTAGACCGCATCTGCAGTATTTAGTCGTGTCGAGTCCTTCATACCCTGGCATCGTTTCAATCTACGGCTCGATCGGTTGATCGCTTTTATCGACAACCGGCAGACAATAAAATTGCAGGGCAGAGATGCAAATCTCTGCCCTGGGTGTGTTCGCCGCTTCGCCGTCATGAGCGACACAATTGAGACTTCATCATGAACCAGTCGAAGCGGACCTGTTCTCCGGATCTTAGAAGTGGGGAGAAGGGTGCTTAGCTTATCTCCGTCCCACAAATGGGGTAAATATCGGGTAGGCGATATGAATCAGCACGCTCGCCTGCGCGGAGATACCATAACTATCCGTGGCAGTCAGGGTGATGATGTGGGTGCCTGATTCCAGGCTATTAAGCGGCAACGAAGAGCCAATGCCCAGCTCGCCTTGACGGTTGCTGCTCCACACAAGGCTGCCATCTGGCAGGGTGCCATCCTCCATATCCATGGCGGAGCCCTGCAGTACAACCAAGCCTCCCGGGATCGTATAGGAGCCATTGGCAGGGCTGAAGATCGTAGGTACAGGTGGTTGGTTGGGGATCGTAATAGCCTGGTCAGTCTCATCGACGGCGGTGTTGATGCCATCTGTGGCGACAACGCGGAAGCGTACGTCACTTCCACCAGCCATGCTATTCACATCCACTGAGTAAGACGTTGTGGTCAAGTTTCCGTGAAGCAAGACCCAATCGGCGCCGCCATTGTTACTGTAGAAAAGGGTGTAGACTAACGAGTCGCCGTCCAGATCCAGCCCTTGCCAGGAAACTATGTGAGTTTCACCCTGTTTCCAGGTCTCTGCACCTGTTGGGCTAGTAATCAGCACCTGGGGCGGGTTATTGCTCACATTGCGCTGGTCGATCAGAGTATTCTGGTGTACCAGAGAAACCGAGTAAGTACCATCCATCCAGGGCACGATAAAAGATACGTCGACTTTGGAGGTTGGGGTAGGTGGGAAGGGTGGCTCGCCTTCCGGTGTGTTCGGCGAGCCAGTGTGAGCGCCCGGGTCGGGGCCGTACTCGCTTTTGAAATCAACAATGAAGGGATAGCTTGCCAGTAAGGCTCCGTCGACATTGCGAAGCTCGATGGCGTAATCTCCAGCCGGCAAGCTATAAGCCTCGCCTCCCTCAGTTCGGTAAAGCTCGCCGAGCGTCCCTGGGATTGGCGGATTCAGGTCTGGGTTGTACACTGTTGCGTTGATCACCAAAGATTCGGCAGCTGCTGTAGTATGCATGATATACGGTTGAGCGTTGGTTTCTGTTTGATAGGAATAACGGCTTAACCCTAAGTCGTTGAACATCTTGTTCCATGTGAAAGGAGCGATCCAGCCCAGCTTGCTGCCGCCCGACGGGCAGTAGCTCATCAGGTCGTGGGTAAGGGAGGGATTATAAATCTTGCCGGTCATCGGATTGAAACCGACTTCCTGGATGCTTGAATTGCTGTAAGGAAAATCTGAGTTTGAATCATTCGAGCCACAGGCGTCGGCAGTATTCGTGTGGTATACATTGTAATCGTGAACCAGCTCGTGCCCGAAGATCAGGGCACCGCTGCCGGGATCATCTGTGCTGGTCCCTGGGCTGTCAGAGCCGATACCCACCACACCAAACCCGCCGGCGTGGGGGTAGATTGGCATATCCGCGTGACCACCGGAATAGCCAGCACCAGGTGCCCAGCCGTAGACGTGGTTCGCCCCAGTAAAGGCTCCAGAAAACCAGAAGGAGAAGGCATTTTCCAGAATCCATTGGCCGTTGAGCGCCGAGATGAGGTTATGTTGTCCGTCCCCGGTAGCCAAAGAGCCAGTCCAATCGAGATAGCCGCTCTTTACCACGTAGTTAATCCCGTTATTGCGAATGGGCAGTATCTGATTGAACCAATCTCCTCCACCGCCGTTCACTGCCCAACCACCTGCATACTGCTCACCGCTATAACCCGCAGGGTGGTAGCGCACGCGCTGCCCAACAATCTTCAAATCAGTTCGTGGTTGGAAGGTGAGGGTGAGATAGCCCGCAGCAGGATAGCGATTATTGCTTTCATTTGTCTCCGGGATTATATTATCTGGATCGACGATAGCATAAAAATCGACGATGACATCGTTGGCGAAGTCAACATTGAAATAGATGTTGGCGCTGTCGGGTTTGGTCTGGTCGATGCTTCCAGTGGCTTTCCCGGTGGCATCAGCTTGGTACCAAACGCCGGCGGCGCGAATGAAGAGGCGCACCGGCACATTACTCTGGCTTCCGCCAAACAGGCTAGAAAACTTGAGATAGATGCGGGCAGAGGTGTCTTTCTTGTCCAGTACCGGCATGGAGTTATCAGCACAGGCTGCCAGACCTTTGGATGTGTCGAAACACTGGATTCCCTGGGTGATCTCGATGCCGTGGATCGATAAGTCTGCGTTGAATATGATTGGTTTAATGGGGATCGATGGAGGTCTGTAGGCATACATCGGTAGCACCGAAGTAGGTGTGGGACTTGGTCCGGGGAGAGGAGTGCTGGTGGGCATAGGTGTCCAGGTGGGCATAGGCGTCCGGGTGGGCGGGATTCCCCGGCGAGGTGCAAAATACAGGTCATCGATGGATTCGGAGAGCAGGGTATTGCCGTAATCCAGGCTGACGGATACGATCCGT
Organism: Anaerolineae bacterium; assembly: GCA_041481345.1. GTDB lineage: Bacteria > Chloroflexota > Anaerolineae > Anaerolineales > UBA4823 > FEB-25. The sequence continues at coordinate 2,845 of JBGPBQ010000323.1, forward strand.
CCTTCGGGGTCATACAGGCCCATGAATGCGGTATGGGGTTCAGGAACGATCGGCAGGCGCACTTCGCAGATCACCGCTCCAGTGGCGTCAAAAGCCTTTAGCAGGGCGCTGATCTGAGCATTATCTCCGTTGCCGACAAACAAGCCGACATGCGTCTTCGGCTCGTCAAAGGCGATACGCATGGGCACGCCATCACTGTTACCGGGTGGGACAGCGTCGTTGACGGCAACATTTGGCCTCGAATGGGCTTTGTCAGGCTGGAGACCATAGGTTATCGCCCGGGTTTGCTGCCCGTTTTCGAATGCGACCCCGAAAGTCGGTCTGTAGTGGTCACCGATCACCGCCGCGTCAGGCAGGTCATCGAAATTGATCAAGGTCGGGGCAGGTATATTTGCCGGGTCGGTAAAAGAAGTGCAGGCTTGCTGAGCACTGGCGACCGAAGAGGTTCGACCAGGGTTAATCAGGGCCATAGCCGGCAGTGTCAATAATAACAATGCAGCCATAACCGGCAAAGCGATCAAGTACGTTTTCAATCGGGGATTATTCATAAAAAGACCTCCAAAACGGATTCGATCACTACAGATAGTGGATTAGATTAGCGGACGAAATTAGATTATTTTTATGAATATTACTATAAATATCTAATTATAGCAAGGAGCAATTGGTACTATATATTTTTTAAGCTTACGGGCCTTCGACCTGCCGCACCTGCCTGCCAGCTCGACCAGTCGCTGTGTCAGCTGGTAGATGGACTAATTTGATTCCCACCCCATAAATAGGTCGACCTGCTATTGTAAAGGTAATGCTTCGGATAGTTGCCCAGCCCAGGAAAAAGTAAAGCAGCCTAGCCGATCTTTACACTAGAGAGTGAAACATCGTTTGGACAAATCCGCCCAGAATGATGCCGAAATGTCCTAGTCGCGGGTTCGAATCCCTCCAGGTCCACCAGAAGACCCCCAGGGAGGAGGGTTTTATTTTCAGGACGAGCGCGGTACCTGCCCCACTCCCCAGGTGTCCTGAGCGGTACCCTAGAGGGTCACCGATACTTGGGGAACATATTCAATTGTTGATATACCCCCATGTTCACTTATGGTCTTCTTACACCCTCAGTATAAATGGCTTTTAAACAAGCAGGGTATAGGAGTTGAAAACCTATTCACTAGGCTGACTCATATACGAGGAATATGGCTGTTCACCCATGTGTTTGCATTATGGACGCAATACCCCCTTATATAAATATGTGACTATCGAGTGAGA
>JBGPBQ010000324.1:0-3996 GCA_041481345.1 Anaerolineae bacterium
GATCTCTGCCATGATGCTCACAGCGATTTCTTCAGGTGTTTCTGCATAGATTTCTATTCCAATGGGAGAATGTATTTCTTTAATGAGCTTTTGCGATACTCCCATCTCAATTAATTTTTTGGTGGTGGTCGCCCAACGCCTTTTCGAGCCAATCACCCCAATATATGCAGCTTTCGAATCTAACAGAGAGGGTAATCCGCCCACGTCAATATTCATCCCGCGCGTAGTTAAAACGACATAGGTCCAGGGGGTAATTTTCAGCCGGCTGGATAATTCCGCCAGGGGAAGTGGGTAAAACTCATCCGCTTCAGGCACAGCTTCCGGGTTGCAGAATTCGGGTCGGTCATCACTCACAGCAACGATAAATCCCAGCCATTTTGCCAGGTGAGTAACCGCCTTGCCTACATGCCCTACCCCCACAACCACCAACACAGGTTTTGGTACGATCGGTTCCACATAAATCTCCACTTGACCCCCACATACTCCAGGGTCACCACGTTCAGGGTTTGCCATAGTATAAGATAATAACCTGGGCATCTTGTCGTCGATCGCCTTGATCGCCTCCATGATCACCCGGTTTTCAACTTCTCCTCCACCGACAGTTCCAATGATATGCCCATCCGGATACACCAGCATTTTGCTGGTCACGTGACGGGGGGTTGAGCCCTTGCTGCGGATAATCGTGCACAGAGCCCCGGTATTGTTATCTTTCTGAAGATCAACTAAAGCTTGGTATATAGTCATATCTGAAAATAATCGACCCACATGGGATATTTATTCTTCCAGTAAGCCCAACACCACCGGCAGCAGCTGCTTTTTTCGAGAAACAACGCCATCGGCTTGCAGCGTTCCGTCCTGTTGGATCGGGTATGGAAGGTCTTCTAGTATCGGAGGTGGGTCTACCATCACCATGCGGCTGGAATTTCCCACCACATCCGTCACCATGAGCATGGCAAAATCCAGACCGCGTTGTGCTTTCAGCGTCTTGAGCGCTGTAGTTACCCGGTCCAGGTTGTCCGTGAGCTGCATCTGGTTAGTCACCTCCGCCTGCGCGATGGCAAAATTGAACCCGCCTGCCTGGTAAAGCTTAAGATCTGAAGTGACAATTTCCATCCCATCCCTTGATTCTAATCCCACTCCGGCTTGAATGATTGATTTACCGTATGATTGGACCGACTCACCTGCCAGTGGGCTCGGACGCTTGAATGCCCATCGCCCCAGGCGCTCAGCCGCCATTTCATCCCTCGGAGTTGTGGTAGGTGAAGTCAACACCAGGGTGTCTGATAGCAGACCTGCCAATAACATCCCGGCGAGTTCCGGGGGTGCGCTCAATCCTGCGTCTTCGATGCGCTCAGAGATCAAGGTGCTCGTGCTGCCCACAATGTCTACCGTAAACCGAATGGGTATATGGGTTGAGTGGTTGCCCAACCGGTGATGATCGAGGATTTCCACCAGTTCAGCTTCTTCCAAAGCGCCTAACGCCTGCCCAGGCTCATTATGGTCCACCAGGATTACCTTGATGCGCGGTGGGTTAAGCACATCCCGTTGTCGCGTCACTCCGATGTAATGGCCTTTATCATCAACCACCAAAAATTCGTTGTATTCCTCCCTTAATACCCGCGAAATCACATCCCGGATGCGTGTGCCGGCTTGAAACCGCGGCACCTTGCTATCACATGCCTCCAGGCAATTCTGGTTCAGGAGATCGGTGATTTGCATCCCTTTCCGTTCAGGGTGCGGTCCAACCAGCTTGCTCAAGTACTGGAATAAGCTAAATCCGGTGATCAACCCGATCGGTGTCCCATCTTCCGATACAACCGGCACAATCCCCGCCGTGCGACTGGCGATCACCCAGGCATCTCGCAGCGGGCTATCCGAGTTGATGGTATCCAGTCGGTGGCATACAGCTTCGAAACGTGGTGACGCATCCGTCAGCAGGAATGGCGGTTCTAGACCCAGGCGTTTCAGGATCCAAGTGGTCTGGGGGTTGGTCGCCCCTGCCCGTGCTGCTACCGTATCCATGGCATCACGCTCGCGCAATAACCATGCATATCCCATCGCAGCTGCGATGGAATCGGTATCCGGATTAACGTGCCCAATCACATAAACTCGATCCACCATAACATGATCCATTCTTTCCTGTAAGCTATTCTCGCTTCGTAGATCTTTACACCACGGCGACCCTACCCACTTGCCCGGTCACCCGAGTCGTACGATTTGATCGCCTTCCATACTTTTTCAGGTGTGATCGGGTTTTGATCGATATTTACGACGCAAATCTCATGGATGTAACAACCGGCATCCATCAATGCATTGGCAACCGCTGGAGCAATCCCATCCATCGGGATTTCTGCTACCGCTTTAACTCCGTATGGGTGGCTCTCCTCAAATGTTTCCACAAATATCGTTTTTAGCTCTGGCATTTCGTTCGCCTGGAAGATATGGTAATCCTTTAAATCTCTCTCCCGAGCGTTTCCCTGATTATCGTATACCATTTCCTCACACACCGCATAGCCCAATGCCTGCGTCATCCCTCCTTCGATTTGTCCGGAAGCGGTCAGCGGGTTGACAATAATCCCTGAGTCAACCGCGGAGACCAATTTATCCGTGGTTACCTGACCAGTCTCAATATCCAGGGTGATCTCAGCAAACTGGGCTTCAAACGGTGTAGGCGCTACCGGCGAATAATACGACGCCACTGCCATTATTTGCTCCTGTTCGGAATGGTGCATCGATTCTAAAGCGATATCCGCCATTGAAATTTTCCGTCCATCGGGTGTGGAAGCCAAGCGGTTTACTAAGGTAATTTCTTGCGGGTCAACATTTTTCAAATTGGCATCACCGCTATTCAGCATCTGTGCCGCTCTGATTTTTATCCGTTCAGCCACTTGCCTGGCTGCCTTCACCACTGCCGTCCCAGAGATATACGTGGTGCTGGAAGCGTAAGCTCCTTTATCGAATGGTGTGAAATCGGTATCTGACGAGTAAACGATCACATCCTCTAACGGCACGCCTAGTACTTCTGCTGCCAGTTGACCCAGCACTGTATCCGCGCCTGTCCCTATATCGGTTGCTCCGATCAATAAATTAAATGACCCGTCCTCGTTCATCTTAACACTCGCACCGCCCATATCCAGGTAGGGGATTGCTGTTCCCTGCAGGACAAGTGCCACTCCGATCCCTTTTCGCAAATGAGGTTTTTCAGGCACAAAATGCCAGTCACGGTTTTTGTACTTCTTGTCCCACTCAATCGCAAGTTTCCCTTGCCTGGCGCATTCTGCCAGTGCATTCGTTCTGATGATCTCTGGTTTTGGTGCACGTCCCTCGCTCCAAGCCGTGCTGAATGGCTGCATCTCACCTTCCCGCAGGGTGTTCTTTAGCCTGAATTCGATCGGGTCCATCCCCAGCATTCGGGCAATCTTCTCCATGTGACGTTCGACTGCCCAGAATCCCTGCGGCACCCCGTAACCCCTAAACGCTCCCGCCGGTGGATGGTTGGTATAGACGATATCTGCATAGAATTGGATATTGGGAGCTTTGCGATATTTCCCATCGCCCACGTATAATGCCATCGATTTATGCCCCGTGTTCCCGCTGACAGTGAGTGCATGGCATCCATAGGCACCCGTGTCGGTGAGCACATGCATCGCGTTGGCAGTGATCGTTCCATTCTTTTTTACCCCGGTTTTCATGTGGATCCGCATCGGGTGGCGCGAGCGTGCTGCAATGAACTCTTCCTCCCGTGTATACTCAAAGATCACCGGTCGCCGGGTTGCAATCGTCAGGTGCGCCGCCACGTCTTCGATTAATACTTCCTGTTTCCCGCCAAAACCACCCCCAATGCGTGGTTTGATCACCCGGATGCGCTTGATCGGTAACCCCAACACAGGTGCCAGCTGGCGCCTGGCATGGAAAGGCACCTGCGTGCTCGTTCGGATCACCAAGCGATCGTCTTCATCCCAATAGGTGATTACCACGTGCGGTTCTATCGATACC
>JBGPBQ010000325.1:0-3919 GCA_041481345.1 Anaerolineae bacterium
AATTGGTGGAGGACGATGGGGTGGCCCGACTGAGAGAGAAAAAGATAAAGCGGTTCTCGAAAAAGCAAAGGGTGAAGATGATTGAGGGTATGAACCCGGAATGGGTTGATTTGTACAATAGGCTCTAATAAAAGGTAACCACAAAGTACTCAAAGGTGCGTGAAGTGAACGCACTCCGACACAAAGGAAAAATATTATTTATTAAATTATTACAATAAATTAATCAGTACCATATTAGCGGTACCTTAGTCATCACGATTATTTTATTGGTTTTTTTGTATAATTTTCATTGATCGAGGGAAAAAATACTTCCATGAAAAATGACCCATCTAAACGAGCACAAGAATTGTTCAGGAGCACCGGCTATTATTGAGCGGAGAGTGTGCTGCTGGCGGTCGCCGAGCATAAAGGCATCCAAAACGAGCTGATCCCACGCCTCGCCACGGGCTTTTGCAGCGGTATGGCGCGCAGTGGTGGAATGTGCGGAGCTGTGTCGGGAGGCATCATGGCAATCGGGTTATATATAGGCCGCACCTCGCCTGCTGATAACATCGACCCGTGCTACGAGGCAGTACGCACATTCTTGCAGAATTTTACGGCTCAATTTAATTCTTTAAACTGCCTGGAGCTGACAGGGGTCCACCTGGGAACGCCAGAGGGGCAGGCAGCCTTCACCGAGGGGGGAAAAATCAATGACTGCACCAATTTTGTGGGTGAGGCTGCAAGGATGGTAGTGGAAATTATGGACGAGCCCCAAAAACAACACTAGGAAGAGGATTTGAAAGATAGGGGAAAAAACCACATGGATAAGGGCGGTTATTTCAATTTGCGTGTAAAATCAAGCCAATGAGAACGAGGGTGCAGCGTATCGTGTGGCTGGCTTGCCCACTTATTTGTGGGTTTGCACTGGCTATTACCTTAATTGGGCTGGCTGGCGTGCAAGCTTCCCTGGTGTCTGCAAAAAGTGCTGAACCCAACAGTGGGGTGGTCTTGTATGTTTCCAAGATTGGAGAGGATACTGGAAATCAATGCCAAGACAGTCGCTCCCCGTGTCTGAGTATCCAACGTGCGATGCAGGTGGCACAGGCGGGAGATTACATCCATGTGGCAGGCGGTGTTTATACTGACACCACATACGACCCCGACCTCGCCATGGGTGTTACGGCAACAGTGATCATTACCAAGGATATCAGCAGCCTGCTGGGGGGATATTCTGCAGATTTCTCGAAGCGAGACATTGCCACTTATGAGACCATGCTGAGCGCGGCGAGCTCGCCTGGTGCATACGTGGCAGTATTGGTTAACACAAATGTGCGCTTCGGTGGGTTTACGCTCACCGGCGGTAGGGGGGCATATTCACCAGGGCGGTTTTATTACCCTGGGGGAGCGATACGCATATTCGGTGGCTCTCCTACCATTAGAGACAATTTGATCATTAGAAACCAGGCATACCGGAGAGGTGGTGGGATTTATGTAGGTCGAGGAGCCACGCCCACCATCCTGAAGAACAGAATCGTTGAAAACAAAATCATCAGACCCGAAGGAGAAGCCACCAGTGCAGGCGGTGGAATTTATGTTGCCTCAGGTCCAACTCAGATCCGTAGTAATGAAATCCTGTCCAACACTGCCCAAGCAGAAGGTGGTGGTATATACGTGGGGTGGAATGTGCCAGCGACGATCATCTCTAATACGATTGCCTACAACAGGCTAACCGAACAGCCCACTGGTCAAGGTGCGGGGATTTATACCACAGGGCTAGATGAAGTGGTTGTGATCCGCGGAAATTTTATCCATGACAATTCCCTCCCGATCGGGTTCGATGGCAGCGGCTTATATATATCCTCACCAGCTGTCATTGACGGCAATTGGATTGAGGCTAATTATGGACCGGGCGACCGCTCAGCGCTGTGCATCATGGATGTATCTGCCCCAATGACTGTGACGAACAACGTCATTGCGGAAAATACCAGCATCGGAGTGCGGCTGATCGATAACCAGGATATTCACCTGATCAACAACACCATTATTGGGAATGTCATTCGAGGTGTGCAGGTGGATTTTCCTGAGTCCAATCAGACTGGACTACCGGCGTTTACCCTGCACAACAATATCGTTGCGAATAACGGCGAATGCGGGGTGTTCATCGAAAATGAAGGCAGCCAGGATATGGATTACAATGACGTCACCGGGCAGCGTTACCAGTACTGCGGGTTCCCGAGCATTCAAATTCACAGCATCAGCCGAGACCCGGTTTTCGTCGACCCAACAGTAAGCGATTATCACATATCAGCAGGCAGCCCGGTGATCGACAACGGAAATGGATCACTGGCACCGCTTTTGGATTATGATGGCACATTAAGGGCACAAAATTACAATGTGGACATGGGCGCATATGAGTTCATTTATTTCAGGGCGTTCCTACCCATCTTGCGTAATTGAACGGATGAGAATATCAAACCCTTCATGCCATATAACCCTTTGTTGTCTGGGAAGGAGATAGATCATGCGAATTTTAGATCTCGTCCAATGTATCGAATTCCCGTGCACAGAAGCACGGCAGCAGAGCTACTTGGTGCCCGATCTCTACCTCGACCCCGAATCAATCAAGATCATGCTCATCTCAGAGACCGCCCCGAACGATGCGAAGGACTATTATTACGGTTCATGTGAGGCATTGTATGCCCGCACCACCGTACAGGCTTTCCAGGAGGCAGGCGCCAAGATCGGTAACATCCAGGACCTGCTGCATAAAGGGATTTACCTGACCACAGCAGTCAAGTGTGGCAAATATGATTATGCCGTTGCTACCAGCACGATAGCCCACTGCTCTGCCCTGTTGGAGCGCGAGATCGAGCTGCTCCCCAACGTGAAAGCTTATCTATTGATGGGCGATGTAGCGATCAAGGCCTTCAACGCGGTGGCAAAACGCCATGGTGAGGGACGGGTTATACCGGCAGGTCCAACCTACAAGATACGCAGAGGCGAGTTCAGCTATCGCGGTAGAAGGGTTTTCCCATCCTACCTGCAGGCAGGACCGAGCTTCGGTATCGAGAAGAGCAAGCAGCGCATGATTGCCGAGGATATCGCAATGGCAACGGAAGTGGCAGGGGTGGGCTGAAGAGCCAGCCGCAATCAGCGAAGAGCTGATTTTTTACTGATTAATTATAAGAATTAATTTCTATTTCGATGATTATTAATGAACCCGTGCATCTTTTGTGACATCCTTGCCGGATTGAAACCAGGCAATTTTGTTTTCCGCAATGACCTATGCGCGGCGTTCATGGATATCCACCCGGTGAACCCTGGGCACATCCTGGTTGTGCCCATCAAGCATGCTACCATGCTTGCAGAACTGGAGAAAGATACTGCCGGGCATTTGTTGCGAGTGGCGCAGCGAGTGGATGTCGCTTTGCGATCGAGTGGCATCCAGTGCGAGGGAGTAAACCTGTACCTGGCGGATGGGCGGACCGCAGGGCAGGAGGTGATGCACGTGCACCTGCATGTGATCCCACGTTTTGCGGGAGATGGACATCGCCTACGTTTCAGCCCGGCTTACTTCACCCGACCGTCGGCTGACGAGCTGGAAAGGAATGCGCAGTCAATTCGCAGACAGATGGGAGGCAGGTCGTGAAACGGAGCTTGCTCATCCTGTTGGGCATCAGCATTTTACTGGCAGGCTGTGCTGCTCCCGCAGCCCCGTCGACACAGACACCCAGCCTACCCACACCAATCAATCCCGGCGCCACGCCACGCAACCTCATGCTCCCCACCTGGACGCCTTCGCCAACGTCACCACCCAAACCAACGCATACTCCGCGCAATACCTCCACACCCCATGTTACACCCCAGGGCAGCAGCAATACCAACCCGATAATTCTTTCGAGCGAAATGCTCATCGACCGACCAACCTCATCACAAT
>JBGPBQ010000326.1:0-3910 GCA_041481345.1 Anaerolineae bacterium
CAGATCAAAAGAGATCACTGCCCGCTCAGATATCTTGCTCCACCCCAAAGCTCGCTTCGGTATTCTGCGTGATTCAGCCATCGTCGGTGCATTTGTCACCCTTCATGTCAGCTCCCGTTTTCTCGGCGAATCGTTTAAGCTTGCAGCATCGGGTCCAGATCCATGGCAGCCATTTGCTTCTATCGTCTCGCGTCTCTGGCTCGACTTCAGCACCGCTGCTTTGACCATAGGTATCCACGCCAGTTTTTGGATCTCTTTAGGCCTGATCCTAGTCTTCCTGCCATACTTTTTGTATTCCAAGCATATCCACCTCTTCTTTGCGCCGATCAACTTTCTGCTCAAGCCTCAGCGCAGATCGATCGGCGAGTTGAGCCGGCTGGACTTTGCGGATGAAAGCATCGAATCATTCGGCGTCTCTCATCTGGAAGATCTCGGCTGGGAACAGCTCATGGATGCCTACGCCTGCATCATGTGTTACCGCTGCCAGCAGGTCTGTCCCGCCTACAACACCGGCAAAGTTCTATCCCCGGCCGCCCTCGAGATCAACAAACGTTATTTCTTGAACTACTATGGCGCAAAAATTGCTCGCGGTGAAGCCAGCCCTCAAACTTTGGTTGAATTCGCCATTCCGGAGGATGCCATCTGGGCCTGCACCGCCTGCGGTGCCTGTATCGATATTTGCCCGGTCAATAACGAGCCCATGCGCGACATCCTCGATATCCGCCGCTCTCTGGTGCTGAACGAGAACGCTTTCCCCCTGCAACTTCAGGCGGCTTTTCGCGGCATGGAACGTAATGTCAATCCATGGAATATTCCCCCCACCGAGCGCTTGAAATGGGCTGAAGGGTTAACTATTCCCACCATCGATGAAAACCCAGCTCCGGATATCTTGTGGTGGGTTGGTTGTGCCCCTGCGACGGATGTCCGCGCCCAAAAGGTTGCCCGTTCCTTTGCTCATATTCTCAATAAAGCCGGTGTGAATTATGCCGTTTTGGGCACACGCGAGCAGTGCACGGGTGATTCCGCTCGACGCGCCGGTAACGAATATCTATTTAATGAGCTGGCTTCATCCAATGTGGAATTGCTCAATGGTGTTGCACCAAAACGGATTGTAACTACCTGCCCCCACTGCCTGCACACCTTGAAAAACGAATACCCCGCTTTTGGGGGCAATTACAGCGTCATCCATCATTCGCAGTTTATCCATGAGCTGCTCACGAGTGGCAATCTTCAGCTTGTTCCCCAGGCGTCTGGTGCTGAGCCGACCTCTGATATTACTTTTCACGATCCCTGCTATCTGGGTCGTCATAATCACATTATTTCCGAGCCACGCCTCGATATTACCGGTATCGGTCATCAATTAACAGAGCTGCCCCGCCATGGGCTAAAATCCTTTTGCTGTGGCGCGGGTGGCGCACAAATGTGGAAGGAGGAGCAGAAAGGTTGGGAGCGTGTCAACGCCAACCGCTTCACGGAAGCCGTATCGACTGGCGCCGATGTATTGGCCGTGGCTTGTCCGTTCTGCATGATCATGCTTACCGATGCCAAAAAAGCCGCCAACAGCGAGATGCAGGTGCTTGATATTGCCGAGCTGGTTGCAGCCAGAGTGGAGTAAATATATGGAGGAAAATAAGAATCTCCCCGACGTAGATACTATTATCCAGGATTATCGCCTTGCCTATCGCAGCCGTCAGGCAAGTATTATCGGCAGGCGCGAAGTCTTGAGTGGTAAAGCCAAGTTTGGTATTTTCGGCGATGGTAAGGAGCTCCCTCAGCTCGCCATGGCGCATGTGTTTAAACCAGGTGATTTTCGATCCGGTTACTACCGTGACCAAACCATTACCTTCGCCACCGGTATAGTCACCATCCAGGAATTTTTCTCAGAGCTTTTTGCCAATCCCGATCTTGAAGCTGAGCCCTCCAGTGGTGGGCGCATGATGGATGCCCATTTTGCCTCCCGCATGCTCAATCCCGACGGATCCTGGAAGGATCTGACCGCACAGCCCATTTCATCCGGTGATATTTCCCCTACTGGCGCGCATTTGCCGAGAGTGGTGGGTCTGGCGTATGCCTCCAAGCTGTACCGTCAAATTCCATCCTTGGCCCAGTTTACCCAATTCTCTAATAATGGCAACGAGGTTACGTTTGCAACCATTGGAAATGCCTCCTGCGCTGAAGGTATGTTCTGGGAAACGGTTAACGCCGTTGGGGTGCTGCGCTGTCCGGCAATCCTAACCATCTATGACGATGGATACGGCATCTCGGTAGCCAATGAATCCCAGGTTGCCAAGGAGAATATCTCCGAGCTTCTCATGGGTTTCAGGCGCCCGCCCGGTGAATGCTGTGATGGCTTTGATATATATACCATCAAGGGATGGGATTACCCTGCCCTGCTCGATGCCTATCAAAAAGCCTCTACGGTTGCCAGGGAAGAGCATATGCCATCGATTGTACACGTCACCGAGCTCACCCAACCCCTGGGTCACTCCACCTCCGGCAGCCATGAGCGCTACAAATCCAAGGAGCGCCTGGAATGGGAGCATGAATTTGATTGCATCAAGAAATTCCGTGAGTGGATTTTAGCCCAGGGGTATATCACCGCTCAGCAGCTGGATAAGTTCGAAAAAGAGGATCAGCATTCTGTCGAGGACGATCGTAAACGCGCCTGGGAAGCCTACATGAACCCTATTCTCGGCGAGCGCTCTCAGGTAGCCGGCATGATCGAGCAGATAGCTGCCAGCTCATCCCTCAAAGCCGCGTTGGATCAGATCAAGGATAAACTGGTCAACATCCCGGTGCCTTTCCGTCGCGATGTCATCTCCGCTGCTATGGAAGTTTTGATCGAGTCACGCGACGAACAGGTGCCGGTCAGGCAATCATTGGTTGATTGGGTACAGGCCCAAGAACATGTCAATAAAGACCGTTATGGGTCACATCTTTACAGTCAATCGAAAGAATCAGCCCTGCTCGTCCCTGAAATGAAGCCGGTTTATTCAGATAAATCTCCCACCCTGAATGGTTTCGAGATTATCAACGCTTATTTTGACGCAGCCCTCGCGTGTGAGCCACGCCTGATCGCCTTTGGGGAAGACGTGGGTCGGATTGGTGATGTCAACCAAGGGATGCGTGGCTTGCAGGAAAAGTACGGCGTGCTGCGCGTCGCCGATACCGGTATACGCGAAGCAACCATCATCGGTCAGGCAATTGGCCTGGCGCTGCGTGGCTTGCGCCCTATAGCCGAAATCCAATATCTGGATTACGTCCTCGTCGCTTTGGAGATTATCTCAGATGATCTGGCAACCCTGCAGTGGCGCACTCGCGGTGGTCAAAAAGCACCTGTCATTATCCGCACACGTGGTCACCGTCTCGAAGGGGTGTGGCATTCTGGTTCGCTGATGGCAGGCCTGATCAATCTGTTACGCGGTATGTACGTATTGGTGCCGCGCAATTTCGTCCAGGCTGCGGGTTTTTACAATACAATGTTGCGCTCCGATGAGCCGGCCCTATTGATTGAGGTGCTGAATGGGTATCGTTATAAGGAACGCCTGCCTGATAATATTGGTGAGATCACCGTTCCCCTGGGTGTTCCTGAAGTTATGCGTGCCGGGACGGATGTCACCCTGGTCACCTACGGCGCCTGCTGCCGCATTGCCCTGGAATCGGCCGACAAGTTGAGCAAAGTGGGTATCGATACCGAAGTGGTCGATGTGCAAACCTTGTTACCCTTTGATCTCCACGGGGTCATCCTAGAATCCCTCAAGAAGACCGGGCACATCATTTTTGTGGATGAGGATGTTCCCGGTGGCACCACCGCCTACATGCTGCAAAAGGTCATTGAAGAGCAGGGTGGTTACTACTGGCTTGATTCACCCCCTCGCACCTTACCCGGGGCTCCGCACCGCCCATCTTA
>JBGPBQ010000327.1:0-3896 GCA_041481345.1 Anaerolineae bacterium
CAATAGAAGTAGAGTTGTACAATAAAAGCATAATGGATATCTCGCGCTGATCATTGTGAGCTAAATCTAGGACTTTAAATTCTGGACATCGCCTTATGAACCACATCTAATGTAGTGTCTGTATTATGTCGAATGAACTGGGGTAAAAAATAGGATGACATTGTGTGGAAGAAGCGTTTTTTCGGTATTGTCCTTTTAAGCCAAAGGTTCTCGCGTTCGAGCCGCTCAACTCTCATTAACCCCCATATGTGGGGGTTATAATTTTAATTACGCATCATATTGTGCTTTGATTCAAGTGAACTGTTATATTTCTCACATAAAAATGATTTTTCTGCTAAATATGGAATATCATATCCAATGTACTAGGCTAATCTAGATTTAGACTTGTTAACACCAGTCACATTTTCAATAGGGTAAACATGTCACTGTGTAACGATGGTAGTAAATGCTAATAATACAAATTGCGATTTTAATAATTACGATTTCTAATTCGGAGAATGTATGTTCGTCGATCTAAAAACTGAGCTTAATCTGCTGACTATACTATATTCATCGGAGTAAGTGGGCTTATATATTTTGTATTGCCAGGGTTGTGTCAGTAGAACTGAATTACAGCACGCCTTTTGAGTTGAGAGACCCATGACTTATGCATTGCAACTTTGAGTACAGAAATCGAGACGGTAAATTACCCTTCCTGTTTGAACAGATCGGGGGCTGGTAGAGCCGTACAAGTGAACTGGATGTCCTGGGGATCAGCCCGTCAGGACGTACAGCATTGGTCGGGGAATGCAAATGGTCGGTTAACCCTGTGGGGATGAATATCCTGGAAAATTTAAAGAGCCGCGCAACCAAAATGGCACAGGAAAGCAATATCGAACACATACATTATGCTCTATTCTCCCGCAGAGGTTTTACGGATACGCTGAAAGAAAAGGCGGCCCGGGATGCAATCGGTTTGTTTATAGTTGACAATCTTGTCCAGGGCTGATCTTGATCCGGCTCAAGTACTTTCATTGCAATCCAAGAAGTACAATCAATGACGACCTTGGTGTCCGTCCACATCCACAGCCGACTAAAAGAACAGGAACCCTTGCCTGATACGATCAGCTTGCGGATGATGATGTGATGCAAATTAATATAGAATCTATTTTGAATAAATGCCTTTAAATAACTCGCTTCACCCTGGGAGATGCAGCTATAATGTACTGTCGGAACAACAAAGTTGAGCCAGTCATGCGCCATCTTAATATCGATATGCCCGAATTGGAATTGGCCTTTGAAGTTGGGTTCGAGATGATCTCATATTACCTGGATCTCGATACCGGCGAAGTGATTAGCGTCAGCGAGGAAGCGCGCAATGTATTGGATACCATCTACGAGTCTTACTATGATGAACAGACTCAGATTGTGGATTGGGAAAGTGCATTCGAAAGCGAGCGCGTTCCCGATTGGCAGCGCGATCTAGTACAGAACGCAGACCGGGTGGAAGCGGGTCTAAGCGTCACGATTATTGCCATCCCATCCGAAAGCTCATTAGAGGGCTACACTGATATGGAAGCTTTTATCGACACCATGCATAATCCACATCTGAAAGAGCGCCTGGAACGGGCGATCAACCGGCGCGGTCCGTTCCGGAATTTTAAGGATGTGCTATTGGATTATCCCAGTGAGCGCGAGCGCTGGTTTCAATTTAAGCGGGAGCGCCTGCAGTCACGGATACTAGAATGGCTGGAGGAGCATGATATAACCCAATAACGATGATTAAAAAGCCTTAAGGTTATGTATGGTGAAAAATCCTGTCCAATCCTATCAAATCAAAGTTACATTGCATTACACCCATCCTCCAATCTGGCGAAGGATTTTGGTGCCAAGCAATACCACTCTGTTAAAATTGCACGACATCCTCCAAATCGTGATGGGCTGGGAGAATGCTCACCTGCACATGTTCAAGGTCAGGGGATTTGACTACGAGAATCCTGAGGAGGATGAAACAGGCGTTATGGGTATGCTAGATGAAGCCAATTATAAGCTAAACAAGATAATCCATCACGAGGGCCAACAATTATGCTACATATACGACTTCGGCGATAGCTGGGACCATACCTTGGTGGTAGAGAAGATTTCGTCTGCTCAAGAGAGCCTCCGGTACCCAATTTGCTTGAAGGGCAAACGCGCCTGCCCACCTGAAGACATGGGCGGTGTGTGGGGCTATGATAACTTCCTGAAAGCGATCCAAGACCCGGAGCACCATGAACATGAGGATTATCTGAACTGGATCGGGGAAGAGTTCGATCCCGAGGCTTTTGAGCTGAATGCTGTCAATGACCAATTACGCCACATGGGACATGGATGGAGCACAGAATCCTTGGATCCATGGTCTGTGAATGAGAGCGAATTTACTGGGAAGGAATTTGATCTGGATCCCGTTTGGTCGCACAGCCTGCCGGAAGACCAGCTGCGGGTGGTTGAAGAGTTACAACTACGCCGGGATGTGATCGCCCTGCTCACCTACTTGCGCTATAACAGGGTCACCGGCACCCCATCTACCGGCAACTTACCATTGAAGGCCGTGAATGAGATTTGCGCCCAGTTTGTAAACCCACCAGTGTTGGAAATCTGTATTGGAGAGCACATTTATCGGGCGCGCAGCGAAACCGATGTGTGGCCTCTCCATTTCAGGCATATCCTGGTGTCATTGGGTCAATTAGCTACAGGCGGTATGGGTCGGCGCTGGAAGTTGACGCAACGAGGGGAACGCTTCCTGATGGAGCCAGCTCTGCTACAAGTGTGGCTGCTGGTAACAACCTGGTGGATGAAAGCCAATTGGGCAGTTACCGTTTCATATCTCGATCACGAAGACTTTCCAGATGGTTATTCAAGACTCGCCCTCGAACAGCTGCTGGAACTATCCGTAGGAAAACCTATAACGTTTAATCGCTTCGCCGATCAGATGATTAAAAAATCAGGCATGCAATGGGATTCCCCCAATAAAGACAACGCCAGGCGCACCTTACACAGTATTATTGAGCGAACCCTGGTCGATCCATTGGCAGATTTTGGCATGTTGGAAAAAGAATATGTACCGCACGAGATTCTCGGCGAAGAATTCCAGCAGCTATCTAGTTTCCAAATCACACCTTTCGGAAAAGGGCTCTTCAAAGCGATCAACGCTGCGATGGAGCTTTAATGGCGAGACCAAACACCAAGGTATCTGATACATCCATTCCTGACCACGGGTGAACATTTAGAAAAAGTCATTGAAAGAAAATTATCCAAACCTAACTATAAAAGACATCCAGGATTGGTTTGATCCCGCATCCTTCCGCAAGGGTGAATCTTATTTCCACCAGGGTGCGATCATGGAACCTCGCCGCCAGGGGATCACGCTTAAAGCCAGCTGTCTTGGCTCATCGGCGCGCTCATATCGGGTGCAAGCCACCTTGGATGAGGACGGTATTGCTAATGCAGAGTGCTCATGCCCTGTCGGAAATGCTGGACACTGCAAACATGTGGCAGCGTTATTGCTAGCTTGGCTGGACAATCCTGTGAGCTTCGCTCAAATAGCCGACACACAAACCGCTTTGGAACATCGCAGTAAGCCAGAGTTAATCGCCCTCGTCCGCCAGATGCTGCAACGCTATCCTGACCTTGAATACCTGCTACAACTGCCAGTGCCGATAAAAAGTACAGACCAGACTGCCATCAATCCCGCAATTATCCGACGCCAGGTGTCGTATGCATTCGGCGGGAGTGACCATGAATGGAGTAGACGTGATTTATTCGAGGCCGCCCGTGATCTTGATGAGTTATTGAACCTGGCAGGGCAATATTTGGAACAGGCAGACCGTACCAATGCCGCCATGATTTATCGGGTAGTTGCCGAGGAAATTCTGCGG
>JBGPBQ010000328.1:0-3861 GCA_041481345.1 Anaerolineae bacterium
AACGTCATCGAAGTACCCTACCGCGCTTCGCTCCGCTGTAGTCACCTCCAGGAAAATCGTGATCTGGCGTTCCTTGGCGGTCACACGACCCAAGAGCTGAGACCAGTTCTGGTCTTCATTACCCTGCATCCAAACCACTGAGCTTGCGTCTGGGTTTGTGCCTCCCGCGGAGTCAATACCCAGCCTGCAGACACCACCGCTGCGTTCATCTAGAACGTACCAGGCAGAGACCTGGTAATCCCATCCACGGTTGGCTCCGATTCGCTGGTAGATGCCTGCCCGGAATTTACCTGCCCCGCTGATTCGCTGGGCGCGCTGTCCTCCATGGACGATAAATTCGTCAGCCTGGTAGGCCTGTCCTTTTCCTGCAGGTGGAATGGCTGCCAACCCTGTCTCGGGTGCGGGACTGCCATACGGCTCCCATCCGTTGGCAACTGCTCCATATAGGCGGTTGCGGAAACCACCTTCAAAGTCGGGGTTTTTAAGCGAAACTACCCTCACATGCATGCTGCCCACACCCAGTCCACCATCATCGTCCAGAACCTGGACGCGTGCTAAATAGGTTCCACAGTACTGGTATACATGGATGGCAGCTGCCACTCCAACGCCAGCAGGTGGGTCGTTTTTCTCGTGGACTACAGCCGGAGTAACCGGAGTGCAGTCGCCAAATTCCCAGGTAGCTGTGTGCGAATCGCACCAGCCTGGGTCGGTAAAACAAGCTTCCAGACTGATGGGGAAGGTTGGGTAGGTGAACACATCCTCTAACGCTTCAACTTTTGGTGGTACATTGCGGACTGTGATTTTGCATGTGTCAGTGCCAACCCCGCCATCATCGTCGCGTATCTCAATGGTGACAATATATTCTCCGTTATCACAATAGGCATGTTTCGCTTTTGCCGTTCCCTTGGCTTGTGGCTGGTTGTTGGTTTCGCTAACAATGCCGGGGACAGGGAGAGTATCATCACCAAAATAAAATGTTGCCTCGTGGGTATCAGGCCATTCTTGGTCGCTGAAGCTGGCACTGAACTCCACCTCTTGACCTTCATCAATTGTCATGTCTGGTCCAGCGTTGACCACAGGGGGTACATTGCGGGCTACCACCTTGGCAAACTGGCGGGTGATCACACCACCAGGCTGGTTTACCTGTGTGGTGAGCTTGGCGACATAGATGCCATTATCAGCGTAGGTGTGGGTAGCTACCCGTCCATTCGCAGTTGCGCCATCACCGAAGTCCCATTTGTAATCGGTATCTGCTGTTACTGGACCGCCAACAAAGGTCACCGGTGTTCCTGCATCTACGATATAAGGCCCATTTGCTTCGGCGAAGGAAATCACGGTTGTAGCATAAATCGCCATAACCAGGTATCCATCCGGGAAGCTCACGCTTAGAGGATCGATCACCACCGGATTCTCGAAGCGCGAGGTAACCTGGCCAATCCCCTCCAGGGTTTGCGGCCAAGCACCGATCCCCTTCACCTGTCCGGTGACTTGGTCCCGGATAATTGTTGCACCAATATCCTCTGCTACCCCCTCAGCAACCGCAACCACGACGAGGGCAACAATGCCGCCTACGATGCCGACCGTGATGAAACCCACCAAGAAGCTGAGTATCCAGGCGAGTAGCGAGAGGTCCACATCCGGTTCGCCGATGACGAAAGCATGAATTGTCTGGGTGCCATTTGCATTATCCACCCATTCCAGGCCTATATCAGCGCCGAAACTGGCGTCAACATCCACACAGGCGATAGCATCAATCACAGTGACATCCCCGTCAATACGGATATGACCATCTTCCAGGCTTGGGTTGATACTGTGAACAACGGCATCATGGCCATTGACATTATGTTCGTTGTGCGGCAAACCGCCAAAACCGCCTTCGCTCTCCGGTTTGTTGATCTGATCGTTGATCATCTGGATCACCTTAGCCCCGTCGATAGCGATCGCACAGCTTCGATTAGCAGGGATAAAGTTGATGATTACGCTGGTATCACCTGCCGGGTTATTCAAGCAGAAGGCAATTGCGTCAGCCAGGGCCAGTGGCTTTACATCTGTTACGGTCACATCGCCGCCGGGTGGGGGGTTGGGGGTCCAAAGGTCTATGTTCCCGCGACCGGTGATAGCAAAGTGAGCCTGGTCAGCGATAAAGGCTTCGATCTGGCTGACGGTGGGAACGCTAAAAGGCTGGTCACCCAGGGCGGCTACAATCGCCTGCCCCCGGTTCTGCATCTGCGTTTTGAGCAGGTTTTCCAGATCGATCCCAGCTGCTGTAGCCCCGATTTTATCCAGGTTGTAATTGCTGCCCTCTACGCCTGCAGCGGGTGTGACACCCTCGATAACAACAGATGCACTGCCAAAATGGACTGTTAATGAACCAGGTGCCTGGTCGAGCGCGGCGGTAATAGCAATCCACCCAGTGATCCCGATCGGCGAAAGCGGCTGCACACCAAAACTTGCATGCATATTGCTCATACGCATGTAGAAGGGCAAGCGTACTTTTACCTGGTTTGCAGCAGGTTGTGAAACTTCGATATTCCTGCTGGGGTTGCTGGAATCGTCGTAAATCTCTACATATGCTTCTGCGCTCCAGATACTAAATGCCACATTGGGGTCAGTAAAGGTATGGGATATCGTATTGTCGACATAACGAGCGTGTACGTATTCCGAGATTAAATTGAGGGTGATCGGTGGGATGGGATCTCCGCTTGTCAGGTGGGCAACGACATTCGCAGGTGGGATGTCACTCAAAAGAGCTGCGACATGAATAGTACCAGGAATGACTCCTATCGGAACGCTTGCGACAATATCCGCCGTAAGATTGAACAATCGAACGCTTGGCACAGGTGGGTTGGCTATTTCTACCTGAATTTCGGCAGGTAAGGTGATGCGGACACCGTTAACCGGCACGTCCATATCTAAGTGAAGCGTATCACGATGGATATTTACTACCCCACTTGCGAGTGAATATGGTCCGAATGCTGTCCCCGGTGTAATTGGGACGCTGTGGGGTATTATATTGTTATCCCAGGCACTGCCCAGGATCTGGTTAAGCACCTCAACGGTCAGCTCACCAACGATTTCAAAACCTCCCAGGTTTGGCATGGCTTATCTCCTGAACATATACTTCAGAACTAACCCTTGGTACATCATTGACCGTATACCCAAATTTTTACGCGATACTACCTCTTGGGCTTCAAGTGAAACTGTAACCGCGTCACAGGTGTCTTGACTTCACCCCGACGGATGCGCTCATATAGATCATGGGGGGCCAAACGCGGACTGCTGGCCTCCAACTGGCGATACTCCAACAGAGGGAGCATGATGGGATGAACGTCACGCAGGGGTTCCAAGGGATCAGCAATATGCTTATGCCCAAAGATGCTTACATTAAGGGGGGTAGCCAATTTAGCCCTTGCAACCAGCTGCCCGGTCGGTGGCTGGCCTGCTTCAGATTCTTCAGAGTGTTCTTTCCCTTTACGACGTTTTGCCGGCAACTCCTGCGGGTGAGGTAGCCCGAGCTTCTTGAATAGCACGTTGGACACAGCTTCGCCAGAATCGATATCAAATTGTTCGCCTGCCAATTCTTGTACCTGCTGTTCTAGTTTCTGAAGTCGTTCAAACGTCGCTGTTGAAAAACGAACGCGCCTCATGGCGATGCGCTTTATTTCATCTGTCAATGTAAATCCGAGCTCCTCGGCTGCCATGAGAGGGTTGGCTGCGAACCGCAAGCCAAAATCCGGGTCTTCATTGGCAGATTTAAAAATCTGCGGTAAGGCTTTCATCAGCTCTTCCATGGAGCTGATTGTTTGGGATTTGCGCGCCATACTACCTCCTTATCGCTAGTCTGGTACCTGTTTCGGTTTA
>JBGPBQ010000329.1:0-3856 GCA_041481345.1 Anaerolineae bacterium
AATTCCATAACGTTGGCGATAGGTTTGTCGATCGATGCTTGGATCTGGGCGATAAAGCTTAAGGTCCAGGCCGCACGAGATAGGGAGAATGGTTTTCTTCAATCCCTGCTGTTGAATCAAGCTAGCGGCAGCCTTCGATTGGGCTGAGATTACATCAACATGTTTATATACGTCCAACATCCATTTCCATAAGACCCAATTGAATAATGGCTCGATCCTCGATAATACTGGGACATAAGGTGCCACGTTCTCTGGAATGAAATGGTTGCTGCCAACAATCTTTACCCCATGTTTATGTGCTTCGTGGACTGCGGCCCTGCAGATGGGAAAATGGTCCTGGATGTGTACAATTTCAGGCTGAAATGTTTTGAACAGACGGCGGACTTCAGAACCCGGGAAGGGTGAGAAATGTACTGCCGAGTGGAATATATTCAGGCTAATCGATCGCAGCTCAACGACTTCCACTCCATTGCGAAGGCCATGTGATTCTTGTTTATGGTCCGAATCAACAACCACCATCACTTTGTGACCACGCCTGGCGAGTGCTTCTGCCAGGTTGGTGGTAAAAACTGCCTGCCCATTCTTTGCTGGTGCGTAGGTCGAGCTGGCAATCATAATGCGCATAAGTTCACCCATTTATTTGACTGCCTTCTCGGAGGTGTCGTCTGGACTTCGGGTTTCTTTTCTTAGAAGTCGCCTTCCGAGCCAGATGATGAACACAATACAGACTACAGAGGCAGCCAGGATGAAATGCTGGAGACCTAATTCGACCTTTTTAATCGCCTCGACACTAAAATACCCAATCAATACCAATGCACCCGTCCAGATCATTTCGCCGGCGAAAACTGCTGGGAACCAGCGCCGCCAGGGGTATTTAATCAATCCTGTGGCAATCAGCGCCGGGATCATCGGGCTGACTGTCAGCTTGGAAAAGAACAGGACTTTAGGCGCATGTGTGCACAATATATCCTCAAGCTCGACCAGCTTATGCTCACTGATCCCCAGATGTTGGCCAAACCGGTACACCCATTCGATTTTCCCGATATATCCCAAATAATACCAGAGTGTATCTGAGGTTAAATTTCCAGCGGCAGCAGCAAAGAACACCAACGCTGGATTCAAAATCCCTAACGATGCGGCAGCTGCCCCAAGCAAGGTGGCAATTGGTCCTTCAATGGCAACCAAAAAAACTAATAAGAGATAGCTAAAAGCGCCAAATGATGCTAACTGCGATGCGTCGACTGTGGCCAGAAAGTGTCTTATCTGATCAATAACACCCATAGTTTCATGTTCCGAATCGAGTATACCAGCAACTAAGAGGTTAAGATAATTTCCACTATGAGAGCAGGAGTAGATCAGCAGCTCTTGCTGGATAGATAACCGATCCATCCAGTACAAGAATTATATATGCTTACCAGGTCATTGGCAAATCGGGGTTATGACCACGATGCCGTGATACCCTTGACACACCTACTCCTTTAGATTAATATCGGTAAACAATAAAAGGCACAGGTAACCAACGAACATGACGCGGTAAGCCACTCTCACTGATCTCTTTTTACTACCCAAGCCCAGTTTTCGAGCCAGGGATGGGTTTGTTGTTTTGTCAACCAGATCAGAACCGAGAAAAGCATGCTTACCGCTCATCATTTAAGCAAAACCTTCGATTTACAAACCTTATTTGAAAATGTATCCTTCAGCCTGAACCCCGGCGAGCGTAAAGCTCTCATAGGGCCCAACGGGTGTGGAAAGACTACACTTGTGCGCATCCTGGCAGGTCTCGAGCTACCAACCAGTGGACATGTCAGCCGCGACGGAAACCTGCGGATTGGCTACCTGCCACAGGGCTTCGAGCCTGACCCTTCACTGACCCTTGATGAGATCCTCACCACTCATGCTGTTGAGACCCATACCCTCGATACTCTACTCACCAAGACTGCAGAAGCACTGGCACACCAACCAAACGATGCAGAGCTACAATCTGAGTACGATGATTTGCTCCAACGCATCCAGTCAAACGAGATCAGCCACACTGCCCGCATTATGAAAGGTCTGGGGTTGGATGATATAGACCCATATCTACCTGTCGGCAAGTTAAGCGGCGGGCAGCAAACCAGGCTTTCATTAGCACTTGTCCTGCTCGAAAACCCTCAGTTACTGCTCTTGGATGAACCGACCAACCACCTGGATATCACTATGCTGGAATGGCTGGAGAGCTGGCTGTTAGGCTCTCCCTGGGCTGCGTTAATCGTTTCGCACGACCGAGTGTTCCTAGACCACACGGTAAACCACATCCTGGAAATGGACCCGCTCAAACACTACGTGCGGGAATACGCAGGCAATTATTCTGATTACCTAGCGCAGCGCCAGACAGAAATTGAACGCCAGTGGAGCGCTTACAACGACCAACAAGCGGAGATACGCCGTCTGCAACAGGATATCATCCGCACTCGGGAACAAGCAGCTCATACAGAGAGACAGGCATCTTCTATCCGCATCGGGGGTAGCGACTATAAGCAGAAGGGCTACAAATCCTACCAGCAGGGCATTGCTAAAAAGGTTGCTAAGAAAGCCAAATCACGCCAGAAGAAACTGAACCGGTACCTTGAATCAGGCCAGCGGGTTGAAAAACCGAGAGCTTCGTGGGAGATGAAGCTGGAGTTCAACCCGGTAGAACACATTGGACGGACGGTCATCCACCTGGATGAGCTGAGCATCGGGTATGACCCTGAGCATCCCTTGATCCGTGGGATCAGCCTTGATCTGCACGCTGGACATCGGGTGGTTCTGACAGGTCCGAATGGAAGCGGTAAAACCACCCTGCTGCGGACGATCACCGGACAGATCCCAGCCCTGGTTGGGGAAGTCCACATCAGCACAACCACTCAGCTGGGTTACCTCGCTCAAGACCAATCGGGACTTGACCACACCCAAACCCCAGTGGAAATGATGTTTAGCTACTTCCCAAATGAGACCGTTGCAAGGAGTTTCCTGGCATACTACCAATTCATTGGGGACGAACCCCTCAAACTGATCTCCATGCTTAGCTATGGCCAACGCACCCGGCTGCAGCTAGCTAAGCTGGTCGCGGAAGGCTGCAATTGTCTCCTTCTGGATGAGCCGATCAACCACCTGGATATCCCCAGCCGGGTGCAATTCGAGCAAGCCCTCGATCAATTTGGCGGGACTGTGCTGGCAGTGGTACACGACCGCTACTTCATCCAACGCTTTGCAGACGAGGTTTGGTGGGTGGAAAATGACAACATTCGGAGAGGTTGGGAGATGCTTTCAACACTCCAAATTTGAACTATACTAAATGCGAGAGGCCTATGGAAACCAGCAATCCGAAAGCTCCTGATTTTCAAGCCATTTTTGACGAGTTTTGTCCTAGGATACTGCGTTATGTAAGCAACATGGTGGGAGTCGCAGACGCGGAAGACGTGACCCAGGAGATTTTCATCAAGGTTAGCCAGGCTTTGCCGGAGTTCAGGGGAGAAAGCAAGCTGTCTACCTGGTTGTACAGTATCGCTACGCATGCTGGGGTGGACCGGCTACGCAGCTCTGCCTACCAACAGAATTTGTCGACGGAGACGGATGAAAGCGATGAAAGGCAAGTGGACGACCGGAATGTGTGGACGGGCGAGAAGGTGCCAGTGCTGGAATGGCAGGTCGTGCGTAAAGAAATGAGTGACTGTGTTCAGGATTACATCCGGAAGCTTCCCGAGAACTATCGTATTGTACTGGCGCTGAGCGAGCTAGAAGGTTTGAGCAATCAGGAAGTAGCAGACGTCCTGGGGGTGACAACCGGTACGGTGAAGATCAGGCTGCACCGCGCCCGAGAGCGACTTAAGAAAGA
>JBGPBQ010000330.1:0-3831 GCA_041481345.1 Anaerolineae bacterium
AGCCTGATATCCCTACCCGTACCAACGCAGGCTAGCCATACTCCAGATCCAACCAGCGTGACCATCGCGGGAAGCCTGCAGAGCGAGCTGGGCTGTCCTAGCGACTGGGATCCTACCTGTGCAGCTACTCACCTGGCGTATGATGCCTCAGACGATGTCTGGCAGGGAGTTCTCAACATTCCAGCGGGTAACTGGGAGTACAAGGCAACGTTAAATGACTCATGGAATGAAAACTATGGAATGCATGCTGTACCAGGTGGGGCAAATATCCCTTTGAACCTGGGATCTGCTACCAGTGTAAAGTTCTACTACGACCACAAATCCCACTGGATCACCGACAATCAAAATTCCATCATCGCCGTGGCTCCCGGGAGCTTCCAATCTGAGTTGGGTTGCCCGGCCGATTGGGACCCGAGCTGTTTGCGCTCCTGGTTGCAGGACCCGGATGGGGATGGAATCTATAGTTTTACGACTACAGCCATCCCGGTTGGGAGTTATGAATTCAAAGTTGCATTAAACGAATCGTGGGATGTGAATTATGGACAGGGTGGTGTGCAAAATGGCTCCAATATCCCCTTTACGGTCAACGTACCCTCAACGATAACCTTTCTATATAATAGTGTTACTCATGTACCTTCAATCATCGGCATTGGTCCTGCACTGGATAACAACGTCTGGTGGGACGGTGTGCGCCATGACTCACGTGATCCGCTCTACCGCACACCCGGCGGGGCAGTCACTGCCAGCACTCCGGTGACCCTCCGCCTGCGCACATACCACAATGACGTGAATGAGGTCAAGCTGCGCCTCTACGATCTGAATGCCGGCGCCCAGAACATCTTGCCTATGGTCAAAGCTGCTGAGGATGTCGATTGCTACCAACCTGGGTTACCCTTCACCTGCGATTTCTGGTCCATCACCCTACCCAACCAGGAGGTTAATAACCTCTGGTACCGCTTCATCCTAACCGACGGAACCGACACCGATTATTACGCGGATAACACCCCAGCCCTGGATGGTGGACTGGGGAGCATGTCAGACGATGTGGTGGATAACAGTTTTGCCCTGATGGTTTATGATCCCAATTTCATGGTCCCCGACTGGACGCATAACGCAGTCATTTACCAGATCTTCCCCGACCGCTTCCGCAATGGTCGTAAGGATAATGACCCCAAGACCGGTCAACCGCGCTATGCCGACCCGGTGCTCAAGCTGCCCTGGGGTACCCTGCCCGAGGGTTACTGCCGGAACTATACCGACGCTGCCACTAACTGTCCGTGGCGTTTTGATCCCACTCAGCCACCGGGGTCAATTGAATCCCCGCGTGGTCGCGACTATATGGGCGGTGACCTGAAAGGCATTGACCAATCTCTCGAGTACTTGCAGTCACTTGGGGTGAACACACTCTACTTCAACCCCATCTTCGACTCGGCCTCCAATCATGGCTACGATACCCAGAATTATTACACGGTCGACCCATATTTCGGCACCCAAAAGGACTGGGAGAACCTGGTAAAGCACGCCAACAAGAACGGCATCCGCATCATCCTGGATGGTGTGTTCAACCATATGTCTTCCGACAGTTCCTTCTTTGACCGCTACCATCACTATTCTACCGTCGGCGCGTGCGAATCACTCACCTCGATTTACCGCAGCTGGTTCACCTTCCACGATGTACCTGCCGGCACCGGCAGCTGTGTTGGCAGCAGTGGACCCAATTCTGCCACTTATGATGGCTGGTTCGGCTTTGACAGCATTCCCGTCCTGAATAAGTCCAACCCGGCAGTGCTTCAGTACTTTGTCACTGGTGCGAACAGTGTATCCTCCTACTGGCTGAACCAGGGCAGTTCAGGCTGGCGGTTGGATGTGATGGGTGACTCATCCTTCCCCGCTGGGTATTGGCAAGACTTCCGCCAGGTTGTCAAAGGTATAGACTCCGATGCCCTGATCATCGGCGAGCTGTGGCAGAAAGACAGCACACTGCTGCGCTTCTTGCGCGGCGATTTAGCCGATTCCACCATGAACTATCGCCTGCGTGACGCCGTGCTGGGCTTGCTCACACCCGGACCCTTTGATTCAAAGGGTTTTGCGGATAGTGGACGCATCCTAACACCTACTGAGTTTGCATCCCGCTTGTCATCCATCCAGGAGGATTACCCGCAGGAAGTGCTCTATTCACTGATGAACCTGGTCGACAGCCATGATACCGAACGTATCCTATGGGCACTGACCCCTGGGAACGACACGACCGCCGATAAGGAGCTGAATGCAGCAAACTTGGCACAAGGCAAGCAGAAACAGATGATTGCTTCCCTGATCCAGTTTACCCTCCCGGGTGCTCCCACCATTTATTACGGTGATGAACTGGCGCAGACCGGCAATGATGACCCCGACGACCGACGTACCCTCCCTCAGGTAAACTTGGGCGGAAATATAAAAGATCCCATGTTCAAACATTACCAGGTCCTTGCTAGCCTGCGCCAGCAAAACCAGGTGCTGACCTCCGGTGACCTGCGCATACTGCTAGCAGATGATGCCGCCGGAATTGTGGCCTATGGACGGAAGACCGGAAGCCAGGCAGCGGTGATCATTATCAACCGCAGCGATCAGTTACAAACGGGCGCCATTCCTGTCGCAGGCTACATCCCTGATGGCGTGGTGTTTACCTCCGTTTACATCGTCGGCACAGGTGGTCCCGATACGATCATGGTGAGCAATGGAGAGCTGGTGGGTACAGTCGGACCCTTGAGCGCAGTAATGCTCCTGACCGGCAATGTCGATCTGACCCCGCCCCCCGCCCCAACCGGACTGGTGGTTACTAATGAGGGTAACGCCGAAGTCTCCCTCGCCTGGGATGCGACCCCTGGTGGAGCTAGCTACAACCTATATCGCAGCCCGTTGACGGGTGGTGGCTTCGTGAAGGTGAACACCAGTCCCTTGACCGCTACCAGCACTACCGACACCGGTCTGCGCAATGCCCAAAACTACTTTTACGTGATCACTGCGCTGGATGGAATGGGCAACGAATCGGCTTATTCAAATGAAGTCAAAGCCATGCCTCACCTCGTCATTGGGTGGGCCAACCTGCAGTGGCCACCAACCATGAATCACACCATCAGCGTAGTGAACCGGACTGATACTGCCTACGGTCAGGTGTGGATCGATGGGGTCACGAATCAACCCGGTCCAACCCCAACCCTACGCCCTCAGCTCGGATTTGGACCAGTAGGTAGCAACCCAGACGGTAATGTTGCTTGGACATGGGTGGAAGCTGCTTTCAACACTGATGCCGGCAATAATGATGAATTTATGGCCAGCATGCTCCCTGATTCAATCGGTGTGTTTGACTATCTCTATCGCTACACCACCACCAATGGTCGCGAATGGCTCTACGCTGACTTGAATGGCCCTATTCCAACGGGTTCACTTCCCCCAAACCCGGGTAAATTGACGGTGAATCCGAGTAGCGACACGACCCCTCCAGCTGTCCCCACCGGCCTGAATGTCGCCTCGGCATCTCCGACCGCTATCGGCCTGGCCTGGGATGCGGTGCAAGGCGACCCAACCCTATATGGTTATGAAGTGGGGCGCAGTGATACAACCGGCGGTCCTTATACCATGCTAGCTCGGGTGACCGGCACCAGCTTCACCGATTACACCGTGGTTGAGGGAGCTATTTACTACTACGCAGTGAGAGCCGTTGACCTCTCGTTCAACCGCTCTGCATATTCGGCTGAGGTTTCAGCGAAAGCCGACCTGCGCACGGTAACCTTAACCTTTAACGTCACTGTCCCGACCAGCACGGATGGCACCGGGCGTTCGGTCTCTATC
>JBGPBQ010000331.1:0-3826 GCA_041481345.1 Anaerolineae bacterium
ATTCACCATCACATTACCTACCAAGTTTGATAACCTGGAGGTACAAGCCGTGGGAGAGGAGGCAACCCGTGAGTAAAAAAATATTGATCGTCGATGACGAGCCACGCTATGTCCGCCTAATGGAAGCCAACCTGATTTCTGATAATTATGAGGTGCTTAAAGCGTACAACGGGCAACAAGCATTGGAGATCGTGGAAGACCAAAAACCCGACCTGGTTTTATTGGACGTGATGATGCCAGTGCTTGACGGATTCACCACATGCGAGCGGATCAGGAAGTTTTCCACCGTGCCGATCATCATGGTAACAGTGAAAGGGGAGGAGAAGGATAGGGTGCGCGGATTGGATCTAGGGGCAGATGATTATATTGTCAAGCCATTTTCGGCCACCGAGCTACTAGCACGCGTGCGGGCCGTATTACGGAGAGCGGCAAAACCTGCGCCGTCGGCAGCACCGTCGATTTTCCATCATGGCGACATGGATATCGATCTGGCGAAAGCAGAAGTATTCCTAAACGGGAAAATGGTGTATTTATCGGCAACAGAGTACCGGATATTGCTGCAATTGGCACAAAATATCGGCACGGTAATCCCGTCTGAGCAGATGTTGAGAGACGTATGGGGGGTGGAATATCAAAAGGATAAGGAAATCCTATGGGTCAGCATCTCACGGTTAAGACAAAAGTTGGAGAAGGACCAAAATGACCCGACCCACATTGTGACACGCTCTGGGGTAGGGTATATCATGCCAGTCCTGCAGGAGTGAACGATAGTAATACTTCATCATTCGCAAATAGTATCCGTGAAGATAGTGCTTAGGAAGGTGTTGAGATGACGATCAATCCAATTTTAATGATCATCAGAGCAAAGAAATTGGGGATCCTGATCCGTGATGCAAGGGAAAAATCGGGCAAGAGCGTAGAGGATTGTGCCCAGTCAATGGGTCTTTCCAGTGACGAACTTGTTGCCGTGGAAGCTGGTGAGAGACCCCCAACATTACCGGAGCTAGAAATTTTAGCGTTTCATCTGGATGTGCCTCTCGAGCATTTTTGGCGGAGTGAGATTTTGAAGTCAACCGATGACAATCGATTGGTTGATGCTGAGAATATTAAACAAACCAGGCAGAGAGCTATTGGTGACTTAATCCAACAAAGCCGAAAAGGTGCGGCGTTATCGATTGAAGATCTCGCACAAAAGGCAGGTATCTCCGCGGCAAGCCTGGAAGCTTATGAGCAAGGGGATGTGCCCATCCCACTGCCAGAGCTGGAAGCCATATCCCAGGTGCTAAATAATTCAATTACGGATTTCGAAGACCACCAAGGACCTGTAGGAAGCTGGTTTAGTGATAAAAGAAATGTCAACGAATTCCTTAACCTGCCACAGGAATTGAAGGAATTTGTGAGCAAACCCATCAACCGTCCATACCTGGAAATGGCGGTCAGACTAAGTGAATTGAAAGTCGAGAGACTGCGGGCATTAGCCGAAGGACTGCTCGAAATCACTTTGTAATCCCATGGAACTCGTTAATCCACAACAGCTTGCAGATGAAGGGCAAGCTGAATATAACAACGCACACTATCTAGAAGCAGCACGGCTGTATAAAGCCGCAGCTGATGGTTATTTATCATCCGGAGAGGAATTATCAGCTGCAGAGTTGGCGAATAACTGCAGCGTCGCATACTTAAAAGGGGGAAATGCAAACTCAGCCTTAGAAGCAGTGAAGGGCACTGACATCTTATTTGCTCAAAAAGGTGACACATTACGGCAAGCCATGGCATTGGGAAACAAGGCTGCGGCATTGGAGGGATTGAATCAGCTGGATCAGGCAGTGAGCACGTACAACCAATCGGCGGAATTATTGAATGGACTTGGCGAAGCTGAACTACGCGCCTATGTGCTCCAGTCCATCTCAGCCATCCAGCTGCGGCGAGGCCAATTCCTCGAGGCCTATACCACGATGGGGGTGGGTGTAATGGGATTAGATAAACCCAATCTGACACAGAAGTTGCTAAAGTCTCTGATCCAGCTCCCGTTTAAGTTTATTAGATAACTTCAATATATACTTAATAATGGCGACCTGTATTAAAAGGTGCCCTTAATAATGCCACCGTCCACTGCGAGCATAACGCCGGTAATATATGAGGCGGCTGGGGAGAGGAGAAATACGACGGCATTGGCTACTTCATTCGGGGTTGCCATGCGACCCAAGGCAGTATCTTCAATTTGAAGGGCCATTTCTTCATCCACACTGGTGCCATTCGCTTTGGCGCGATAAGCCATGAGGTCAACGACTCTCTCGGTGGTGGTCCAGCCGGGAAGGATCGAATTGAAACGGATACCATCAGACCCGAGCTCAAGCGAGAGGCTCTTAGTCAATCCGCCTGTGGCAGCCCGAACGCTATTCGATAGCACGAGGTTCGGGATGGGCTGTTTGACTGAATACGAGGTCATGGTGACAACACTGGCGTTCGTGGATTGGCGTAAGTAGGGCAGAGCTGCCCGAATCAACCGTACGTGAGTGAGAAGGGATAAATCGACTGCTTTTAGCCAGGTAGAGTCATCGAAGGCTTCGAATTTCCCGGATGGCGGTCCACTAGCATTGGTGACCAGCAAGTCTAGCCCACCAAAGGACTTTACAGCCTGCTCAACCAAATAAGCAGGTACTTCAGACTGGCCGACATCGCCGACCAGAGGAATGACATCTGCGTGGGTCTCTAAGGCCAGTTTCTGAGCGGCTAACTGCAAGGATTGGGGATTGCGTCCATTGATGGCTACAAGGCAACCTTCCAGAGCAAGTAAATGCGCGATTGCATAACCCAAACCTTTGCTTGAGCCGGTTACCAGGGCACGTTTATTTTTCAGTTGTAAATCCATAGAATTTTCCTAGGTGATTATTTCGATATGATCATCTACAAGCATAACATCGGGCCAATTTTGATTAATCCACCCAATGATGGTGTGAAGTGAACTTTCGGTGAATTGGTGATCATTACTGATCATTGCACAACCGATTGTAGCTTCGTCCCAGGCATCCTGCCTCTCGAGCTCAGCAACTGATAGATTAAATTCGCGGTGCAGGCGGGCGATCAACGGCTTTAGACGGCTCCGTTTTTCCTTGAGTGATCTACATCCAGGAAGCTGAAGCTGCAAAGTGAGGACGCCTACAGCCATAGTGCATCTAGTATAATATACTATGATGAACAAAGAAAAAAAAGTGCTTCCATGGGTCTTGGTGATAGTTATATTGGCGATCCTGACAGTAGCTGCTATAGCTGTTGCGGGTGGAATATGGGCAATCCAACGAACCACTCAACGAGCAGTCCAGCCGATCAGCGATATGACGAGTGAATTAAGTACCCAGGTGGCGAGAATTTTGCATCCCACACCGACGGTGTTACCCGACCCGGTAACCATCATCAATCAAATCCGTCCATTGGCACGATTGGAAACGATCCAATATACAGTTGAAAAGGTAATCACGGCTGAGGTGGGCCAGGACGGTCTGGCGCCTCTGTTTGGAGACAAGCTTTTATTCGTCGGTCATGGTTACGTAACTGCTGGAGTTGACCTGCAAGATATCGGCTCGAAGGATTTCGTTGTGGAGGACGGCATAATCCGAGTGCGTCTACCTGCGGCAGAAATCTTCGAAGCAACATTGGATAATGACAAATCGTATGTATATGACCGTGTAACTGGCCTACTAACGCATGGGGACATCAACCTAGAAACGACGGCACGCCAGGCGGCAGAAGATCAGATCAAACAGGCTGCACTTGATGATGGCATTTTAACGCAAGCGCAGGCAAATGCTGAAACTTATATGCAGAG
>JBGPBQ010000332.1:0-3813 GCA_041481345.1 Anaerolineae bacterium
CCTTTTCGGTTCGGTAGCCCAGCTTGCGCGCCAGCCAGCAGATGGCAGGTTCCCTTTAGCGCAGTTCCAATAAGTGCGATAGCCCTGCATTTCCATCTGATGGATCAGAAATGAGCAGGTGAGGTAAGCGTAGCCTTTGCGCATGTGGTAAGGTTGAGTCTCAACCCCGATTTCAATCACACCACTCGCAGCAGGTCCGGCGAATGCCTCGCACAGAAGCGTCTTATCCCGAAGCAGGCACAACCCATACCCCCACTCCAGCGCTTGCGGGATACTGCCGAACATGCGGATGAGCAGATTCCTATCCAGGATTTGCTTACCCAGAGACGGGTCCAGCCGGCGCAGCTCGCAGCCTGCAGGCAGCGGGGGCAAGTCTTGCTCAGCCTCATGGTCGGAGAATTCGAGGGTGTAGCCGAAATAATCCGCCTCGGACGGGAAAAGCCGCCAACGTGGGTCGTCTTCCTGCAATCCCATCAGCACCTCTCCATTTTTTCGCAAGCTTCCGATCAGCTGGTGAAGCAAGCCTGCTTGCACCTCCCCGCCCAGGTAGAGGGAACCGAACGCTCCTTCCTGGAGCACACACCACGTGGGCGTCTCCGGGTGGTCGGTGAAGATCTGCCCGGCAGCATGACCATCCAGCACTGCCTGGCAGCGCACGCCCGCCGGATCGGTGGGGTTGAACAGATACCTGAGCTCAGGCGTGACCTGGGATGGAGCGAGCTGAAGGATCGGGTAATCATCCATTATCATTAGGAATCTCCTCTAAATTGTAAGTATGGCACGGATCCATTTCCGGTGCAAGCAAGTAGTTCATCCCACATCACCCGTAACGTCCCGGTAGGCGAATTTTCAAAAATAATGGCGAACGAATTAAGTTGAACGGATAGTCCACCCCAAATTCCTCCCCCGCTGTCATTAAAACAGCGGGGGAGGGGCGGCTATTTATTGCCCCCATACTGGTTTCAATTGGAGTAGATCAGCTCTCTAATTGTCTCTTCTGCCATCGATGCCTGGTTGGGATGGTGATTGGAGTGGACGCGTTCCCAGGCAATATCGAGGATCGTGTTGATAAAACTCTCATAATTCAACCCAGCGACTTCGGCAGAGTTTGGCAGCCAATACCCGGGGGCAATCCCCGCGATCGGGTTTAGCTCCAGGACGTAGATTTTGTCATTAGCGCCCATCCGGAGATCGATTCGTGCCCAGTCACGGCACTTCATGGCTTTATATGCATTGATCACAGTTCGGTTGATCCGCTCGGCCAATTCAGGGCTGATATCGGCAGGGCAGATGGTTTTCTTGGGAATGTACCGGCGTTTGAGATCTTCCATAAACCCTTTACCGCAGGTTCTCTCGATCATCGGGAGGACTTCTTCATCCGGGTAGAAGGTTACGATCCCAAACGGATCTTTAAAAGTGACCTCGGTGATAGGCAGTGTGTAAGGATCCCGGTTGCCCAGCACGCCCACCGTGAACTCGCGGCCGATGATATATTTTTGCACCAAGACCGGCTGGTGATAGGTGTTGATCACGAAATCCACTTGTTCGCGTAAGGCATTTTCGTCGTCGACAATCGACTTCCTGGATAGCCCCATCGATGAGCCCTCGTGGAGCAGCTTGACGATCAGCGGGAATTCATCCCCCAGCTGGAGCATTTCATCCCGGGAATTAAACACCTGGTAGGGCGGGACCAGCACGTTACTGCAGGTCAGCACCTGGTTGGTAATCGCTTTGTTCAGGCACATCGCTAAAGTCAGCACACCTGAGCCAGTATACGGGATGCGGTAAAACTCGCACATTGCTGGCACCTGTGATTCACGGCAGTCTCCATGCATACCTTCGGCAACATTGAAAACGATGTCCGGGTGGGAAGCCCTTAATTTGTCAACAAAGTCCTCGTTTGCTTCCAGGCGCACCACTTCATACCCGGCAGACTCTATCGCAGTTTCTATGGCTTGAATCGTTTCTTCAGAATCAAGCTCAGCCACACAATCGATCGGCTGCCCATTCAAACAATCCAGATTAACCAGATCATAAGCAAGCCCGACTTTTGCCATTCTCTCTCCTTCGTCTCCAGAATGTATAATACTTATTTTTGATTCAAACTGTCGCATACTAGGCAGCTCTCTTAAGCCATGTTAATAGGCGATATTCTCTTTCAGTTTGGTAGCCCAGCTTACGCGCCAGCCCGATCGAAGCATGGTTATCTCTGGCGCAATTTGCGTATGTACGATATCCGTGTTGTTCCATCTGTGTGATCAGATTGTGGCAGGTGAGCGTGGCGTAGGCTTTATGCCGGTGGTTGGCATTCGTCGCTGTAACAATCTCGATATAGCCCTCAGCGGATGGTCCGGCAAATGCCTCACACAATAGCACTGAATGATCGGTGACGCACATTCCAAAACCCTTATTGAGCACCTGATGGACGCTGCCATAGATTGAAAGGTAGTGGCTCTTTCCGACGGAGTGTTCGAGCAGAGACAGGTCCATGGGCAGCAGCTCGCATCCAGCGGGAATGGCAAGGTGATCTCCGTTCGCATGGTCAGGTCGTCGGTTTGAAAAGACCAGGGTGAACCCGGAATAATCCGGAGCACGCGGCAGGAGCTGCCAACGCTGGTCTTCTGGCCACAAGCCAACCAGCACGTTCCCATGCTGGAGCAACCGGCTGATCAACCGGCGCAGTGAAGGGTAGTGAACCTTGCCTCCCAGGTGCAGGCAGCCAGAAGCTGCTTCCTGCACCACACCCCAGGTGGGGTTTTGGGGTCTGTCGGTGAAGATCCGCCCACGGGTGTCACCATCCAGCACGGCAAAGCAGCGCAGTGAAGCCGGGTCGGATGGGTCGAACAATGATCTGAGGGCGGGAGTAACCTGGTGTGGACCGATTTTAAATATACAATGTTTGTTGCTGTTCATGCGCTTGACCCCTATACCGAACTTTATTTTGTGGGTTATCTGGTAGCAAGCTAATCCGCATTGTTCATGAACATTATTTCAGAAATTAACTGCCAAAGCAAGCATTTTTACTGCCAAAAAACGCCATATTTTAAGACGCAAAAAATCTAAGTAGTTTCCCCCTCCCATCCCCCCAAAACAAGGGGGGTCTACGATGCGACCCTAACCCATCGGACAGGCATCCTGCGCCTTCGAAGATTTCCGCGTGCTAATTCTTCGACCTGCGTTTTTTTGTGGATCCATTCCCCGTCGCAAATGTTCGGCCGCTAATGAAATCCAGTAGCCATCGAAAGTAAATTTACCAAAAAAAATTCATAATAAGCATATCAATAAGCCAAAAAGAACTTATACAAAAAAATCTATAGATTATGATAACCGATCTTATATAGTAAAAAAAACCGTATATTCACCGCAATTGACATGATATGCTGCACAATTGCAGTAGAATCAATATTTAGGCTGCTATTTATTATGTCAGAATAACTAACAGACAAAGGTACTGATATGGTATGGAGAGACCTCACAAGGGAAAGCCTTGAGGAAACTAAACAAAAGTTTGCCCCATCAGGCTATGTTACGCAGTGGTACGCAATGGCTATGGAAGTAATTCTCACCACCCTTGGAAAGGAGTGGTGGAAAAATAATTGCACAATTACAGCAATAAAACCTGACGAGTTTCTGTCCATTCCCGACGATTCTAAAAAAAATCGCCTTAATCACCAAGATCGAATAATAAAACTTGGCCACATGTTGTATGCACTAAAAGAGTGCAAAGGTTATGAGGCTTTCATTTCTTCCCTAAAAACACGCGATATGGCCTCCACTTTTTTCGAGCTTTGGGTAGCGAACACCCTTCATCAA
>JBGPBQ010000333.1:0-3726 GCA_041481345.1 Anaerolineae bacterium
GTGTGGTCAGTGAAGTGACCATGTATTCGATCATGGAAAACCCAATGACCGCCTGCGGATGCTTCGAATGTATTTGCATGCTCATTCCAGAGGCTAACGGAATTATGGTTGTCAGCCGCGAAGATCCCAGCATGACCCCCGCTGGAATGACTTTCAGCACGCTGGCAGGAATCGCAGGTGGCGGCTTACAAACCCCGGGCGTGATGGGAGTAGGTAAGTTCTATCTCACCAGTCCAAAATTTATATCAGCCGATGGTGGTTTCAAGCGTATCGTCTGGATGAGCAGTTGCTTGAAAGAAATGATGGCAGATGAATTCAAGTTTGTAGCAGAGCGCGAAGGTGATCCTGATTTGATTGAAAAAATCGCCGATGAGCGCCATGTGACGACGGTCGATGAGCTCCTGACCTGGTTGACGGAGCACGAACACCCCGCTTTGACGATGGATCCTATGTTCTAGTGATAATCAAGCAAAAAAGGAGTGAGTCATATGCCTGTAGAGATACCCAAGGATAACTGGCCCGGAACCGTGCGTACCGTGACCATCGGTGCATCTGTTGCCGATGGCGGTACGCGCACCTCCACTGTAATAGTGGGTGGTGAAAAAAATCTACCCTTCCTTCATTTTGAAACTAAATCCCCCAATCGTCCAGCAATCGCAGTAGAAATAAAAGATCATCGTCCTGAAGATTGGTCTCCACTGCTGCTGGAAGC
The DNA here is from genome assembly GCA_041481345.1 of Anaerolineae bacterium. GTDB lineage: Bacteria > Chloroflexota > Anaerolineae > Anaerolineales > UBA4823 > FEB-25. The sequence continues at coordinate 713 of JBGPBQ010000333.1, forward strand.
CTGGGGGGAAGCGATGAATGACCCTGTTAAATGGGCCAAGGCTGCCGAAGCTCAAGGAGCTGATTTAATCGAGCTGTCCCTCTCTTTGAACGATATGGCTGGCAAGCCTACGACCCCAGAAGCAGCTGTTAAAACCGTCAAAGATGTACTGGCTGCCACAGGTTTACCCCTGATCGTGTTCGGGCCTGGTCAAGCTGAAGCCGACAACAACTTGTTGGTTGCCGTCGCTGAAGCTACCAAGGGAGAACGCCTGGTGTTGGGGATCGCCGAGGATAAAAATTACCGGACCCTCATCGCAACTGCTATGGCGAATGGGCACCTGGTGAATGCACGCTCGCCTATGGATGTCAATCTCGCCAAGCAGCTGAATATCTTGATCAGCGACATGGGCATGCCCCTCGACCGCGTTTTGATGGACCCAACCACCGGCGCGCTCGGATATGGGATCGAGTACGGCTTCTCCGCCATGGAGAGACTCCGCCAGGCCGCTCTACAGGGCGATGCCATGACCCAGCTTCCCATGCTGGTTACACCGGGTTATGAAGCCTGGAAAACCAAAGAGGCGAAGGTGAATGCGGGTGTCCCAGAAGCGTGGGGTGACTGGTTGGAGCGTTCAATCAACTGGGAAACTTTAACTGCCATGACTTTGATCGAAGCAGGCGCTGATATCGTCGTCCTGCGTCATGCTGAGAGTGTCAGGCGGGTAAAAGCAGCGATTGCAGACCTGATGGCTGCCGCTTACACCCTGGCCTGACCACTGAAAGCAGAATAATAAGATAACAACGGAGATGGGATATGGCTCTGACTGGCATTCAAATATATAAACTACTACCTCAAACCAACTGTAAAGAGTTCGGTTTTCCGACTTGCCTGGCTTTTGCCATGAAGCTGGCTGCCAAACAAGTCGAATTATCCGCTTGCCCATACGTTACCCCTGAAGCGAAAACCCAATTAGCAGAATCATCTGCCCCACCCATTCGCCTGATTACCCTAAAATCTGATGGGTATGAAGTAAAAGCCGGTAATGAGGTGGTCCTATTCAGGCATGATAAAACCTTCTATAACAAACCGGGGTTATTTATCCGGGTTTATGATAACCAGCCTGTCGATGCGATAAAAACCATGGTTTCATCAGCTAGCGCTTACGCGGTCAATTACGTCGGGATGGACCTGACTGTTGATGGTTTTGCTGTAGCTTCTACAAGCGGCGACCCCAATGCTTTCGCTACCGCAGTTCAGGCTGTCCGGTCGGTCACCAAACGACCGGTCATCTTGATGACCCGTGATGTAGCGGTTGCAAAGGCAGGCCTGCGAGCTCTTCAAGGTGAAACTCCTTTGATCTACGGTGCTGATAGCAAGAATTGGGAAGGTTTTGCAGACCTGGCAAAAGAAAGCAAGGCTGCTCTCGGTCTCGTGACTGGATCTCTGGCAGAGACGGCAGATCTAACCGATAAGATCAAAGCCAAGGGCGTCGAAGACCTAGTGATCGATCCAGGTGGGCGTGATCTGGGCGCCGGACTGGCAATTGGCACCACTGTTCGCCGTTTGGCGATCAAAAAGAATTACCGCGCCCTCGGATACCCGGTAATCACCTTCCCAGGTGACGTGGGTGACCCTGGTTTGGAAGCGGTGCATGCAGCCCAGGCAATTACCAAGTATGCAGGATTTATTGTCTTGGACCATTTCAACCCAGCTACAATTTACCCCTTGCTCGTCCTGCGCCAGAATATCTACACAGACCCGCAAAAACCGATCCAGGTGCAACCCGGCATCTATGAGATCAACGCTCCAAAAGCTGAATCTCCTGTGCTAGTCACCACCAACTTTAGCATCACCTATTTCAGTGTCGCTAATGAAGTTGAAGGATCAGGGTTACCCGCCTGGCTACTAGTAACCGATGCTGAGGGAATGAGTGTGCTAACCGCCTGGGCGGCTGGGAAGTTCGATGCCGAGCGGATTGCGAAGGCTGTCAAAGGCTTCAACATCGCCGATAAAGTCTCGCGCAAACGCATCGTATTACCCGGTCATGTAGCAGTCCTATCTGGAGAGCTGGAAGGTGAATTACCCGATTGGGAGATCCGGGTCGGTCCACGCGAAGCTGTAGACCTGCCCGCCTTTATGAAACAAGCGTTATAAGCTCGTACATGCGTGCGGGTGGATGCTGAATTTAATAGCACGCGGTGAGAGTGGTTGTAAATAACTTGCATGACTGAGCATACGGTCACCTTTGATATCGCAAAACAGCCGGTGCGCGTTCCTACAGGCACGTTGCTGAGCGAAGCCGCGCATCTGGGTGGTGTAGAAATCGGGCAGCCGTGTGGTGGGCAGGGGCGCTGTGGTCGTTGTGCAGTCCAGGTTACCAAGGGCGATGTCCGCAGGCGCAGCAGTCTACGCCTGAGTGCAGAAGATGTAGCTCAAGGATATGCCCTTGCCTGTCAGTCGGTCATCGAAGGTGATATTTCTGTCACCATCCCGCCTCAGGAAAAAATCGAGCGCAGGCTAACCACCGATCGAACTGCGATTGAAGTCTCTGTCCCGCCGGATTATGATCCAATTTACGCTCAACCAATCCGCCGAATCAGTCTACGCCTGTCCCCACCCCGTATGGATGACCAGACCGATGATTGGAGTCGTCTAAAAACTGCCCTGCGCCAAAAAACAGGTGTTGAAGACGTCAGCATATCGCTCAACCTCTTACAAAAAATGGGCAGTGCATTGCGTGAAAATGACTGGCAAATCACGGTCATTACCGACGCCCATATTGAGCTCGACGGTCAGCGGGCATCGGAACGCTTGCTGGCAATCATTCCCGATCTCGTGCCAGAAGATGATCCAATCTACGGAATTGCGATTGATATCGGAACAACCACAGTGACGGTCTGGTTGGTCGATCTGGTTTCCGGTAAAGTGGAAGCCCAGGTCTCGGAATACAACGGTCAGATCAGCCGAGGAGAAGATGTAATCTCACGCATCATTTTCTCCGCTAAAAATGGGGGGCGGGAGGAATTACAGAA
>JBGPBQ010000334.1:0-3715 GCA_041481345.1 Anaerolineae bacterium
CGGGTTCAAGCTGAAGAAGCCCTTCGCCAGGCTCATGACAAGTTGGAATTAACTGTCCAACAGCGTACCGAAGAGCTCGTACATACCAATGACGAATTAAGGAAGGAGATCAATGAGCGAAATCGGATCGCATCTGAGCTCCTTCTTCAGACCAAGGCAGTGGAAGCTGAGCGCCAGCGATTTAATGACGTTTTGGAAATATTACCTGTATACACCATCCTGCTGACACCCGACTATCATGTCGCCTTCGCCAATCGCTATTTCAGGGAGCGGTTCGGTGACGATCACGGTAAGCACTGTTATGAATATCTCTTTGGTTTTAGCGAACCGTGTGCCAATTGTGAAACTTATAAAGTGATGGAAACTGGAACAAGCCGTCGTTGGGAATGGACGGGTCCGGACCATCGAAACTATGACGTCTTTGACTTCCCCTTTAATGATGTTGACGGATCTCTCCTCATTCTTGAGTTGGGCATAGATATCACCGAACGCAAGCAGGTGGAGGAGAAGTTGCGGTCATTAAATGCCTATAACCGCAGCCTGCTCGAAGCTAATCTGGATGCACTCGTGACGATCACCCCGGATGGAAAAATCGGAGATGTCAATACGGTCACAGAGGCAATTACAGGCTATTCTCGAGAAATGCTGATTGGCACCGCTTTCCATAGCTATTTCACCAATCCAGAGAAAGCACGTTTAGGTTACGAGCGGGTTTTTGAGACAGGGACAGTCCGCGATTACGAGCTGGAAATCCAGCATCGCGATGGGCACACCACACCGGTGATTTACAATGCCTCTGTATATCAAGATGAGTCTGGCAAGGTGGCCGGGGTTTTCGCGGCTGCGCGCGACATTACTGAGCGCAAGGAAACGGAGAAACAGCTGATCCTGTTGACCACTGCTTTGGAAGCAGCCGCCAATGGCATCATCCTTGTGGATAAAGATGGGACGATACTATGGTCTAACCCTGCCTTCAGTCGGATGACGGGTTACTCTAAATCAGAGATTGTCGGTCAAAATCCGCGCATCCTCAAATCTGGAAAGCACGATCAAGAATTTTATCGAAATCTATGGGAAATTATCCTCGCAGGGAAAGTCTGGCGGGGAGAGTTAATCAACCGCCGCAAAAATGGCAGCTTATATTATGAAGAGCAAATCATCACCCCTGTCATCGATCAAGATCGGAGGATCACCAATTTTATATCGATCCGGCAGGATATTACTGAACATAAGCAGGCAGAGGATGCGCTTCGAAAGAGCGAGGAGCAGTATAGATCGCTGGTCATTGCCACTGCCCTGATTGTTTGGTATACAAATGCTGCAGGGGAGGTAGTTGAGGACAATCTCATTTGGAGAGGTTACACCGGGCAAAGCCGTGAGGAATATCTGGGTCGTGGGTGGATCAATGCAGTACATCCGGCAGATCAGGAACGGGTATCCGAAATTTGGGCACATTCGGTGGAAACGGTAACCCCTTATGAAACAGAGTGCCGAATCAGGAATCACTCTGGTGAATACAATTATTTCTCCGTTCGAGGGGTGCCGATTAAGGATGAGGATGGTAATATTTCGTCCTGGGTTGGTACATGCACAGATATCACCGAGAAAAAGAACTATGAGAACCAATTGATTCAGGCCGAAAAACATGCTGCTATCGGTCGCATGGTCGGGTCTGTTACCCATGAAATTAATAATCCATTGCAGACGATAAAAAATTGTCTTTATCTCATCCAGCAGGATATTGAATCTGACTCAACGAGCAAGGAACCATTGGAGATGGCGCTGTCAGAAACTCAGCGGCTGTCCAATATCGTTGGTCAATTACGCCAGCTTTATCGACCCCAAGATTCTCAAACCATGCGTCCTCAGGAATTAGTAGAAATTATCGAGGAGGTCCATTCTTTGATCCTTCCTCATCTCAATAATTCGCGCGTGGTCTGGCAGCCATTACCGGGTTTGGAGCTCTGTTCGATACGCTGTGTGAGAGACCAGATTATCGAGGTTTTCCTAAATCTCACCTTGAATGCCATCGAAGCCATGCAGGCCTCCGGAGGAATATTATCCGTAAATATGGTCCAATCCAGCGATAAGGCGCAAGTGGGGGTAATCATCAGTGATACTGGTATGGGAATTAATCCGGAAATATTACCCCACATCTTCGAGCCGTTCATAACCACCAAGGAATACGGTTTGGGGCTGGGTCTATCGATTTGTTATGGTATTATCCAGAAACATGGTGGGCAGATCATGGTTGAAAGTCAGCCCGGTGAGGGCACAATCTTTACTGTTTGGCTGCCCCGGTTAGCAGAATAATTATGAAGCGAGGACCTTAATCGTTGGCTACTAGTCACTCCATACTGATCATCGACGATGAACCCAATTTAAGACGCAGCCTTGGGCTGATCCTGCAGCGCGCAGGTTATGCGGTCACGACTGCTTCGGATGCAGCTGAAGCGCTCCATGTGCTGCAGGTGGGGGCATATGATTTGACTTTCCTTGATATAAAGCTGCCTGATCAAAATGGTATCCAGCTTCTCCCCCAATTAAGAGAATTATATCCTGAGATGCCCGTCCTTATCCTGACAGCGCACGCCACCCTGGATACTGCCATTGGGGCCGTCAGGTTGGGGGCTAGAGATTACTTGTTGAAGCCGATCGACCCTGAAGATATACTCAATCGGGTGGAAAGCCTCCTGAAAGAAGAAAAACCCAAACGACGCCGTGAGATCACCAGCCAATTGCAGGATTTGTTGACCGAATTGCAAACCATCGATAGCAAGGAAGCTCGTCTTGATGCTCCAGAAAAAGTAGCTCCTTCGACAGACCCCACCCGCTTTTTGAAATGTGGCAATTTGTCCTTGGATCGCCATACGCATTCGGTGACTTACGAAAACTGCAGCATTTCTATGCCGCCCTCTGCTTTTGATTATCTGGTCACACTGGCGCGACATTCACCCCACCCTGTGACGTACGAGAAATTAGTCTCAGAATCGCAAGGGTACCAACACATTAGCCGGGCGGAAGCACGCGAGATTGCACGTTGGCAGATGCATGAGATCCGTAAATTATTGGAGCCTGACCCACGCCAACCCAGGTTGATCATAACGGTACGAGATGTAGGCTATCGGTTAGTAGTTTAGTAGAGCGGGGTCCTCTGACAGGCGGGTAGTGACAGGCACTATCCGCTTTTTGTTTTATTCAAAGCATTGAGTACTTCCCAATGCTTTGATTAAAGTAAAAGCATTGAATACTTCCCAATGCTTTGATTAAAGTAAAAGCATTGAGTACTTCCTAATGCTTTGATTAAAATCAAAGCATTGGTATCTCACCAATATATACCAACTATTTCAAATTGTTCATCTCCATATTATCGATAAAATAAGTATGAGATTAAACCCGATGGAGATCCATGAGTCCTAAATTAATTGTGCTGGTCGAAGATGATGTAAATTTACGCCAATCGATTGCGCTCATCCTTCAACGCGCAGGTTATCTCGTCACTGCAACAGACTGTGCAACCAGGGCATTCAACATTATCCAATCTGGCAACTACCATATGTTGATTACAGACATGAATATGCCAGACGTCCGTAATATCTTGATCCCCAAAATCCTTGGGACGCACCCATTCCTATCCATTGTGATATTAACCGACCAGTCATTGTCGGAGATCGATAAGGAGCACAAGCTGTTAAGCGCACATTATGTGATTAAA
>JBGPBQ010000335.1:0-3677 GCA_041481345.1 Anaerolineae bacterium
CCACCTACCAGTTAACTGAAGACCCCAAATGGTGATTTTAACTGATCTAAACCGGATGATTCGTTGATAATAAGTAGAGAAGTTTTGAGGAGGAGATCTATGCGCAAATGGTTCGTAACCTTCCTGCTTCTATCTATACTCGTGTTGCTGGTATCGTCACCAGCCGCTGCTCAATCCTATTCATTCCAGCTGCCGAAGGAAACCGTCGATGCATACTGGAATTCGGATGGCACGTTATCTTTGGATTACACCTTTAACATTTCGAATAATCCTTCCGGACATGTCATCGACTTTATCGATCTTGGGTTGCCAAACAGTAATTATTCAGAGAGCAATATTACCGCCTCAATCAACGGCAATCCAGTCAGCGATATTTCGTCTTCCGGCTACCAGGGGTTGGGCTGTTGCGGGGTCGCCATCGGTTTGGGACAATATTCAATCGCCTCCGGCTCATCAGGCACATTCAATGCTCATGTCAGCAATATCACCGGCGTGCTATACCCCGATTCTCAGGATAGTTCTTACGCCAGTGCAGATTTCGCCCCAACCTATTTCGGCTCTCAATACGTATCTGGAAATACAGATATGATCGTCACGTTCCATTTGCCACCCGGGGTAAAACCTACGGAGCCTAAATGGCATTCCGCACCGGATGGTTTTCCATCCACACCCATCCGGGCTCTCGACAATACTGGGCGGATTATTTATGTGTGGGAGAATAAATCCGCTAATGGATACTCTATTTATACCTTTGGTGCCTCCTTCCCCGCCAGCTACGTCCCGGCAGGTACCATCGTCAGACCAAATCCATTCGCCGGGATAGGTAAATTTCTATCCGCAGCTGCGATACCCATCATGTGTATTGGTGGCTTTCTAGCCATCGTCATCGCAGGCATTACTTCAGATCGAAGGCGCAAGCAGGCTTATCTGCCTCCCAAAATTTCGATTGAAGGTCATGGCATCAAGCGTGGATTGACCGCTGTAGAGGCCGCGATTTTATTGGAACAGCCCTTGGATAAAGTGATGACCATGATCCTGTTTAGCGTGGTAAAGAAGAATGTTGCCGAGGTGGTCATGCGTGACCCTCTTGAGATCAAGGTCAACCAACCTCTACCCGAAGATCTCCAGCCCTACGAAAAGGATTTCCTCACCGCTTTTCAAGAGAAAGACCTGGAACGGCGCAAAGGACTGCGCGACATGGTGATCAACCTGGTTAAGAATGTTTCGGAAAAGATGAAAGGCTTTAGCCGTACGGAAACCATCGCTTATTACACCGATATCACTAAACGCGCCTGGGAACAGGTTGAAGCTGCCAATACCCCCGAAGTGAAAAGCCAGAAATACGAAGAAGTCATGGAATGGACCATGCTGGATAAGAATTACAGCGGTCGCACCCAGGAGGTTTTCCGGAATATGCCGGTATTTATTCCCACCTGGTGGGGTCATTATGATCCCGGTTTCGGAAGGGGAATGGCTGGGGGAGCCCCAATGTCCACAGGCGGCTCTGCCCGTGTGCCCGGTGCTGATTTCGCCGCTTCGCTCGCTGGAGGTGTTCAAACCTTCTCAACCAAGACAGTCGGTAACATCACCGATTTCACCTCAAGCATCACTTCAGTTACGAACCCGCCTCCAAAACCTTCCCCAGGAACTTTCTCTGGTGGGGGTGGGCATGGAGGTGGATGTGCTTGCGCCTGCGCCTGTGCAGGATGCGCCTGTGCCTGTGCCGGCGGCGGGCGTTAGGTATTTCATCACTAAATATCGTGACCGCTGCTAATTCATTTTTAGATAAGATTAAATTCAGGGTGGCAAACCGGAGTCCGTCGCCACCCAAATCAGGCCTGTTCCATTTCGACTATCAAGAGCAAGGTGAACGTTCGCGCGTCCATTTGCGCATCGACCCTGATGGAAGCGGCTTATTGTTGGTCAACGCTTCCAGGATCCTGCACCTGAATCCGACCGCCGCAGTCATGGCGTATCTGATCCTCCAAAAAACCCCTCAAGCAGCTGCACTACGCTCGCTTTCCAGGGAATTTGACGCTTCCAACGATCAAATACTCGCTGACTATACGCAAACCGCCAATCAATTACGTGAACTGATCAAACCTGACGGCGCCTGTCCCATCCACGAGCTTGACCTGGAGGTCACTCCCCCCTTCACTGCCCGACCTTCTGCTCCTTATCGGATGGATTTGGCCATAACGTATCGCTGTAACAACGACTGTACTCATTGTTACAATGCCCGCTCCAGGGATTACCCCGAATTATCCACTGCTCAATGGCATCAAATCCTGGATAAATTGTGGTCAATCGGGATTCCCCATGTGGTTTTTACCGGTGGTGAGCCCACGCTACGCAATGACCTCCCCGAGCTGATTGCACACGCTGAGCAGAATGGACAGATCACTGGGATCAATACCAATGGGCGGCGACTCTCGGATCGCGGTTACGTCGACTGTTTGGTTAAAGCCGGTCTGGATCACGTCCAAATCACCTTGGAATCACATGATTCTAAAATACATGACGCCATGGTCCACGCCCCGGGTGCCTGGAAGCAAACCGTAGCAGGAATCCGGAATGTTCTTGAAACTCCGCTGTATGTCATGACGAATACCACCATGTTGGCCACCAACCGCTCCACTCTAGTTCAAACGCTCGAATTCCTGGCGGAGATCGGTGTTCCAACAATAGGTTTGAATGCCTTGATTTACTCAGGGCGTGGTCTGACGGTTGATTCCGGGTTACCCGAGTCTGATTTGCATGAGTTGTTGAGCAACGCCCGGCAGGTCACTGCGGCACACAGTCAGAGATTGATCTGGTACACGCCCACGCAGTACTGTCATTTTGACCCCATGCAGCTTGAATTAGGGGTCAAGGGTTGCACCGCGGCTTTATACAATATGTGCGTCGAGCCGAACGGAGATGTAATTCCATGCCAGTCCTATTACCAGTCCTTGGGAAATATACTTTCGGCGAAATGGAGCAGTATCTGGGATCATAAACTATCCGTGAAACTGCGTGAGCGTAGCGAAATCCCGGAGAAATGCAATCACTGCTCCCTATTGGCCGAATGCGGTGGTGGCTGTCCATTAGCAGTGCCAACGAATAATTGTTAGTTTATCCGAAAGGAGCATAAGATGTCCAGCATCATAGAATCGGTCAAACACCTGTTTACCCGCGTGGTGCCTTTGCCACCAGGGATATACCACTACCAGGCTCCCCCCGATGCTCCTATCCCCTACCGCCTCCACTTACGCCTCGAGCCCGATGGAAGCGGCTTATTAATTGTGAATGCTTCCACCATCCTACACCTCAATCAAACTGCAGCCGAATTTGCCTACCACCTGATCATCCAGACTCCCGAGGAACAAGTCGAGCTTGAAATTGCTGATCGCTACCGGGTGAGCCGTGATCAAGCTCGCCAGGACTTTAAGCTGCTGAAAGACCGTATCCAAACGATGGTCAATACTCAAGATCTCGACCCCGAGATGTTTTTGGATTTTAAACGAGCAGCCCCGCACACCCATAAAATCTCCGCCCCCTATCGCCTTGACTGTGCGTTGACTTATCGCCTGCCTCCTGGTGCCGTCAGCGATACCCTTGTGCCGCCCAAACATATCAACACTGAATTAACCACCGAACAATGGTATGGAGTTTTTGATAAGGCTTGGGGTATTGGC
>JBGPBQ010000336.1:0-3671 GCA_041481345.1 Anaerolineae bacterium
ATTTCAACTGTCTATAGTGTAAACCTTGTAGAAGCGCAGGGGAGGAATTCCAAATGCCTCAAATCAAATCCCTCCCCTGCGCTGCCACAAATGCTAATCCTCGCGTGGTGAGTAGTTACGTTCTTTCCATCATGGGATAATGCAGACGCAAATGATATTTGTGGTTAGTGCGTTGCGATTGTCTACAATCCCGTTCAATCAGGTAGAACCCTCTACCTATCGGATCGCCTGTTATTCCTCCAGAATAGGGCAATTATGAGCATAATTATGATCACGACTCCTACCGCTAAACCGGTACGGCGAAGCAATTTCTCGCGTGGTTTTTGTATATCTACTTTTCGTTTAACGAGTGCAGCTGATAGAAGAGCCTTCCAGTCGGGGATATACTCATGGGATGGCAGACTATAGGACTGGACGATTAATATCTGATAGTCAGCAAGCTCCTGCTGCCATTGATGGTCAGTCCAATGTAGTTCGGTCAGGCAGATTTGTTTTACCACCGGCATAATGGATTCTCCACCAGAGGGGAGGGTAAGCCCCAGCCTTGTCCGGCGAAGAAGCAGATCTTCCAGGTGACATACCCCTTCGGCGCGGGCTGCCCAACGTAATTCCACCCATAGATAATCTGTACCGGGGATGGTTTCCATCTCACCGGAGCGGGCCATATTTACAACTGCCAGGGCATCAGAGCCGAAGCGTCCCAATAACCTCCGCCTGCAAGCATCACGCAGGTCACTACAACCGGGTAATTGTTGATCAACCTGATTAAGGACAGGCATATCATGCCGTGGTTCAGGCAGATCAGTGAGGCGACCTCGAACAGCTTTCAACACATCCAATGCGATCAACCGAAAGGTGGTCAATTTTCCACCGGTTACGGAGTACAACCCGTGCTCCTCCCAGATACAGTGATCGCGCGATTCAGCGGAAGGGTCGAGTTTACCACTGCTAATGACGGGCCTGATACCAGCATAGGTTGAGAGGACATCATTGAGGGTGAGCGACAGGGATGGGAATTGATATTCCACAGCTGCCATCAAATATGCGACCTCGTTCGGACTAATCTTCGGTTCGACATCGATAAGAGCATCATGGTCTACATCCGTTGTACCCACCAAAGTGACACTTTCCCAAGGGAATATGAAGACCGGGCGGTGATCAAATGGATGTAAAAAGCTTACAGCCTGAGCAACGGGTAAACGCCAGCTCGGAAAGATTAGATGACTGCCCCGTAATGGTCGAATATGTGGAGACCCGCCAACCTGCTCACGTAAACTATCTGTCCAAGCACCAGCAGCATTGATAATGACCCGCGCATAAACTTCGACCTGACCGCCAGTGAGCATATCCGTTAGAACGACACCTTTAACATCATCCTGTTCAATGATTAATTGATTGACTTTGACATAATTGATCGCAGCTGCGCCATCTAAAACAGCCTCACGGATGATACGTAGGGTCAGACGCGCGTCATCCGTTTGAGCGTCACCGAATCGGAAACCCCCTTGTAGATCATCTTGACTTATATGAGGAGCTAATAAGCGGAAATCGTGGGGCGAATAATATTCGTGGTCCCAGTGCAAAGCCAGCAGATCATACACCGTAAGGCCCATGGAGTACGTCCACCTGCCTGGAGTATCTCCTTTGTATATCGTGAGTAGAAAACCAAGAGGATCGATTAAGCCGGGTCCATCGTGAAGTAATTGCTCTCTTTCCCGGACAGAATCACGGGTTAGTATAAGTTTGCCTTCTTTGAGATAGCGCAAACCACCGTGTACCAACTTGGATGACCGGCTGGATGTCCCCCAAGCAAAATCGCGCTGTTCGACCAATAGTGCATGCAACCCAAGCCGGGTGGCTTCACGGAGAATTCCAGCACCTGTAATTCCCCCCCCGATGATAATCATATCCCAAGGGCCGGCTGCCGCTTGCCAGATTTTATTTCGCCATTCGGAATCCCACATTTTGACCACTCTCACTCAAGTTTACAGGTTGAAAAAAGAGGCTACAGTTTTACAACACCAGCTTACCCGGGTTCATGATGCCTTTTGGATCAAACTGGTGGCATAGAGTAGATATAGCAGACATGCCCACAGCACCCTTTTCAGCCGCGAGATACGGGATATGATCGATACCGACACCGTGTTGGTGGCTGATGGTTCCACCAAGGGTGGTTATTACCGTGCTGGCAGCAGATTTCATCGCTCGCCAACGTGCAAGTGATTCTTCTGGCACACCAGCCAATCTGAAGAGGAAGGTAGTGTAAACAGAAGAGCCATACGGATATACATGGGATAAGTGGGTAAAAATATGAACCTTTTCTCCATATTCAGATATCGCAGTGTTTATTGTTGTCTCAATCTGATCGACCATCTGGGGAGTTTTTCCCCAATCTATCGCAGTTTCCAGAGTATCCAAGCCGTAACCCATTTCCCAAAGTGTGTTACGGAAATAGGGCGTTCGAAACCGATTTTTGTGCCATTGCTGTCCAAAGGTCTTTCCAACATGCACACCACCCAGCTTATGGCTAATGTTCAACGCTTCACCACGATTTATACGAACCAACGTTGATTTACCGCTAAATCCAAGCAGGAGCAAACATTTTTCCGCTCCGAGACCGCGGATTGACAATAACCTTTCCATCGCTCCAAGTAGATTCTCATGCCCGGCTAGAGCAAGCGTCGTTGCAGTCTCATTGGCGGTGCTCAGGCGAAGCATGCACAATTGCAATCCAGCTGAGAGCACCTGGCGGACTGCTTCGATCCCTTGATGAAAATCTGGGAAGAAGACCGCATGAAATTCCTCGTGTTCCGGAATTGGGCTGATGCGCACACTCGCTTCGGTGATGATCCCAAACCTACCCTCAGATCCCAACACGAGTTCCCGTATGTCTGGTCCGGCGGCAGATGCAGGGAAGGAAGGAATTCGCAGCTCACCAATCGGGGTTTCCATCCTACAGCCGGCAAATAATTTTTCGATCCGCCCATAGCGTAAGGACTGTTGCCCACTTGAGCGAGTAGCTACCCAGCCGCCTAAAGTTGAATACTCAAAGGATTGGGGATAATGCCCAAGGGTGAATCCATCAGCCCGTAATTGGGCTTCTAAATCCGGTCCAGATACTCCGGCGTTAAATGTGGCTAGCAAGCTTTGAGAATCGAGATCGATCAGGCGGTTCATGCGACTCATATCAATGGTTACTATGGGGGTTCTACTTTTGATCACATCGATATGACCAACTACGCTTGTTCCTCCCCCGTAGGGAATCAAATGTATACCTGAATGCTGTGCATACTGGAGCAGACTAACTACATCCTCATTCGACATTGGATAGGCGACGCCATCTGGAAAAGTATTGATATGACCAGTATGCAGGTCGACCCAATCTGGAAAGCTTTGGCCTCGAGCGTGAAGCAAGCGAATAAGTGGATCGGTTGATATCAATGAATGCTTTGGGAGGCGTGATTTAGGGATGCGTTGCAGAATTTCCTGCTGCCTTACATCAGTAGGTCGACGACCCGTACCTACGCGCTGCTCCAGGAAAGATACTGCAATAGGAGGAATAGGTAGATTGATCGAATCATCTCCCCATCCATTCCAGCGTCTCATTTCACTCCTCCTGACAGTGTTTTACTCGACTCAATGTTTTATATCATGGTGATGTGTTTATATCA
>JBGPBQ010000337.1:0-3582 GCA_041481345.1 Anaerolineae bacterium
CCATGATGTACAACACTGCCAACCAACAGGTCTCAAATTATATGATCGCCACTCCCGTATACGAGGGTCCGCTTGACTTATTATTACAGCTGATCGAGCGGGCAGAATTGGACATCACGAAATTATCCCTGGCTCTGATCACAGACCAATACCTCGAATATATCCACAAGCTTACTAGCCTGGAGGCGGATGAAGTATCTGCCTTCCTTGTGGTCGCGGCCAAGCTGCTGCTAATTAAATCGGAGGCGTTGCTGCCGCGCCCTCCACAGCGCGAACCTGGCGAAGAAGACCCCGGTGAGGCACTTGCCAAGCAGCTTATCATGTATAAACGCTACCGCGAGATCGCCGCGATCCTCAACCAGCGCGAGTCAGACGGGCTGCGGACATATTTGAGGGTGGCACCCCCGCCCAAGCTGGAGAGTAGTTTTGACCTGACGGGGATCACAATTGAAGATATCGCGGCAGCCGCCCAAGATATATTTTCAAACCTTAACCTTGCAGATGCTTTAAGCACAGTCGTGCCGCCTTCACGTGTGACCATTCGTGAAAAAATCACATTAATTACCGACGCGCTCCGGCATCAAAAATCTATTTCCTTTCGCTCGCTGGTAAACCATGATCCTTCGCGGCTTGAGGTCGTCGTCACTTTTTTAGCGCTGCTCGAGCTGATCAAGCGGCACCTGGTGCGGGTAACACAGGATGGACTGTTCGGGGATATCTCGTTGGAGGTATCGGAAGCCTGGGACGATCTGGACGAGATGGAAACTGAATTCGGCGAGTAAGTCTACAACAGGATATGTCGTAGGATCGGCTTTACGCCTCGATCACCAGGCTCACCGGGCAATGATCCGAGCCAAGGATATCCGTATGAATTTTTACATCCTTGACATATGGAATTAGCGCTTCAGAGATTAAAAAATAATCCAACCTCCAGCCGGTATTATTCTTACGGGCATTCAACAAGTAGGTCCACCAGGTATATTCAACCCGGTCGGGGAACAAGAGCCGGTAGATATCCACAAATCCATGCGACAGATAGGTATCAATCCAGGCGCGTTCTTCAGGCAAGAATCCGGAGGTCTTTTGATTCGCTTTTGGGTGACGGAGGTCAATATCATTGTGCGCGGTATTAAAATCACCGCAAATGACCTGTCTCTCTCCAGAAGCATGCAGCTGGTCGCAAATTTCCAATAGGTGGGAATAAAAGGTAAGCTTGTAATCTACCCGATCCATACCGCGCTGCCCACTAGGGAAATAGACATTAAATAAATTGAAACCCACGAACTTTGTGCGGATCACCCGGCCTTCGTGGTCAAATTCCTCTCTACCAATACCATACTCCACCAGTAACGGTGGGATACTGGTGAACGTCGCCACCCCGCTGTATCCGGGCTTTACGGCTGGATTCCAGTAAACCTGATGAGAGTTGAATTGCTGTTGGTATTCCTCTGGGATCTGCTCCGGGCGGGATTTGATCTCCTGTAAGCAAAGTACATGCGGTTGCTCTTGTTGGACCCAACCCCAGGCACCTTTATTGAGCGCTGCTCTGAGACCATTGACATTCCAGGTGATGATTTTCAATCCAAACCTTCCATCAAATGCATCGGAACTGCTGCCAACCCCACCACTCCAGGACCTGTATGAACGCCCAGGACGGGCGAAATGCGCAGAACCTCCATTTTCCCTATCTTAACTTTTCCTTTTATCATGTCTGCCAGGTTATTTGCTTGTTCCACCAGCTGACCGTGAAGGACTGAAATCCACAAGGGAGTTCCTTTACCATAGAGGCTCTCAATGTGATTGGTAATCGTCTCCAATGCTTTCGGAATTGTGCGTGCTCTACCCATAGTCGAATATTTCCCATCCGACCTTTCCACCCGGATAAGCGGCTTGATACCCAGGATTGAGCCTGCCAGCGCCTGGACCCTGCCGATGCGTCCCCCGCGCTGTAGATATTCGAGGGTCTCAAGGGTATAGATCACTTCAGTGGCTTCACGGATTTTTACGAGCCGCTCCAGGATATATTCCCTGCTGCGACCAGCTCTGGCGCCCAATGCAGCTGCGAGCACCTGGAACCGCTCGCCTCCAGATAAGGTGAAGCTGTCCACAATGGTGATCACTCTCCCGGGTAGCTGGGCTGCCCCAGATCGAGCAGACTCGATTGTGCCACTCAGCCCGGAAGAAATGTGGATCGACAACACTTCTTCACCGGTCTCAACCAGCTTCTTATATATATCGGCGAAAATACCAGATGAAGGCTGTGAAGTGGTGGGAATGCGCGGGGCAATGCTGATCAATCGCCGGTAAAAATCATCGGGGGTGATATCGTTCGAGTTTACTTCCCCTTCTGGAAACTGGATAAAAAGTGGCGCAACTTGAATGTCCAACGTTGTAGCTTCTTCCATAGTCAAATCGGCAGCGCAATCCGTCACAATTTTCATAGATAAAAACTCTCCTATGGTACAGCCCGAGGCAAGATAAAGTCGCTTAACTGGTCTAAATTGTAACAGTATGCGGCGAGAATTCAAGACCTGCATAGAAAATTGTGTTAAAATCATCCATCGCGATAATAAAGTTGGATTATATCCAATCAATCATGAGAGGCAGCACTTCCCCATGAAGCAGATCATTCCATCCGTTAAAGGCACACGGGATTACTACCCTGAGGAAATGGCAGTTAGAAACTGGCTGTACCAGATGATCCGCCAGGTTTCGACTTCCTTCGGTTACCAGGAATGGGAAGCCCCCATGCTGGAAACAATCGCATTGTATGCTTCAAAGTCGGGTGAGGAGTTGGTAAACCAGCAGTCATTCGTCTTTCCAGACCGCGGTGGAGAAATGCTTACCCTGCGCCCTGAGCTCACACCCAGCCTGGCCAGGATGGTGGCGCAGCGCCAGAACCAGCTGGTATTTCCATTGCGCTGGTGGTCATGGGGACCATTCTGGCGCTACGAACGCCCTCAACGTGGCCGGACGCGTGAATTCTTCCAATGGAATATCGATTTGATCGGTGTAGACACGCCTGAAGTGGATGCTGAGCTGATCGCTATTGCAGCCAGCTTTTTTATCCAGATTGGGCTTTCCGCCCAAAAAGCAGTGATCTATGTGAACGATCGCCAGCTAACGAATTCAGAATTGGCTGCGTTGGATGTGCCGGCGGAGAAGCGTTATGAGTACCTGAACCTGATCGACCGGCGAGGGAAAATGGAGCCGTCCGAATGGGACGCCAATGCCCTGGACCTGGGGATGAATATCCAACAATTGGAAGGTATGAAAGCTTTCCTGAGCAAACCCGACCTGTGGAAAAAATCAGAGACACTGGTACGAGTTTTCGATGCCCTGGAAGTTATGGGAGTGCAGGATTATGTGCGCTATGACCCGAACACCATTCGCGGCTTGCTTTACTACACCAGCACAGTCTTCGAAGCCTATGCACTGGACAGCAATATCAAACGCGCCTTGCTTGGAGGTGGGCGTTACGATAATCTGATGTCCCAAGTAGGTGGTGACCCTCTGCCAGCGGTCGGTTTTGCGATGGGGGACCTGGCGATCGGATTATTACTGCAGTCGATCGATTTAATC
>JBGPBQ010000338.1:0-3580 GCA_041481345.1 Anaerolineae bacterium
CCTGGCCCGCACGATAGTCCGGCGAGCTGAACGTCATCTTGCTCGTCTACTGCATACGAAAAAGCTTGAGAATCGGGAAATTTTGCATTATATGAATCGTTTATCATCCTTGTGCTATGTGCTGGAGTTTCTTGAAAATCAAGCTGCGGGAAAGGTTCATCCCACATTAGCGAAGAAATAATCCCTGATCCCTATCTAACATAGTAAGAAAAGAGAGCGTTGGCAGCCAACGTTCTCTTGATTATTCCAAATAAACTAACCTCCACCCGCCAGCGCGGAATCAATGGCGGATTTTATTTGTTCATAGGTTGGAATTACCCCTGGTGTGACTTCTTTTCCATTCAAAAATACCGACGGTGTGCTGTTAACCCCAGCATCCACCCCCTTCTGGTACTCGGTTTTGATCTCTGCAGAATATGTATTGGCTGAAAAACACTTATTAAATTTGGTTATATCCAGTCCAAGCGATTCGGCAAACGCTTGCAGACGTTTATTAGTGAAGGAGCCTCCATTCTCTGCACCTTGGTTAGCAAACAGAATGTCATGGTAATCCCAGAATCGCCCTTGTTCTAAAGCACACATGCTCGCATTAGCTGCTTGATGTGATTCTTTTGTGGCTGATCCCGAATCGATAAAAGGCCATTGTATATATTCATAGTATACCTGCCCACTGGAGATGTAAGTGCTTTGGAAGAGTTGTGGTTCAACAATATTTGTATATTCCTTACAAGAAGGGCATTGAAAATCCTCGTACACCTCGATTTTTACCTTGGCGTTCGGGTTTCCAAGTGTTTTTCCATTTTCCAGAGGACGCACCGCGGGGGTGATTTCAACAAAGGTGCCAATAGGTTGTGAATTAGTTTTTATTATATTGTAGATGTTTGGTATGGCAAATAACAATACCAGAAAGACGATTATGCCTCCAATCCATAATAACGTTATCATCCTTTGCTTGCGTTTTTTCTTGGTTTTTTGTGCCTTAATGTCTTCTCGTTTGTAACTTGTCATTCATAAACTCCTAATTCATATTTATCGGCGTAGAATTTTCCCACGAGTACTCATCTTTGTCTAGTATTAATAATAAGTTTAAGGTTTATGAATGCGCATCTAGCCAATCGAGCAGATACGCGAAAACCTGCTCTTTTTCAGGTTCATTATGCACTTCGTGGTACATGCCAGGCCAGATTTTTAAAGTGCAGTCTCCTTTAATCTTGCTTGCGAACTCGCGGCTCCCATCTGCATACCCAAGCTGATCTTGTTCACCATGCATAAATAACACAGGCAAGGTCCACTCACCAACATGTTGATCAGACCATGCGATGGCTTCCAGCGTGCTTTTCCCCCATCCTACTGTAGCTTTATGGTGAACCAATGGATCGTTTACATAGCGCTTCACCAGTTCAGGATCTTTGGAAATTGTCTCTGGGACTAATCCTGTATCAATCGTCATCTTTGGTACGATCGACCCGAGTACTTTGGACAACATCACCTTCGCTTTTTGGCCCTGGAGAGAAGTCTTATTGCTTAATGCAGTGACAATCACACCGTTTAATTGGGGCTTCCTGCGCAATACATAATAGGTGGTGATTAGGGCGCCCAGGCTGTGACCATATAAGAACCGTGGCATCCCTGGAAACCTGTCTTCTGCTTCTTTCAGCAATATGTCGGTATCTTTTACGTAATCATCAAATGAGGATGCGTGTCCGCGTTGCCCTCCTGACTTTCCATGACCACGCAAATCATATGCCAGGAAGTTATATCCTGCCTGGTTCAGCAGATCCGCCCAATGGGCATACCGTCCGCTGTGTTCTCCCAGCCCGTGCACCAGGCAGACGGTTCCCTTTTGGCTTTGATCTGTCTGCCAGCACTGGAAATATAATCTCAAACCATCGAACGATGAAAGCTCAAATTCACTGTGTGTCATTTCCTCTCCTCATTTATCAATGATGTGTTGATACACGCGGTATGATTCGCCTGTGATATTAAAACCCGCCTTCGAGTATAACGCCAAGCTGGCGACATTATTTTTTTGAGTATTGACTGTTACGTGTTCAACCCCCTGCTTTCTGAACTGGTTTAATAATTGGTAAACTAATAAATAACCTATACCTTTTCCCTGCATCTTCTTTTTTACTGCCAGGCGGGCTAAATGCGCTCCCATTGAGCTGGTTGTACTATATTGGTACCCGACGATCTCATCTTCGAATTCAGCCACGCTGGCATGTGATGATTGCTCATAAGCCAATGCCAGTGATTCAGGTGAGTTTTTCCACACCGTATCGAACGCATCATGATCGATTTCCGAAATAAGATCCAGATCCTCGGGCAGCATTAGTCGGATGTTTATATTTATTGCTGATGGATTCGGGAGTGGTATCGAGCCCTCCCGAATCAAAACAACAACATTATCGGTTTGATCGAACTCACTTTCCTCAAGCAGCTCATTGAACCAGCTTTGCAAGGAAATCGCAGCAACCCGGATTTTCCCAATTTGTGATAATTCTATTATTGCCGCATTCCACAATGACCTCCACGCCTCTCCCAAGTTGATGAAAGAGCTGACCGCAAATAACCTTATCCACGCAATTTCCGGCAGCTCTGGAGGACAGGCCAATGTAGCAGCAATATCACCCTCCTTTTCCATTACCAAATATGGCTTGCTCCCAATCCAGTCTAATGGAGGCTTCCAATCCAGGTGCTGGTGTGCATGTGAGCCAAAATGGATCAGGCTCGCCAATCGAGATCGATCAATTGGAACAGCGCTGCGAATTTTGTAATCGATCTCGTTCATCTATATTTTTTAGTTATTGCACATGTAGGAGGATTTTTCCCTGAGACCAGAGATCTTCCAATTTGTAATAGCTTCTCTGTTCTGGTGAAAATAGATGTACGATGATGTCCCCCGCATCAATCAAAATCCAGCCTTCCCGGGGTTCACCCTCAGTCCGCACTGACCAATGGAAGTTCGAATGGATAAACTCAATCGCCGAATTTGCCAGGGCGTGAAGCATTCGGTCGCTTGTTCCAGAGCCAATAATAAAGTAATCCGCAAACACAGCCAGATCAGTTATATCGATCAATACCAGATTTTCGCCTTTTTTTTCCTCTAAGTGATTAATAATTTCGCGCGCTATTTCTATGTTTTCCAGAATTCACCTCATATTCCAAAATGTGTCTCTATTTTATCAAGGATGAAGAGAAAATTTGCGTATACACCGCACCAGTTGGCTGTAGGTCGCTTCGGTATAGGTGTACCTTTTCCACGCATGTCGCGCCAAGAAAACCGACCTTGGTTATCTCGAGTGTTTTCGAAATTGCCTTAACATCTAGCGAAGTCGCATTCCGCGACACCCTGCCAAGTGTTAAATGCGGAGAAAATGCCCTTTCCTCCCGCGTATATCCCAGGCGACCTGTCGTAGCCTCGATCCCATTCTGAATCGCCGTCAGCTCTGACGGTGCTTCAACACCCACCCAGATGATCCGCGGCTGGTGGATATTTGGAAATGCTCCCGACCCTCCGACGCTGATCTCAAACTGGTGATGGCTGGATATTTCAGTCTGGATCATATCGGTCAGGAGA
>JBGPBQ010000339.1:0-3494 GCA_041481345.1 Anaerolineae bacterium
GGTATAAGGTATGACACCTCCTCGTTGGCTTGAATGGGCACGCGAGATTCAAGCGTTGGCGCAAACTGGAAACCAATACGCATTAAATGAATACCAACGCCAGAGGTACAGCCGGTTGATCGAGATCGCAGCCGAAATCGTGAGTGAGCATACGAGCCTGGAATATGCGCAGGTATTGGACACGTTCGGGTCACCGATTGGGTATGCCACCCCGCGGGTAGACGTGAGAGGAGCCGTTTTTCAAGACAAGAAATTATTACTTGTACGCGAGAGGATGGATGGCGGTTGGACAATGCCGGGTGGATGGGCTGATGTGGGTGATATCCCATCTGAAGCAGCTGAAAGAGAAGTGTTCGAGGAAGCAGGTTTCCAGGTGAACGCGACCAAGGTGGTTGGAGTGTACGATGCCAATCGATTTGGAACCCTGGAACTCTTTCACGCTTATAAGATTGTATTCTTGTGTGATTTAATCGCAGGGGAAGCCAGCCCTAGTGTGGAAACATCTGAGGTAGCATTCTTTGGAAAGAATGAGCTCCCGGAGGTACTTTCAGGCGAGCGCACCAAACCGCGGCATATTCAAGACGCCTTTCGTTGTCTTGAAGACCCTGACTGCCCGACAGTCTTTGATTGAGGCAAGAGCTTTACGAAGAAGAAACAGCTCGCTACGAGGTAAAGGTAAGATGATGTGAGAATAGGAAGGAAAGAGGATGAGGCATCATAACATCGGCGAAGTCCGTGAGGGTTCACCATGACAGGACCACTTCCTACCATTGCAATTTTAGGCGGGACAGGCAAGGAAGGCACAGGCCTGGCATTAAGGTGGGCTTATACCGGCTATCAAATTGTGATAGGCTCCAGACAGGTGGAAAAGGCAAAGCAGGTGGCGGAAAAGATCAACAACCAATTGGGAATTGATCGCGTGAATGGGTTGGAGAACGGAGAGGCAGTTAAACTAGGCGATATATGTGTGCTAACAGTAATCCAAGCCGCCCACCAGCAGATTGTGGAGAGCTTGAAGGACGTTTTGCAGGGAAAGATCCTGGTGGATGCCACTTCACGGGTGGATTATCGTGACCCCCGACCGCCTGAGCCTCCTTGTGCAGCGCAACTGTCCCAGGAATTGTTAGGTCCATCGGTTCGGGTGGTGGCAGCGTTTCAGAATGTGCCCGCCAGTTCATTATATAAGAATATCGAACAGGCGATGGATGCGGATGTGCTGGTTTGCTCGGAAGACCTTGAGGCGGCTGAGCAGGTGGTCAGATTAGCGCAGGCAGCAGGGATGCGGGCTTATTATGCGGGTTCTCTGGAAAATGCGATCGTTGTGGAGGGACTGACGTCCATTTTGATCAGCCTTAACAAGTATTACAAAATAAAAAATGCGAGTGTCAGAATCGTAGGAATATCCGAACAGAGGTAATAAGGGTTAATGACAAGCCTGGTGCTCACTCCGCTGCCTAATATCCCGATGGTACAAACCGGTGATGACCTGGTGGAAATCATTTGGAGGGGATTGTCACAAGCTGAGCTCAAGTTGGCAGATGGCGATATCATCGCATTAGCCCAGAAAATCGTCTCAAAAGCTGAGGGCAGGTGGGTAAACCTCGTATTAGTTCAGCCAACTGAACGCGCAGTTTCATTGGCTAAAGAAATCGAAAAAGACCCACGCCTGCTCGAGCTCATTCTGCAAGAGAGCAATGAGGTGTTGCGAACCCGACCAGGGACAATTATCGTTGAGCACCGGTTGGGGTTCGTATGTGCCAATGCAGGGATTGATCATTCCAACGTGGCTGGAGAGGCCAAACCAGGCGAGGAATGGGTGCTGTTACTGCCTAAGGATCCCGACGGATCGGCTCAGTTGGTACGGCAAAACCTTGAGAGGCTGAGCGGGGTCCAGCTGGGAGTGGTCATCATCGATTCTCATGGACGGGCATGGCGGCAAGGAGTGGTGGGGGTGGCGATTGGGATCGCAGGCTTGCCAGGATTGGTGGATATGCGCGGGAAAAGTGACCTGTTTGGATACAATCTACGCATCACCACAATCGGAGCAGCGGATGAGCTGGCAGCGGCCGCATCACTGGTAATGGGTCAAACTGGTGAAGCTACTCCCATCGTACATGTACGAGGGTTTCCATATAAAATGCGAGATGGGACCTTAAGCGAGTTATTGCGACCGAAAGATCAGGATTTATTCCGATGAATAATGATTTTTGGGAATATCTACTGCGATTGGTCGAAACCAGCGAAATCGAGATTGATCGACCCAAGGGATCCACCCATCAGCGATACCCGAATGGCACGTACCCGGTCAGTTACTGCTTTTTGAAGTGTACTAGGTCGATGTATAAGGGCGGTGTAGATATTTGGGTGGGATCCCTTGGTGAAAAGAAGGTGGTGGGAGCTCTCTGCACAGTGGACTTATTCAAACGGGACACGGAATTAAAAATAATCTACGATTGTACAGATGAAGAAATCCAGTCGATCATCGAATTTATCAATGTCGACCAGATGAGGGGAATGGTCATTAAAAAAGAGTAATATCAAGGAGCCAAACTATGGCATGGATGCCTGATGAATATTTGGATTTAATCAAAGATGAGACGAAAGCATTTGGAGCTTTAACGACTTTGATGAAAGATGGGTCACCCCAGCTCACGCCGGTGTGGTTCAATACGGGCGGGAACTACATACTAATTAATTCAGCCAAGGGCAGGGTGAAAGACCGCAACATGCGGAGGGATCCACGGGTGGCATTCGTGATCACCGATCCCAAGAACCCATACCGATATATTCAGATCCGGGGGCGGGTAGTCGAAATAACCACCGAAGGAGCTCGGGAACATATCGATACACTGGCGAAAAAATATACCGGCGCAGACCACTACACCAGCTTTACCCCGAATGAAGTGCGGGTGAGCTATAAAATACTCCCAGAAAATCTACATCTTCAAAAGTAAAAAATGCTAACTGAACTATACCTAATTGATATTTATGGCTGACTTGAAAATTGTCGCATTGGCCGGGGGTGTGGGTGGCGCGAAACTTGCCGATGGACTGGCGCAAGTGCTGCAACCGGAGCGACTGACTATCATCGTAAATACTGCCGATGATTTCACCTATTTGGGACTCAGGATTTCACCCGACCTGGATACGGTGTGTTATACCCTGGCTGGAATGGCAAACCCTGAGACCGGTTGGGGACGGATCAATGAAACCTGGCATGTGCTTGAGACATTAAAGCAGATGGGAATGCCAGTTTGGTTTCAAATTGGCGATTCTGATCTTGCCACTGATCTTATACGCAATCTTCGCTATGAAGAAGGATGGACGTTAAGCCAGATCACACAAGAATTTTGTAAGATTTGGAGGGTGAAAGTAAACGTCCTGCCGATGAGCGATGACCTAATACAAACCCGGGTGTACACGGATGAGGGTGATTTAGAGTTCCAGGAGTATTTCGTACACCGACGATGCGAGCCGATGGTAAAGGGTTTTTA
>JBGPBQ010000340.1:0-3487 GCA_041481345.1 Anaerolineae bacterium
GCAGCTTTTTCTGCTCGATTAATTGCTTATAGATCTCAGAATGTTGTGACAGAATGTGCAGGTGATGCGTTTGAGATGTATATTTCATGTATACGGTTAAGGATTAATGTTTGACAAAATATATTTCACACGCTTCATCGATTAATTCTGGAGTTAGGAATATTTCTCTACCTTCATATGAGCACAAAGCTCTAAGAATAATGAGTAAATCCCTTGGATGGACGGCCTGAAATGCCCTGCTATCCTTCCTGTACCATCTATCGATTAAATGCGCGTAGCTGCTTTCGTCAAAATGGATGTGCATCTGGCGGCAAACCCTTTGAAAGATAATCCTGTAACTGGTTTCATCCGGGTTAAAAATCCCCACCTTCATCTGGATGCGTCTGAAAAACGCTTCGTCAGCCAGGTTAAAAGGGTCTAGATTTGTGCAGAAAATGATTAATGCTCGAAATGGGATGACGAGAGTCTGTCCGGTGCGCAATCTAAGGAAATCGACACCATTTTCCAAAGGCATGATCCATCGGTTTAGAAGGTCGATTGGGCTTGCCTGCTGTCGACCGAAATCATCAATTAAAAATGTTCCCCCGTTTGCTTTAAGTTGCAGCGGCGCTTCGTAAAAATTCGCCAGCGGGTCCCAGCGCAGATCGAGTGATTCAATCTTCATCTCACCACCCACCACCACCGACGGTCGTTTGAAAAGACCCCATCTCCCATCCAGCGTTCCCTTGCTTTCTCTTTCGATTTCCTGATGGAACAACCGGTCATAGATTTGAATGATTTGACCACCTGCAGTCAGCGCATACGGCAGCCAGATTGGCTCAGTTCCGCTGATTAATTGCGAAATGTGCATGGATATAGTCGTTTTACCGTTCCCCGGCGGACCATAGAGGAAGAGTGATGATGCTGAATTGATTGCGGGACCAATCTTTCGATGAAAATCCTCCGGTAGCACTAATTCACTTAATGCATTTTTCACCTGTTCTGGCTTGACTAGCCGTGAGCCAACTGTTTGAAATTCAATTGCCTCGCTGTAACGATGGACCGGGACCGGCACCGGGCCAACGTACTGGCAGCGTTCCATCGATTCTCTTGCCCGGTCCTCCCCAGGTCCCGTTAGCTTATAAATATAGTTTAGTGGTCCGAACGATGCCGAGGATTGGGAAACTTCAACCAGGTGCTCCTTCCTCAGCCAATCCAATAATTGCTCTAACGCATATGGCACACGCATCACCTGTGACATACGCCGGAAATCGACATTCCCTTCGGTATAGAGCAGTCGCAAGAGGATATCTATCAGTATATTTTGGGGAATATCCAAATCTTCAACGGCTTTAGGCTGGACCAGGATATCCTCGATCGTCTTTTTCTCTGGCATTACATCCTCCATGGAGAATTTATCCTCAGCCATTATACAATGAACCGATGAAAAATCCTGTCCACCCGATTATATACAAAAATGAAAGGAGCTCACAAATGGAACAATATGAATCGGACTGTTCTTATTCTACTCATCATGTAGAAAAACTGTCTCACCAGACTTGCTCAATCTATCGATTGCCTTGGTTGTAAGCTGTCAAATATTGATGCTTCTGCTCCACCGTCAGCCTTCTCTATATGCCTGTTGAAGCAGATTTATATCGAGTTTGGTCATCTGCAGCATCGCTTGCATTACCCTTGCAGCTTTCTTTTCATCCTTGTCGCCCATCAATACACCTAAAATGGTGGGCACGATCTGCCACGAAACGCCATATCGATCAGTCAGCCAGCCACAAGGACCTTTTTCACCGCCCTCGGAGAGCTTTTCCCAGTAATCGTCCACTTCTTGCTGGTCTTCACAGTTCACGAACATGGATATCGCCGGTGTAAATTTGTATTCCGGACCGCCATTTAATGCCATGATTTCCTGTCCATTTAGTTGAAAGGTGATCGTTAATACCGTTCCCTTTATCCCAGGTCCAAAATCCCCATAATAAGATATCTGATTTAGCCTTGAATTTTTAAATATTGAAATGTAGAATCTAGCTGCTTCTTCAGCCTGGTTGTTAAACCACAAGCAGAGTATTATTTTTTGCATCGCCGTATCTCCTTATAAATCTGAAATCACCTGGATAGTTTACTTATCTTCCTCTTAGTAATACCTTTTGTATAATCCCCTAATTTCGACCATTTTACTATAATTATACTGCTCGAAAGATGAGTTTTTATGTAAAGTGTGATAAATCATTCCTCTGCATATACGAAATCTCTCCCCTTTACATCTACATTTTCGGCTATATTAATTGTGGTAGTTATTTTAGCCGCCACCTCTTCATCAAAACCTTAGCAATACCTTGAGCTATTTTAGCAACCCATTACACCTGCTTCCACACTGTAGACGTCACATTGCCACCATGGCCGGTCCAATTTGTGTGGAAATATTCACCGCGTGGCTTATCCACCCTCTGGTATGTATGAGCGCCGAAATAATCCCTCTGTGCCTGCAGCAAGTTGGCTGGCAGGCGTTCATGCCGGTAACCATCGAAGAATGTCAACGCACTAGACATGGCGGGGGTTGGAATGCCCGCTTTCACTGCTTTTGCCACAACTCGCCGCCATCCCGCCTGAGACGACACAATCTGATTTTTAAAATAAGGAGAAAGTAATAGGTTTTCCAAGGCTGGGTTGGCATCATATGCCTCCTTGATTTTTCCAAGGAAGGCTGATCGGATGATGCATCCCCCCCGCCACATTAATGCAATCCCCCCATAATTCAAATTCCAGCTATTCTCCTTTGCTGCAGCTTTAAAGAGCATATATCCCTGCGTATACGATATAATCTTTTAGGCATATACAGCTTGCTCTAAATCTCCCATGAAGGAATTCTGATCAGCTTTGATTCGACCATTTGGTCCCACTAATACCTTTGCTGCCATCGATCGTTCGTCCTTAAGCGCCGAAAGCGCCCTCCCAAATACAGCTTCAGCAACCATTGTGAGCGGTACTCCCAAATCCAGCGCTGAGATTCCCGTCCATTTGCCGGTTCCTTTCTGCTCAGCCACATCCAGGATTTTTTCAACCAGTGGACTCCCCTCCTCGTCCTTAAATGCCAGGATGTCACGCGTGATTTCGATCAGGTAAGATTGAAGTTTCCCTTTATTCCATTCATCGAATATCTTACTCATCTTCTCCGGCGCAAGCCCAAAACCTTCGCCCATGAGTTGATATGCCTCGCAGATCAGCTGCATATCTCCGTACTCTATACCATTGTGTACCATCTTGACATAGTGCCCCGCACCATTTTCACCAACCCAGTCACAGCAGGCGTCCTCACCCCCATCTGGTCGTTTCACCTTGGCTGCAATGGCTTGAAAAATTGGTTTAATGTGCGGCCAGGCTGCAGGTGAGCCGCCTGGCATGATCGATGGTCCGTGACGGGCGCCTTCTTCACCGCCTGATACTCCAGTTCCTACATATAATAATCCCTTTGATTCCACATAGGCAGTGCGGC
>JBGPBQ010000341.1:0-3458 GCA_041481345.1 Anaerolineae bacterium
TATCCTTTGCCGGTGTTTTTATGTTGACGCAGATGTGTGCCGCCCTGATTTGGATCCTCATGCCGGTTTATGCTAATAATATCTATAGGGTTCCCGAAAGCCGGTACGGGTTTATCCCCGCTACCAATGCTTTAATGGTTGTCTTCCTGCAAGTCTCTGTCACCGGTATCACCAAACGTTATCGCCCCTTGCCTGTAATGATGGTTGGCACTATTTTCTATGCTCTGGGCGTAGGTAGCGTCGCCTTCGGTCATTCATTCGTCGGTTTCTGGATCAGTATGGTCATTATGACCGTCGGTGAGCTTATCCTGATGCCCACAGCTTCCTCCTATGTCGCCATGTTAGCCCCACCCGATATGCGTGGTCGTTATATGAGTGTTGCCGGTCTCACCTGGAGCACATCTCTTGGGATTGCCCCTCTCCTCGGTGGTTACCTGAATGATACCATTGCTCCGGTTGCGACATGGTTTGGAGGCTTTTTAATCGGTCTCCTCGGTATCCTGGGCTTTTTCATCCTATCAAAAAAGCAGCCAGTTGTTCAGCCATCCATGATTATGGATTAATCGCTAAATAGTGTAAAATTGCAAGATTATCCCAGATGGATTTTAGGTTGAATTATGAAATCAGCGTCCCGTTCCCGTTGGTCAGCCGTTGTAATTTTCTTTGTCTTTATATTGCTCCATCAGGCAGATAAGCTCCTTATCGGTCCTCTGACCGAGAATATAATCAAAGATTTTCATATTACCTTGGCCCAAATGGGAGCTGTCTCAACAGGCGCGATGATCGTTGGGGCAGTTTTTTACCTCTTCTGGGGCTACTTATCGGATCGATTTTCTCGCCCAAAATTGCTGGCTCTAGCATCATTTATCTGGGGTTCCACTACCTGGCTTAATGCCATTGCGCCGACCTATCCAGCGTTTTTAGTTACCCGCTCGACTACTGGCATTGATGACTCAAGTTACCCTGGTCTTTTTAGTCTGGTATCCGATTACTTTGCCCCAAAAATTCGTGGGATTGTGTATGGTGTGCTGCAGTTTACCCAGCCGTTGGGTTACCTCTTGGGGATGCTGCTTGGATTGTTCCTAGCGGGTGCAATCGGTTGGAGAGGTGTATTCTATTTCACCGGTTCACTCGGTATTATCATGGCTGTGGTGATTTTCTTCGGTGTCAAAGACGTGCCCCGCGGCCAGAGTGAGCCAGAGATGGAAGATATCGATATTCAGGGGCATTACGAGTTCAATTGGAAGACCGCTAAAGCTTTGTTTAAAAAACCAAGCCTGCTGTTACTGTTTGTCCAGGGGTTTTTCGGTGTCTTCCCCTGGAATGCCATTTCGATCTGGTTCTTTTATTATCTAGCAACAGAACGTGGTTTCTCAGATTCGACCCAATTTATCGTAATGGCCATCGCCGTCGTGATACTCGCTGCTGGCTATCCAATCGGTGGCGCTCTTGGAGATTACTTTTTCAAGCGTGATAAACGTGGTCGGTTATATGTTTCGATGATCGGTGTACTCGTAGGTGCAATTTTCCTTTGGTTTACTTTGAATGTACCAAACGAAAATGTGCTCCTCTTCACCATTCTGTTATCATGCACTGCTTTATTTATGCCATTTGCATCTCCCAATGTGATCTCCACCGTCTATGACATCACTCTGCCTGAGGTTCGCAGCACCGCGGTGTCAGTGCAATACTTCATTGAATCACTCGGCGCCGCCTCTGCTCCATTAATTGCGGGTCTGATCGCTGATCGAACTTCGTTAAAGAATTCCTTCTTATTGATTTGCATATCAACCTGGGTTCTGTGTGCTATCTTCTTTTTCATTACCACCTTGTTCATCAAAAAGGATATTGGCACATTGAGGGGTCAGATGTCTGACCGTGCTGACCAGGAACGATTAGCCCAAGAGTCGGCCATCCAGAAAGTAAGTTAGCATGAAGATCTCTATCATCGGTGCCGGTGGTGTTCGCACTCCCCTGATTGTTAAAGCAATGTTAAAGCGTCAGGACAGGTTGGAATTGAGCGAGCTTGCCCTGATGGATATCGATGGCGAGCGGCTGGAGTTGATCGGGGCTCTCACCGCTCCGTTTGAACGTTCATCAGAAACCCATTTTCGGATCACACGTACCACCGATCCTGAAGTGGCGTTAGAAGCTGCCGATTTTGTCATTACCACCTTCCGCGTCGGTGGCATCGAGTCGCGCGTCATAGATGAGCGTGTCCCCTTGGAACATGGCGTCCTAGGTCAGGAGACGACTGGTCCAGGCGGGTTTGCCATGGGTATCCGCTCCATCCCTGTGCTGTTGAGTTATGTCAGTCTGATGCAGGAAATTTGTCCACATGCCTGGTTAATTAACTTCGCCAATCCCGCCGGGATGCTCACCGAAGCCGTTCTCCGTAACGCAGACTGGCAGCGTGTGGTCGGCATCTGCGACGGCCCCTCCACCATGCACGCATTCATCACCGCTTTCCTTGGGGCAAAACCAGGCGATGTCTTCCTGGATTATTTTGGGTTGAACCATCTCGGTTGGGTTAAAAGGGTGATCTATCAAGATCAGGATCACTTACCCCGCTTGCTCGAGCTTATTAAATCCTCGGGTGCTGTCCCTGGGTTGCCCTTTGATCCTGATCTGGTCGTCAGTCTTCAGATGATCCCCAATGAGTATTGTTATTACTATTATCAAAGTGCGCAGGCAGTGAATAATATCCTTCATGCCGATGAAAGTCGGGGGGAACAGGTCGCTCGGGAAAATCTACGTTTATTTGCCGAACTGAAGCAAAAGTACCGCAACCACGATGAATCTGGAATACAGCTAGCTTATCAGGCTTACCTGGATAATCGCAATCGCACATATATGGTAAGCGAGACCGGTGGTTCCCATGCTTTTCCCTCTCTTGACCCCGATGTTACTGCCTCAATTATAGGTGAAGGTTATGCCGGGGTTGCCCTGGACTTAATTGAGGCCTTGCTGGGTGATAAACCGGTGGTGCAAATCTTGAACGTCGCTAACCAGGGTGCCATCCCCACCATGGACACGCGTGACGTCGTGGAAATTCCCGCTCTGGTGAGTCGTGGTCATGTCCAGCCTCTCGAGATCACGGACGTTCCCCTGCACTGCATGGGGCTGGTTCAGCAGGTCAAGCACTACGAGCATCTGACCATCGAGGCTGCCGTCGAAAATTCGTATCAAAAAGCCCTCCTTGCCCTCACGATCCATCCCCTGGTTCGCGATTTCTCCACAGCCAGGTCCATCCTGGACGAATATATCATCCGCCACCTGGGTTATTTCCCGGAGCTTCATTAATTGGGCACGAATTTTGACGTCATCGTGGTTGGCAGTTATTCAGTCGACCTTATTTTTTCCGGTCTGGCTGAGCTGCCCGAGCTTGGAAAAGACATCTTGAGCACCGGCTTTCAAATGACTCCCGGTGAAGCTTTTATTTCCGCCGTTTCGATGCA
>JBGPBQ010000342.1:0-3432 GCA_041481345.1 Anaerolineae bacterium
CGTTGGAGCAGGGACGGTACTCAGCCAGTGGCTGGCTCGACCTCACCATCAAGGGATTGGCTCTTGGGGGGGTTTATGCCCTTATCGCTATGGGCTATACCATGGTGTATGGTATCCTGAAAATGATCAACTTCGCCCATTCCGAAGTATTTATGAGCGGCCCATTCACCGCAGTTTTCGTCGCCATAGGTCTCGCTAACTCAGGTTTCATGGATCAACAACCGGTAATTTATCTCGTCCTAATTACCCTGGTTTCTGCTGGTGTATCGACCGTGATTGCGATCCTTCTCGAAAGAATAGCTTACCGACCCTTACGTTTTGCCCCCCGCCTGGTCCCACTGATCACTGCTATTGGAGCTTCCTTTTTCCTTCAGTACACATTCCGCGGGTTATACGGCTCTGGTTCTAAAGGTTATCCAACACCTATAGCCCTTAAAGGATCATGGACCATCCTCGGAATTGAGGTGTTCAAGCCTCAAATGCTTGTAATCATCAGCGCCGTAGTGATGATGATGATACTCTATGCAATCGTTAAATGGACCAAGGTTGGAAAAGCGATGCGCGCAGTATCCGAAGATAAAGAGGCTGCAGAGCTGATGGGCATCAATGTTGACCGTATCATTGTCTTTACGTTCGCACTAGGGGGCGCTTCTGCTGGCATTGCTGGCATTCTATATACCACGCTGTTTCCTGTCGTTAACTTTTATATGGGTTTTATTCCTGGGATCAAAGCCTTTACCGCTGCAGTCTTAGGTGGTATTGGCAATGTGCTGGGAGCTTTTCTGGGGGGAATTATTCTGGGTCTGCTTGAGTCGGTTGGACCCAATCTATTCCTTACTGGTTTAGGCATTCCGTCCCCCTCTCAATTAAAGGATGCGATTGCCTTTATCGTATTGGTTCTCATCCTCATCTTCCGCCCGACCGGTATCCTGGGCGAAAGCATCTCCAAGGACAAGGCATAGGAGGCACCCATGAAAAGCGAAAGTTCTTATTGGGTAAAGACAATCCAAAATGGATTGATAGGAGGTGGTATTTCCTTACTTCTCTGCCTTATCGGAATGGTCATGGCGTTTAATCTGACTTATATCATCAGTGGTGTAATCACCATGGCACAGATTTTAGTCTTTGCGCCTATTGTGCTCTTAAGCTACCTGTCCGTAAATCGTGCTCCTAGTAAGAAGATTATTAATCTCCTGGTTGTTGGAGGCTTGGCTGGTTTTCTCGGCGGTGTTGTTCTTGCCTTACCAATTTTCATTAATCAATTCATCAATCTTCGTAACGTGCTGATCAACTTTTCACCTGCCCTGATCTCCTTACTCACTTTCAATTTACACCTGGTCGCTGGACTGATTGCTTTACTGGTCATATCAACCATCGTAGGATTAATCGGTTCAGGCGTTTTCCTGCTCCCAGCACGGATACGGCGTGCGGTAACTACGGCGGTTCTCACGATTGTTTTTCTTGGTTTATTCCGTGACATGATTGTCACAGTCATGAACCCTTGGGGAACAATTAAGAATATCTTTATATGGATATTCGCCCAGAGCGGTCTCACCATCCTTGGAGCCATCATTATTTTTGTACTCGTCGGTGCTTTGGTTTACTGGCGTTCGGGTAGTGTTAAGAAGCCAATCATCGTGATTCGCAATCCTCGCCAGCAGCGCATGTTCCGATGGGGAGGAATGGCATTAATTGGTGTTTTCGTACTCTTAATACCACTAATTTTTGGAAGCTATTTTAGCGAAATTTTCGATAACGTAGGGATCTATATTCTGATGGGATTAGGGTTGAATATCGTGGTTGGGTTTGCCGGATTACTCGACCTCGGATATGTCGCCTTTTACGCTATTGGTGCCTACACCCTAGGAGTATTAACCACATCTGAAGCCGTCGGCATCGCCCACCTGACTTTCTGGGAAGCTTTACCGATCGCGATAGCAGTAGCAGTCTTTGCTGGTATCGTCCTGGGTTTACCAATCCTTCGGCTACGTGGTGACTATTTAGCGATCGTCACGCTGGGTTTTGGGGAAATCATTCGGATCCTGGTGCTTTCTGACTGGCTAAGACCACTTTTAGGAGGTCCACAAGGTATTCAGGCTATTGCCCAACCCACCATTGGAAAGTTTGTGTTTGACACTCAACAAAAGCTTTATTATTTGATCTTGGTTGGCATTATTATCGCTGGATTCATCTCCATTCGGCTCAAGGATTCCCATCTTGGCCGGTCATGGATGGCATTGCGCGAAGATGAGGATGTGGCTGAAGCGATGGGGATTAATAAAGTCATAACCAAGCTGCTGGCTTTTGGGATGGGAGCACTCTTCTCAGGCCTGGGTGGTGTTTTATTCGCCACCAAGATTGGTTCGGTCTACCCACAAAGTTTCAGTTTCATCGTATCAATCAACATCCTATCACTGATCATCATCGGTGGTATGGGCAGTATCCCAGGTGTTTTTGTCGGCGCACTGGTATTGGTTGGAATGCCACTGCTGCTCAGCCAGTTCGCTGATTTCCGCTATTTCATATATGGTGCAGCATTGGTAGCCATGATGTTGTTTAAACCTGAAGGTCTGTGGCCAGAACAACGCCGTCGTCTGGAATTACACGAAGACAGTCAAGAAGTACCATATGAAGAACCTGCAACGACCCTAAAAACCCCAGGCGAGTGAGGAGGATGAGATGGCGATACTCGTTTCGAAAAAGGTAACCAAACGCTTCGGTGGTTTGGAAGCTGTCAGTAAAGTTGACCTGGAAGTGGAAGAACATGCAATCTACAGCATCATTGGACCAAATGGAGCTGGAAAAACAACCTTCTTTAATTGTGTCACTGGCTTTTATACACCCGAAGAAGGTGAGATCCTATTGAAGGACCGCAATATTACCGGCTTATCCCCCGACCGTGTCACTCATCTCGGGGTTTCCCGCACTTATCAGAATATCCGTTTGTTCAAGAACATGACCGCTGTGGAGAACATTCTGGTTGGAATGCAGCCTCACTTAAAATCAGGCGTCCTTGGGGCTATCTTTCGCACACCGGGTACCAAGCGCGAAGAGAAAGCAGCTGTAGAAGAGGCCAATCGGTTGCTTACCTACATAAATCTAAAAGGTATGGGAGATTTATTGGCAAAGAACCTGCCTTACGGTCAGCAGCGGCGTCTGGAGATCGGTCGTGCCCTGGCATCGAAACCTATGCTTCTGCTCTTGGATGAACCTACTGCTGGCATGAATCCAAGGGAGACTCAAGACATGGTCAATTTCATCCGCCGCCTGCGCGATGAGCTGGGGATAACCATCCTGCTGATCGAGCATCAAATGCGCGTTGTGATGAGCATTTCTGAAAAGATCACCGTACTCGACTTCGGTGTAAAAATCGCCGAGGGTACCCCAAAGGAAATCCAGGGCAACCCCCAGGTTGTGGAAGCCTATTTAGGC
>JBGPBQ010000343.1:0-3423 GCA_041481345.1 Anaerolineae bacterium
ATGTTTTAATAAATAATAGTCAAGTTTTTATAGAAAATAGGAATGCTATTTTGGATAAGTTTTTAAAAGACTTGGAAAATATTGTTATCTTCCATCTCTCTTACCTGTTTTATATAAAAGAACATTATATGATGTCAAGCGATTATGTTGATAGTTTGGATATTGGAATAACCCCAGAGCCAGATTCTCAATACTTTGTTGCTTCTTTTGTGCAAGAAATCTTCGATGATTTAATCACGAAAAACCGAGCAGATTTATCTGCAGAAATTAAGAAAAAAACTGTAATGCGTTTAAAGTAACCTA
The DNA here is from genome assembly GCA_041481345.1 of Anaerolineae bacterium. Lineage (GTDB taxonomy): Bacteria > Chloroflexota > Anaerolineae > Anaerolineales > UBA4823 > FEB-25. Next base: position 304 of record JBGPBQ010000343.1, read on the forward strand.
GATCGATTAATAAAAATGCCATTTTACTGTCATGCTTCGTGAAGGCAAAGATTTGCTTAACAATGCGTACAACCGACTGGTCGGACTCTGCGTAATTTACGAACTTTTTTCTTGCTAAAGATTAATACTACTCTCAAGCCGAGTCTTGTCCTGCCCACTTGCCGCAATTGCAATCCGTCAGCCTTTATAACTGGTTATCCTCCCCAACACCTCCCCAAACCGTTTGATCTCCTCCACCGTGTTGTAATGCACCGGTCCTACCCGCACCATGCCGCCGGAATCCTCCAGCCCCAGCCTCTTTGTGACTTCCAGGGCATAATAATTCCCATCCCACACGAAGATATTGGCTTCATCCAGCTCCTCCGCCACCTGCCTGGGTGACTTGCCCTTCAGCGTGAAGGCGCAGGTGGGCACGCGCTGCTCCAGCCGTTTAGTATCCGTGATGCCGTAAACGGTCACACCCGGCGTCTCCGCCAGGATATCCAGCAGCGTGCGGCTTATCTCGTACTCATAGCTGCGGATGGATGACATCCCCAGCTTAAATCGCAGGCGCCGTCCGGTGTAATCAGCCGAATAGCGCTCGGCATGTTCCGCTCCGAAGGTCTCCCCCACCCATTCGATATACTCGAGCGCCCCCAGCACGCCACACATGCCCTCGAAGTTGCCCGTGCCGGTCTCGAACTTGCCGGGAGGGTCCTGGGGGGCAGGGCGGACCTTATATGCTGAGAGCCGGTCAAGCAGGTCATAGCGCCCGTACAGCACGCCCATGTGCGGGCCAAAGAATTTGTAGGAGGAGCAGACCAGGAAATCACACCCCAGCTTCTGGACGTCGATCGGTCCATGCGGAGCATACTGTACCGCATCGATGTACACGAGCGCTCCCGCTTCGTGCGCCATCTGTGTGATCTTCCTCACCGGGTTGATCGTCCCCAGGGCGTTGGAGGCATACCCTACCGCCACCAGGCGCGGCTTGCGCTCAATTGCCACTTGCATCTCGTCCATATTGAGGGTGCCATCTTCAGGATGAAAGTCCACCCAGGTGACGTTGCAGCCGCGGTCCTCGGCTGCCATCACCCAGGGAGTGACGTTGGCATCATGGTCCAGCCGTGTGACGACGATTGAATCGCCCGGGTTGAAGGTGCGCACCAGCGACCGGCTGAGGTTGAAGGTCAGACTGGTCATGTTGGGGCCAAACACAATCTCATGCGGGTCAGGGGCATTCAGGAAGTCTGCTAGAGCCATGCGGGCATCCTCCACCAGCGCATCCGACTCGCGGCTGGTAGCGAAAGCGCCCTCGTGGTTGGCGTTGTGCTCCACCAGGTAATCCTTCATCCGGTCAAGGACCGTGCGCGCCACCTGGGTACCGGCGGGGTTGTCCAGGTAGATGGCATCACGGGAGAGGGCGGGGAATTGGGAGCGTATGGCAGTCAGGTCGAGGGGCATGGCGGGACTCCTGAATTTTCGGATTTTGGATTGGGCTAATTATAATTCGGTTGAAAAAGTATCGGAAATAACGGATAGCCTGGAGAATGAAAATCTAAATTACCGGGCTCATAAGGACATAATCCTGAATACTGAAAGACTTACGCTTTGTCGTCCGGCGAAAGCTCATTCCTGGCAAGCCTTTCTGCTTCCATTAACTCCTCCGGCGTATTGATATTGAAGAAAGCCAATCGCTCGGGATCATACGGAAGGATTTCCACCGTATCCAGGTAGCGGATATTCACCTGCTCGAACCAGGCATCTGCCCTCCGCTTACCGCTCTCAATTGCCGCTCGAACATGCGGCAGGCAGGTCTCGGCCCGGTAGACGGCATGGAATGGCTCCGTACCCGCCTCAGTGCGCGGGATGACCGCATCGGCGCCGGTCTCCCGGAGAAATGCCAGCTCAGCCAGGAATATCTCCGGGCTGGCGAAGGGCATATCGCAGGCCACTACTGCTAAGTAAGGGTGCATGGCGACACTCAGGGCAGTGTACAGGCCTCCCAGAGCACCCAAGCCCGGCAGCAGGTCGGGGATGGGGGTGAGCCCCAAAAAGCGGTAACTCTCCGGCTGGTTCGAGGTCACCAGCACCTCGTCGGCGATCCACGCCAACCGGCTGAGCAGGCGCAGGACCAGCGGCTGCCCGAGGAACGGAAGCAGGGCTTTGTCAGAGCCCATGCGGCGCGATTCGCCTCCTGCCTGGATCGCCAGGCTCAGCATATTGGAGCTCCTGTGAACATTTGGTTGATTTTCATGGAATTCAGCAATCAATTAAAGATGATTATAATGGGATAATCGCTTAGGAGAAGTATTCTATGAAGACCATGGAAGAAATCCTGGATGAAATGACGGTTGAAAACATGGAGCTGGCAGAGACCCTGCCTGATAACTCCGTGCGCTGTGTGGCCTGTGCCCACCGCTGCCTGATCCGTGAAGGACGGCGCGGTATCTGCCAGGTGCGCTTCAACCAGGGGGGCAAGCTGCGCGTCCCGTGGGGGTATGTAGCCAGCTTGCAGGCCGACCCGATCGAAAAAAAGCCTTTCTTCCATGTGCTGCCCGGCAGTGACGCCCTCACCTTCGGCATGCTGGGGTGTGACTTCCACTGCGCCAACTGCCAGAACTGGGTCAGCTCGCAGATGCTGCGCGACCCGGCGGCGGACGAATCGATCAATTATCTCCGGCGTATCTCGCCCGAGCAGATGGTGCAGGCAGCCAAAAGAGCCGGGGCGAGCGTGATCGCCTCCTCCTACAATGAGCCGCTGATCACCTCCGAGTGGGCGGTGGGCATCTTCAAGCTGGCGGTGCAGCAGGGGATCAAGTGCGTCTACGTCTCCAATGGCAATGCCACCCAGCAGGTGCTGGAATACATACGCCCATACCTGGTCGGCTACAAGATCGACCTGAAGACCATGCGCGATAAGCAGTACCGCCAGCTGGGCGGTGTGTTGAAAAACGTGCTCGACACCATCCGCCGGGCGCATGAGCTGGGTCTGTGGGTGGAAGTGGTGACACTGGTCATTCCGGGCTTCAATGACAGCACCGAGGAGCTGATGGACGCCGGGCATTTCATTACTTCGGTCTCGCCAGACATCCCCTGGCATGTGACCGCCTTCCACCCCGACTACAAAATGACCGAGCC
>JBGPBQ010000344.1:0-3351 GCA_041481345.1 Anaerolineae bacterium
CTATCAAGTTGTTAAAAATCTCTTGTCCTCGTTCATTAAGTAAAGTGGGATTCGTAATGATAGCTTTATTAAGATCATTTTTAGCTTCCTGAGTCTGATCTGTGGCATATTCGCGGCTAGCGCTTATCAATAATGCATTTGCATATATTTTATTCCTGATTGATCTGTATTTATCAGGTATATTGGGAAGGGCAAAAAATCTATCTAGAACCAATATCATGCCGTCTCTTTGAGCCACTGTATTGCGTGTCATATTGCTGGAATGCAGACGGTATCGGCAAACGATTTCATAGTTCCAAGCCATTTTGCAGCCAGCAATGGCCAAACGCAGCCATATATCCCAATCTTCAACCTGGCGAAGTTTTTCATCAAATCCTCCGACCTGTTCTATCCACACGCGCCTGACAAGCACACTGCAAGTTATGACAGGGCAAGAAAAGAGTAATGTGTCGAGAATAAGCGTGGGGGTGTATTCCCACGGACGTTCAGATCGCAATATTCTATTTTCTTGTAGGTATTCCCATCCACCCGAGACTAAGCCCAAATCAGGATTTTCCTCTAAAACAGTAACTTGCTGCTCAAGCTTTTGAGGAAGGTATTCATCATCAGCATCTAAAAAGGCAAGATATTTTCCCCGTGATTGGTGGATGCCAGTATTTCTAGCTGCGGACAGACCACGATTTTCCTGGAACACATAGATAATCCGAGGGTCAATGTAGTTTTTTATGATCTTAGCCGAATTGTCCGTTGATCCATCATCGACAATAATCACATTAAAATCTGTGAAGGATTGCGCCAGAACACTATCAATGGCCTTAGCAAGATAAGCAGCTGCATTGTAGCAAGGAATGATCACATTGACAGTACACATCAAGATAGCTTCCGAATTGAATTATCTATTGTTTTATTTAGGCACATTTCTAGAAATGCCAGTCATAGTCTATAAGAACGGGTGCATCCGACCGTGAATGTCGCAATCCCCCTTTTCCAACCTGCCCGATGGTATCATCGGAGATCCTGATCGCCCCTAATTTTTGCCATTTGAACAAAATACGAGATCTATCCTCATCCCAAACCTCTCCCCACACCTGGTATACCTTTGGAGTAAGCCTGACATTTTTGAACGTGCAGGCAATCATTCCTCTGCCTTGAATGAATTCTGGTGTCCTTTGGTCCACTAGCATACTTGCGATGAAAATCGTCGACTTGTCATTCGGACCTGAGACGCCGAGGACAAAGTGAGGACGTCGGATCCTCCGATTCGTAGAATACTCGATCTGAACGGTTATTTCCTCCCCAGGAGCGAAAGTACCTTCCGCGCTTCCATGAGAATTGGGAAATCGAACTTGATTAATTGATAGACCATCCAACTCAGACACTAGGTCGGATGTGTTTTTTTGTTCTAATTGAGATTGATCGATCCTATCAAAGTAATGTGGTAAAACCTCTGACGGATCGCCCATCATTTCGATTTGCCCCCCCTCCAGCCAAATTACCCGGTTACAAAGCTGCTCAATCACATACAGGTTATGCGACACGAACACCGCTGTCTTCCCGGTGCTTACATATGAGAGAATAAAGTCATAACACTTTTGCTGAAAAGCTCCATCACCAACAGCCAATACTTCATCGACCAAAAGTAGGTCTGGATCTGCATGGGCAGCGACTGAAAAGCCTAGTCGAGCATACATACCTGACGAATAGCGCTTTACTGGAGTATCAATAAATTGTTCCAGCTCGGAGAACGAGACAATACTATCGAACTTCCGTGATATCTCTTTTCTGTTTAAGCCCAAGATTACGCCGTTCAGGAATATATTTTCCCTTCCGGTAAGATCCGGGTGGAACCCAGCTCCTAATTCGATCAAGGCTGATATGTGCCCATTTACATGAATTCGTCCAGAAGTTGGTCGGGTCACCCTTGAGATTAATTTCAGGATAGTGGTTTTCCCCGCACCGTTGCGACCAAAAATTCCCAATACTTCGCCTGAATGAACTTCGAAGCTGACATTCCGAACAGCCCACAAATCATTGGGATCGGAGGAACTGCTGTTTATTTTCTTCTGTTCGAGGAAGAAAAATACCTCTCGTAACCCAGAACGGTTGGTGCCCAAATGGTATTTTTTATTGACTTGCTCAAGCACTAATACAGGGTTCATCAGATAATGTCAGCGAAAATGTCCTCGGCTTTCTTAAAGTACAGAAAGGCGAGTAGAAATATTCCAATGGAAATGGTGGCGCTAATCGCGAGGTATCCCCATTCAGGCGGTTGCCCAAGTAAAGTAATGCGCCGGTAGCCATCGATCACACTTGCCATCGGATTGAGCATATACAAGCCTCGGAAGCGCTCTGGTACCTGACTGAGTGGATAGATTATTGGTGTTAGATACATCCACAGCTGCAAGGTAAGCGGGACGATGAAACGTATATCTCGAAGAAACACAATCACAGCGGCACACAGTAGCGAAATCCCCAGAGATAGAATAATCTGTACGGCGAGTAGCAAGGGAAGGAAAAATAGAGTAGTATGGAATGGGATATGATAAATCAATAGAAGAACGAAAAACAGCACAGATCCTATCAGGTAATCAAGAAGAGCAGACCCAATCGCAGCCAAAGGAATGATTTCGCGAGGAAAATAAACTTTTGTCACCAGGTTCATGTTATTGATGAGGCTCGGTACAGAAAAGGTAATTGAATTAGCGAACAAAGTCCAGGGTAGAATTGCACTATAAAAAAAGATCGGGTAAGGTATTCCATCATTCGGTACCCTCACGAAGTATCCGAATATCACGGTAAATATTAGCATCATGGAGAGTGGTTGTAAAACTGCCCATAAACTGCCTAATAAGGATTGTTTATAGCGCACACGGATTTCCCGCTGTGTCCATACCCACAGCAATTCTCGTGAGTGAAAGAGGTCTTTAAAATATTGAGCGACCATTTACCTTATACCATCCATCAAATTTGATGTAATTCTATTAACGGTTTATTAGGAAATAGAATTAAATAATCATTGCTCATAATATATAAATAATTTGCACAGTTAATCTTAAATGGCTCCACCCTCTATTCATAGATAAGCACTTCGTCCTATGAGAATGAAGACAGCTATAACGCTATAGAGAAAAATATAGCTTGGAGCTGATATGTCCCTCAATTTTTCTCCAAGATATTCATAATAAGTAGGAATAGGATTTGGGTTTGAAATTGAAAATATTCCTTAAGGTGAGGTCGTTTATATACTCAATTGGCATCCACATACGATAAGGCATTGATAAACAATCTGTATTTATTGCTATTTCAGTCATTTACTATAAAACCCTAAAATAACATTAATAAATGCTAACA
>JBGPBQ010000345.1:0-3303 GCA_041481345.1 Anaerolineae bacterium
AAAAAAGGCATCTTAGCTGAAGTGATCGATTTACGCTCGGTCACTCCCCTGGATAAAAAACTGGTCATCGGTAGTGTCTCTAAGACGGGAAGAATGCTGGTGGTGGATGAGGATTACCAGGGCTACGGATTATCGGGTGAGCTGGCAGCCACTGCGCTCGAAGCGGGAGTCAGCCTGAGTTATTCCAGGGTATGCACGACCGATACGATCCCGTTCTCGCGCGAGCTGGAATACCAGACGCTGCCCAATGTTGAACGAATCGTCGATGCGGCAACCAACTTGATGAACAGATGAGTGAAGGATACAAGAGGTGATACGATGAAGGTACTCGTTGATTTCTGCCTGGTACCGATAGGAGTGGGGGTATCGGTCTCGAAATATATTGTTGAGTGTGAAAAAATTTTTAATGAAGCCGGTCTAAAAACCCACTTGCATGCTTACGGGACAAACATTGAGGGGGAGTGGGATGAGGTGTTTGCGGCAATCAAACAATGTCATGCGAGGGTACATGCGATGGGCGCACCACGCATCTCATCGACGATCCGATTAGGGACGCGCACAGATCGAGAGCAAACCATGGAAGACAAAATAAGAAGCGTCCAGGAGAAGCTTCAAAGCAGTTAATCAACACTCCCCCGGCAATGAATAACCGGGGGAGTGCTTTTTGATCATTCAGGATGGGTATATACAGATCCAGGACGAAACCCTGGTCACTCGTCTCAGAGCGGGTGAGGTGTTCCTCCAACCACTGGTGATTCCCATATGTGTAATGGCTGGCTTCCAGCCATTTGACCAGCGTTCCCCAGGCGGCAGGGATAATTTTGAAGGGAACAGCCGGCACGATAGTTTTTTCAAGGCCAGGGAAAGCATCCTTAATTTTGGAAGAGCGGCTGAAGTGTTGGAGCCAGAAGCGTTGAAAGTAAGCGTTATCGATTATGCCAGGCAGATTGTCGATTTTTATCAAGCCTAGCCGTTGTGATATAAAAAAAAGAGAACCTTGCAAATGGTTCTCTTTTAGAATTACTAGATGTTTATCAATCAAGCTAATCCCTGTGCTTTTTAATAAATAAGGGGCGTTATTTTGCACGTTTTCTGGTTTGAACATCAAATATGACCGCTCCTACAAGCACAAGGGCTCTGACGATATACTGGACAGAAATGTCCCAACCCAGGAGGTTCATACCATTGGTTAGTGATGCCATTACCAACGCACCAAGGATCGACCCGCTTACCCTACCGACACCACCAGCTACAGCTACACCACCGACAAAAGCTGCGGCGATGGCATCCAATTCCATACCGGCTCCGGCGATGGTTGTAGCAGACCGCAACCAGGAAGCATATAACATACCCGCTAAAGCAGTCAGCATGCCCATCGAGCCAAAAACCAAATAGGTAATCTTCTTAACGCTGATACCGTTCAGCTCAGCCGCTTCTGGATTGCCACCAACTGCATAGACGTGCCTTCCGACAACCGTCTTGCCGGCGATGTAGGAATAAACCATAACCACAAAGATGAGGATAACTGCAGCCCAGGAGAGACCCTGATAACCGGCGAGTACCCAGGTAATGGCACCGATGATGATTGATATACCTACCAACTTCAATATGAACATATTCATTGGTAGAACTTCAAAGTTGTATGCTTGCGTTTTTCTGCGGTTGCTGATCTCGCTTGCGACATATAGAGAAATTGCGATTAAACCCAGGAGGAGAGTGGTTATATTTATTCCAGGCAGGATTTTAACAGGTAAATTGGGAATATTACCATTGCCCAGGGCATTGAAAATATCGTTCTCAATGACTATCGTTCCTGTGCTGGTAGTCACGAGCTGCAAGGTTCCCCGATAGAAGAGCCAACCAGCCAGTGTGGCGACAAAGGCGGGGATTCTCATTTGTGCCACCAGGAAGGCGGTAACCGACCCCGCTAGAATACCGAGTGCCAATACCATTAGTATCGTTGGTACTACAGGCAGATGCCAATATTTTAATGCGATAGCAGCGATCGCACCGAGAGTGCCCGCCAAGTAACCGACAGACAAATCGATATGGCGAATTACGATCACCAGGGTCATACCGACTGCTAAAACGGCAATATAGCTGGTCGCATTCACCAAATTGCCGATGTTTCTAGGTGAAATAAAAATGCCATGTGTTCTTATGGTGAAGAAGAGAACAATGATGACAAACGCGATGTACATGCCATAATCGCGGATATTGTGAGTTTGAGCCTTTATTGTTTCTTTGAACGATGGATTAACCTTTTCTTCTGCGATCATCAGATTGCTCCTTGGGCTTCTTGGGCAAAGTCATCACGCGCACCAATCATATAGGCGACAACCCCCTCACGGAACTCATCTATGTTACCAGTAATAGGTGTGTCGCGGACTTTACGTCCAGTCCGCATCACCATCAAACGGTCACTGACATGATAGATATCTTCGAGACGGTGACTGATGATAATGACTGAAGCTCCCTGGGCTTTAAGTTCTTTGACCAGATCAAGCACCTTACTGATGGCAGCCACGCTTAAGGCTGCGGTAGGTTCGTCCATGATAATGACTTTGGAATTGAAAGCCATTGCGCGAGCGATCGCGACCGCTTGGCGCTGACCACCAGACAGTCTCTCCACCAACAAGCGCACGGAGGGAATATCAATCTTGAGGCGGCCGAGCAGGCGTTGCGCTTCGCGCTCCATGTGACGGCTATCCATCACACTGAATGAGCCAGCGTGCATAGTCACCGCTTCGCGTCCCAAAAAAACATTGGAAGTCACGTCAAGATTGTTGGCAAGAGCCAAGTCTTGATAGACCATCTCAATGCCCTGGCGACGAGCATGTAATGGATCGGTCAGATGGGCATTGTTTCCTTCGATGAAGATCTCTCCTTCTTCAGGAATGTAGGCACCACTAAGAACCTTCATCAGGGTCGACTTACCCGCAGCATTATCGCCTACCAACCCTAAGACTTCATTATGATATAAGATCAGGTCTACGCCTTTCAATGCCTGGACTGCACCAAAGTTCTTTTTGATGTTGCGCATTTCCACCACAGGTGTGGTCTCTGCAGTAGGTTCCATTATTTTCTCCTCATCCTTCCATTTGGAATGGAACGTTCAATGTGCGCGGTGCAAATTAATTAGAATAACAAGTGAGAAATGTTTTATCAATTCTACTATTATACGTAAAAGTCATGTAAAAAATTGGGGAAATTGCAGGAATAGTGATGAATTAATTCATCACTATTCCTGCAATTTCCCCAATTTTTTACATGACTTTTACGTATAATAGTAGAATTGATAAA
>JBGPBQ010000346.1:0-3290 GCA_041481345.1 Anaerolineae bacterium
AACTGACGACACCGCAATTTTCAGTCGCGTGCTCTACCAACTGAGCTATCTCGGCCTATTCGATAGATTTTCAAGAATGCGGGCTAATTTTACCAGATGAATGCTGATTGTCAAGCATCCCCTATTATGAAGATAGATTCACCGGATTTTAACTTGCCTTTTCATTGGAATTATGTCATAATATTATTGCGAACATCTGGGTGCCCCCCTCACCCAGGTGTTCGCACTTTTTATCCTATTTATCCCGGAAATTGGTGAGATTTCCTCTTTGTATAAAAATTCACTAGATATTTGCTTGACTTATTGAGGCATCCCTCTATAATTAATGTGCAACGCTCCGAAAAGGCTCGCTGTGCGAAAGCATAGTGCGCAGAGTCATGGGTCTAAATCCATTTCCCCTGGTGGACACGATCCCAGACCGCCGATAATAGCAAACTAAGTGAAAACTTGGGACGCAAAGCTATGGGTCTAAAACCAGTTATGCTGGTCATGACTGCCAGGCCACCGAACAGGCAAAACCAGTGAAAACTGGCGACGCAAAGTTATGGGTCTAAAGCTCTGGTTTTATAAATTGGAGCCATGATTGCCAGATTACCGAAGAGCGTTGAAATTTATTTTAAATAATCGAGCGGGTTAGTTCCCGCTCATTAATTATATTCGTTGCCTCCACCCAGATTCGAACAGGGGTTTTAGCCTTGAAAGGGCAGCGCCTTGGTCCCCTAGACGATGCGGGCGGGTTCTAATTCTACAATAGAAGAAGCATCGATCAGAGAAGATAGCCTGGCCAATTGGAGACAAGCTGCTGGTTCTTAATTGGCTATCTCGATGACTGCCAGAAACAGAACAGTCAGATGATGAGGCAGCGCCAGGGTTGCAATTCTTTGCACGAACCTCGATTCATCCGAAATGTAATCTGACACCAGTACAATAAGTCGGCGTGGGGCAACCAGGGTCTCCTCCGAAAATGCTAATGACAGAACAACGAATACCTACATAATATGGTTTTCCTATTATAAGCTCGCATTAGAAAACAATTCACGAAATGACTTATGAAATAGCTCCTGACTACGAAGATACCGATAGAATCGCAGAACCTAATATCGCGGCCAATTGCGGTTTTTCTGCAGAATGTACTACAGCCAATACCTCATCAGCTGTTTGGAGAACCGTATCACCATGTGGGACAATCAACTCACCTTTCCGTATAATCGCTGCTAATACGCATCGTGGTGGAACATTCAGATCTTTTACAGCTTTACCATTTGCAATGGAGGTTGGATGGACCTTTTCTTCAACCAAGGAATACAACCCTCTACGTAACTTAAGCAATGTCATCATATCTCCCAATGACATCTCTTCTGCAATCAGGTGAGCGAGGACATCAGCTTGGTTCAGAGCAACATCCACTCCCATGTCAGGAGTGTATAACCAGGCGTTCTCGGGGTTGTTCACACGAGCGATAACGCGTGGACAATTGAATTCCTGACGCGCCAGACTGCACACAACCAGGTTGGTCTCGTCCGAACCTGTCACAGCTGCCACAACATTAGCCTTGTATATCCCTGCTGCATCGAGAACGTTTGGATCTGAGCCGCTCCCCCGGATCAACATTTCAGCCGGAATGCTTTTTTCCAAGAGGGCTATGCGATCTTTATTTTGTTCGATGATCTTGATTTGATGCTTCTCTGTAAGCAATAACGAAGCCAGATAAGCTCCAACCTTGCCTCCACCAACAATGATCGTGTACATGCCTGTGTCCTCCTTTGGAAAAAAGTTTCCGCCTACAATCCAAGCAATTCTTTGAGCCGGTTGGCAGAAGTTGTTAGCACTGCCAGATGAAGCAAGTCCCCTTCCCGGAAGGTGGTTCCCAGGGTGGGAAGGAAGGTCTTATTGGCACGCGTGATCGACACGACATGGATTTCACCAGTCAATATCAGGTCTCTTACCGTCTTTCCCACCAAGAGTTGCGGGAGTTCAGCCTCCACCAGTTCGACATCGCCGCTTCCTAAGCTGAGGACGGTTTCCAGGGGAGAATAGGCGAGCAGTTCAGCAATCCGGTTGATTCCCCAGCCGGTTGGGGCAATCGTCTGAATTCCCAGGCGTTTGTATATTTCCGCCTGGCGAATGTCATATAAGGACGCAACTACCCTGGGCACATGGAAAATATGCCGGGCCACTTGAGCAGTCACTACGTTGGTCTCATCGCTGCTAGTTACTGCCGCCAGTCCGTCAGCGCGCTCAATCCCAGCCTGTATTAGCGTGTCGCGATCAAATCCGATCCCCAAGATCGTCCGGCCTTTGAAGGATGATCCAAGGCGCTCAAAGGCATCTGGGTTGATGTCCACGACTGTCACTTGATGGGCGCGCTTGGATAAAGCCTGGGCCAATCCAGCCCCTACGCCCCCACAACCAATCACGATAATTTTCATGGCTCATACCCTCCTATTGACTACTACTCTATTCGTCTTTGAAGTGCGCGCTGCTCCCGCCTACGGAGAAACGCCTTGCGAAGTTCATCCGCCAGGAAGATCACCGGAGTCCAGGCAAAGACGTAAACCCAATCTAACCAGTCAAGCGGTCCTGTACTGAAAATACCTTGCAAGAAAGGTACATACACCAACAGAACCAATAGTATCAACTCGCCAGCGATGCCATACAGTACGATGCGATTGGTCGTAAAGCCGACCTTGAAGATCGATGTGCGATCCGTCCGGCAGGCGAAGGCCGACCCCACCTGCGTGGCAACCACTCCTGCCAGGGTGATAGCCGTTACCATCCCATAAATCTCCGTGCCCGGCTGGGCTAATGGGACGGATGGCCAGCCATGCCTCCAGTTCAAAAAGAAGTAAGCTGACATCGAAGCGACTGACTCCATTACGCCAAAAAACAACAGGGCAAGTGCTATCAACCGGGTATTGAGCAGCGGTTCTTTCTGAGAACGCGGTGGGCGCTCCATAATACCCGGTTCCGGGGGTTCGGCGCCTAAGCCAATGGCTGGCATCATGTCTGTCCCAAGGTCAATTGCCAGAACCTCCATCACGGTTAGCCCAAGTGGGATAAGCCCACCGGAAAGTATCGAGACCATGAAAGGCATCGCCTCTGCCAGGTTACTGTTGAACACGTACTTGATGAACTTACGAATGTTGAAAAAGACAGCGCGACCTTCTTCTATGGCGTGAATTATCGAGGCAAAGTTGTCGTCGGTCAGGATCATGTCGGCGGCTTCGCGTGCCACATCCGTGCCAGCGACGCCCATCGCCACACCAATATCGGCTTTCTTCAAGGCAGGG
>JBGPBQ010000347.1:0-3263 GCA_041481345.1 Anaerolineae bacterium
ACTGCAGCGTGCACCGGCGTTGCAGCCGTAATAAAAAACACAAAAACGAGCAGGATGTAAATCGTTATACGATTTATATTCATAAAAAGTTTATTATTAGTTCACAAATTAACACACAAGCAATGTTATTTTACCAAACTAATAGGTTGAATCCCCCAATATTGAACCCCATTTTCTCTTGCAATCTCATCAATCCCCCTCTATAATCTTAATATGAGCCAGATATCAATCCTCTATAGACTGCAGCAGATCGATAGCCAGCTGGATAGTACTAAAATAACATTAAAAAGTATGGAGAAGGAATTGAGTGATAATTCTTTATTAGACGACGCACAACATAATTTACATATTGCAGAGCAGAAATATCAAGCAGAGTTAAAACTGCAACGCGAGTCGGAAAATAAGTCCTATGATATTCGGGTAAAAATCGAGCTGTCTGAAGCCTCGCTGTACGGAGGTAAGATCCAAAACCCGAAAGAGCTGCAGGATTTACAGAAAGAAATTGCATCTTTAAAGCGCCTGATAATGACACTAGAGGACCATGAATTAGAAGCGATGATGGCAGTCGAGGAATCCGAATCCAATTTAGTTCGTTCTAAAGAAGCCATGCAGGAAGTCGAGGGAAAGAAGATCGAGCGCACAGCTGTCTTAAATGGAGAAAAGACGAAATTGCTGGGGCAGATCGAGCGGTTGGAGTCTGAAAGGAATGCAGCACTTCCACCGATCTCTGCTCCTGATCTAGCCTTATACGAGCAGCTCAGAAAAGCCAGGAATGGAGTTGCGGTAGTTAAAATCTCATCCAGAGCGTGCGGAGCTTGTGGTGCAACCCTAACCGCCGCAGTAATCCAAACAACCCAATCTCCAGGTCATCTCGTACGCTGCCCAACCTGCGGCAGGATATTATATCCAGGATAAACTTTAGGAAATATCGTGGGTAGCTTTTTTCAGAATTTGAATTTGGGTTTGTTAATATATTTATTGATTTTTTTAGGGGGAATCTTCTTTGCCTGGGTAATTTCCAGGTTGGTCATTTATATTCCAAAACTCATCCGTTCTTTTCGTAAAAATGTCAGCGGCATCCGGGAAAATTTCTCAACCAGCCCCGATGTCCGTCTACGCAACGATGTCTATCGAATTACCCAAAAACAGCACCTCGCTTCCACCTTATTTTCGCTTGACGAAATTGTGATTGTGCCCAAGGTGTTAACTCCTCTGATCCAGGTAGCTAAATCGATTGAGCTCGCTCCCACCGATAATGTCAGCTTAACCGTTCCGTACATTCCCGACTGGCCTGAAATGGCCGCAGTTTATAAAGCCTCTACCATGACCTTGATCGAAGCCATGCAGGGGGGTGCAAATATCATTCTTGGTGGTCATCCTGGAAGCGGGAAAACAGTGGCATTGGCATGGTTAGCCGCCTCCCTCTCCAGGAATTATCCCGGTCTGGGCATTTTGGATGGATTTTTACCGCTTTACGTTCATGCCACTGAGATCTACCGTCTTTTTCGCCATCTTGAAGATATTCCCACTACCCCAGAAAATACCGAATCTGATATATCTGGATTGAAAGGTCGGTCCAGTAAAAAGACAGAGCAGATCTCTGGCGATTTACTCGATATTTTGACCAGCGCCATATCGACCTATGCATCTCCATTAACCTTGCCCCGCCTTAACACAGTCATTCGATCGGCTTTGGATAAACAGCGTGCTATCCTTATTCTTGACCGGTGTGATGAGCTTCCACCCAATCAGGCAGGAGTAATTACCGCGTATATTCAATCCCTTCTTGCAAATTATCCTAAGCTACGCATCATCGTTGCATTATCTTATGATAATCTGGCAAGATTACCCGCTCTTGGGTTTAGCCTGCTTGCGATGGCGGCCTGGGGAGATGAGGAACGCAACGCTTTCTTACTCCGCTGGAGCCAGAATTGGGATAAATGGATCAATCCACCCGGGAAAAATCAATCAAGGATTATTCGGACCCAATATCTGAATAGCTGGCTGAAGGTTGAAAATATCTTGCTTAAGCCCCTTGAGTATGTGCTAAAAGTCTGGGCAGCGTACTCAGGTGATATTCTCGGGACGGACGGTCCCAGCGCCATCGAAGCTTATATTCGCCGAATGAGCAGTGATGTGTCGAACGAGCGCGCTGGATTGGAAGGTTTTGCTCTCCACTTGATTGCCGATATGAGCGTTTCAGCCAACCCGCACGATACAGCTGAAATCTACTCTAAGCTGGGGACTAGCATGAATCCGCCTGGCGAAAACATATCCGCTGATGGCACACCTTCTACCCAACCTCCAGAATCTACTAAATCCACACGCATAAAAGAGCTCACTGGAATTGATACCCTGACTAACAGCGGAATTCTGGTGAGTTACGCCGGTTCACAATATGGTTTCTCGCATCCTGTAGTTAGCGCGTATCTTGCTGGTAACGCGTTATCGTATACAGGAGCGTTAACCCAGGTCCAAAGCCAACCTGCCTGGATTGGGAAAACCCTATCGATGTATTATTTTGCTCGTACTGGAGATGTGTCTCCATATATAAATGGATTAATTCAGGAAGATGACATCCTTCATACTAACCACTTGATAATCGCCCGCTGGTTACAGGTTGCCCCAAAAAATCGACAGTGGCGGACAATCATCCTGCGTACATTAACCACGATTTTGCACAAAGAGAAGGATACACCCGGCCTGGCTGCGAAAATTATCTCCGGCTTGGCATTTTCAGGTGATGTGGGTGTCTCTGTGCTTTTTCGCCAATTGTTAAAGTCTGATCAGCCTAATCTGAAGCAATTAGGTGCCTTGGGGTGTGGGATCTTGGCGGAGAAGAAGGCGATTGAGGACCTGAATACCATGCTGCAGGAAGATTCACCATCCTCAATTCGTGCCGCTAGTTTAGCATTAGCTGCCATTGGTGACAAACAATCCCTGGAAATTTTAGCAACTACTTTGTTGAGTGGAAGCGAGATTGCCCGTCGCTATTCAGCTGAAGCGCTAGGCAACAACCCTACCGAAGGTCATCCTGCTCTAAAGGATGGAGCTACCATGGAAGACATATTGGTCAGGCGATCGGTGGCATTCGGCCTCATACGCGTGAATCAGCCTTGGGCGATAAAAATGGTTGAAGATATGCAATTGACAGATAACGAATGGGTTGTACGGAATGCTGCACTACAGGCATTTGATGAATTTCACCGGAAGATCAATTATGCCCCCAGTCCGCTTGGTGACCCGACAGAAATGGACTGGCT
>JBGPBQ010000348.1:0-3240 GCA_041481345.1 Anaerolineae bacterium
ATTAGTCTCCTTTACTTTATTTTTAGCCAACGAATCATAACACAACAGCAATAAAAATCAATACGACTAAAATTACCAGGATCAAACGCGAAATTCTTGAACACAACACAGAATAGGCATGCATTGGCATGGGTGAGTCGTGGCGATAAATATTAAAGTCTTAACATTGCCCAGGTCTTGATCGAGGGCTTGAACAAGGGTTAAGGTCAGCTCAGCTGCCATACCTCATCTGCATATGTGCTCCCTGCACCAGCTATAGATATGTTTTCACCATCTTTACCATAGGGATTAATTTAGGAAGTGGTACAATTTTGGCGGTTAAGTTAATCCCTGTTGTTTTTCAGCCTCTCCTGGTGTTCGTTGTGACTCAACGGACAAGGGATATAAGAACTGTGATTATTTGAAATGGGTTTACATCATGGACGGCATTGAGAAACTGAGCACGGTTCGTGGCTTCCTGTTGGATATGGATGGCACTTTCTACCTGGGTGATCGGTTACTTGAGGGTGCATTGCGATTCATTGACCTGTTGCATGATCAAAAGAAAGAGTTCCTCTTCCTCACGAACAATTCTTCCAAACATCGTCGCCAGTACGCGGAAAAGATCAATCAGCTTGGGCTTGCCATTACCGAAGAATCGGTGTTGACGTCTGGAGAGGCTACTGCACTCTATTTGAGGGACCAGCATCCAGGAGCCCAACTTTTTTTGGTCGGTACCCCATCCCTCGAAGCAGAATTCCGTCAATATGGCTTTCAACTCGTACAACAGGAGCCACAATTTCTAGTGCTCGGCTTCGACACAACCCTAACATATCAGAAGCTGTGGGCGTTATGCGATTTTGTAAGGGCGGGCGTTCCTTACATCGCTACTCATCCAGATTTCAACTGTCCCACTGAAAAGGGCTTTATGCCGGATGTTGGCGCAATGATTGCCTTCGTCAAGGCTGCAACGGGCAAGCAACCTGACCTGGTGGTGGGTAAGCCTAATCGCGTTATCGTAGATGCCGCGGCGGTCAAGATGAACCTACAAGTCAACCAATTGGCCATGATAGGCGACCGGTTGTACACGGATATTGCACTTGGTCAGACGAGTGGTATTGTCACCGTTTTGGTCTTGAGCGGCGAAACGAAAGTCGAAGATTTGAAAGACTCCCCTTTTCAACCGGATTATATATTCAATAATCTGGCCGGAGTGGCCGATTGGCTAGAAGGATCTGTTAGCCAAATAATTCATGGGTGTATGTCATAGTGAACAGCTAGAGTTGATCCTTTTAAGCGATGATAAACAGTGAAGATGCAGTATATTAGGAATCCGTAGAATTATATGTTAGGTTTTGCAATTATCTGCCGCATTATTACATTACTGGTGGGTCTTTGGAAATTGCAATTTGTTAAGGAATAGTGTTATGGCTAGAATTATTACCACCCTAGGGCTTAAAACTTCTTTCGAATTTGGGTCGATTTTGCCCCATGAACACATCTTTGTAGATCTTCGGACTTGGGACACCCCCGGTCATGCCCAGGCTGAAGTTGAAGAAGTTATCCAGCTAATGATTCAGGAAATAAAAAAGGCATAAAAAGTCGGTGTGACAGCCTAGGAAAAATCTACGACGACTTGCCTATTCCTGAAAGGAGAGCAATGAGCGATCAAATCCAACCGAGGGATAATGAGGGTTTGCTCCAGATTGAAAACCTTTCCAAAAACTTTAAAGGCCTCCGAGCGGTTTACAATTACCACCTGAGTTTACGCCAGGGTGAAATTTTAGGCATCATTGGTCCCAACGGAGCGGGAAAATCCACTCTGTTTAACTTGATTACCGGCTACATCCCACCCAGCAATGGGAAGATTCGTTTTTGCGGCCAGGATATTACAAAATATCCCCCCGATAAAATAGCCAAGCTTGGCATTGGAAGGACATTTCAAAGCGTTCGTCTGTTTTCCAGTATGACACCGATGGAAAACGTGAGAACTGCCCAACAGTTGCATGACTCTGACAATCTGTTCACTACCTTAGTATCTCTGCCTTCTTTTCGCCGGCGTGAGCAGCGTCTGACAAGCAAATCGATGGAATTGATGCTGTTGTTTAATTTGGAAGACCAGCCTTACCAGCTGTCTTCATCGTTGCCTTACGGTGATCAGCGAAAGCTGGAAATTGTCCGTGCCCTGGCTTTACAGCCCAAATTACTGCTGTTGGATGAACCGGTAGCAGGGATGAGTCTCCAGGAGAGTCTGGACGTGCTCCAACTCATCCGTAGGATCCGCGATGAATATCATTTGACGATTATTGTCGTCGAACACAATATGCCGATCGTAATGCAGCTTTGTGAGCGAATCCAGGTCTTGAATAATGGTGAAATCATTGCTGAAGGGACACCTGCCGAAGTGCGCAATAACCCACAGGTCATCGAAGCATACCTGGGAAAGATAGAAGAAAATGCTCAAGCTTGAAAATATCGAAGTCTATTACGGGCATATTCACGCTCTTAAAGGGGTAAGCTTGGAGGTCCATGAAGGGGAGCTAGTTTCTATCTTAGGAGCAAACGGAGCGGGTAAAACCACCACACTAATGACCATTTCTGGGATTATCCGCCCCCGAACAGGCACGGTAACCTACCAGAATGTTGACCTGACTAAGTTAATTCCGGAAGGGATTGTTGCCCAGGGCATTGTCCAATGCCCTGAAGGACGGCGAATTTTTGGCAATTTGAACGTGATGGAAAATCTTCGGATGGGGGCGGTACGACGGAAAGAGCGTGACGAAGTAAAAAATGACCTGGAGTGGGTTTTCAACCTTTTCCCAGTGCTCAAAACGCGTGTCCATCAAACCGGAGCTACCTTGAGTGGTGGCGAACAACAAATGCTGGCTATCGGGCGCGCTCTTATGGCAAAACCTCGCCTGTTGATGTTGGACGAGCCCTCGCTTGGACTCGCGCCACTCGTCGTCCAGGAAATCTTCAAAGTTATCCAACAGCTACATCAACAGGGCGTGACCATATTACTCGTAGAACAGAATGCCCGTCAGGCAATTGCTATTGCTGATCGTTGTTACTTGCTGGAAACCGGCCAGGTGGTGCTTAGCGGAACTGCTGCCGAGCTGAAATCCAACATCGCATTGGAACAGTTTTACCTGGGAGGTATGGCGAAATGATAAGTTTGACCCAATTTGAGTTCCTTATTCAGCAAGCGATTAACGCCATCAGTATAGGAAGCCTTTATGCATTGATGGCCATTGGTTTGGC
>JBGPBQ010000349.1:0-3170 GCA_041481345.1 Anaerolineae bacterium
AGAGCTGGGCTGTATGGATTATGAGCTCGAATAAAATGCTCTCACTAAAAGTAAATGGAAATCCATTTTCACTCCCGGTGATCCCTGGAGAGATGCTGGCACACCTGTTACGCGAACGTTTGGAGTTAACAGGCACAAAAGTCGGTTGCAACGAAGCTGAGTGTGGCGCGTGTACAGTATTAGTGAACGGGGAACCCGTTTTATCCTGCACCTATCCAGCAGTTCGCGCACAAGGTAAAGAGATCACTACCATTGAAGGTCTGTCTTCAGGGCTAGATGATTTACCTGAAGGGCACACATTGCATCCCCTCCAGGAGGCTTTTGTAAATTACGGGGCGGTTCAGTGCGGTTTCTGTACCCCAGGGCAGATCATGACCGCATATGCGTTGTTAAAACGAAATCCGCATCCTTCACAAGAAGAAATACGTCAGGCATTGAATGGCGTATTATGCCGCTGTGGAGCATACCCAGCCATCGAGCGCGCTATTCTAGCTTTCTCCAATGGTCTTCATCACCAAAAACCTGTTTCCTCAGACGGAACAGTATCCCAAGGTCAAGCACATCACCAAATAGGGACAATCCAGGTTCGCCCGGATGCAGTTCAGAAAGTCACTGGTGAAGCGAAATTTACGGATGATCTGAAATTTGATCAAATGCTTTACGCGCGGGTCAAACGGGCTGGGGTACCTCATGCCATCCTTCAGTATATTGATGTCAGCACAGCTCGAGCCCTTCCCGGTGTCCATGCTGTTTTGACTGCAGATAACCTCCCGGCAAAAAAGAACCACGGCCTGGTCCGTCCTGATTGGCCAATCCTGGTTGGGGTAGGGGAGCGCATTCGATATGTTGGGGATGCAATTGCTCTCGTTGCCGCCGATACAGATGAGATTGCAGCAAAAGCGCTAGACTGCATCACGGTCGACCTGGAACCCCAACCGGTGATAAATAATCCGCTCGAAGCTCGACAACCTCAAGCCCCAATTCTTCACGCGCCAGGTAACTTGCTAAAGCATATTCGGGTCCGAAAAGGAAATGCCCAACGCGGTTTCGAAGAAGCGGAGCTGGTGCTTGAGCATACTTTCCTGATGCCGGTAACTGAGCATCTCTTCATGGAGCCAGAGTGCAGCATTGCACGGCTCACACCTGCAGGGCAAATGGAAGTTTACGTTGGTTCGCAGATACCCTACTCCGATCGTGAACAGGTTGCCGGAGCACTTGGCTGGCCTGAGGCAAGGGTGCGAATTGTTGGTCAATTTGCAGGAGGTGCCTTTGGAGGTAAAGAGGATATCGCTGGGCAAATTCACGCCGCCCTTCTTGCTCAAGCAACCAAACGGCCAGTAAAACTGCTTTTTGACCGCCACGAGAGTATGCTGGTACACCCCAAACGGCACTCCACCCAAATCAGGGTCAAGGCGGGTGCCAGACTGGACGGAAGCTTAATCGCAGTTGAGACAGAATTGTTTGGAGATGCCGGGGCCTACGCCTCCCTGAGTGAAAAGGTAATGGAGCGTGCCACCACACACTCCACAGGGCCATATGATATCCCGAATGTGAGCTCAGACTGTTATGCTATGTACAGCAATAACCCCCCATCGGGCGCATTTCGCGGTTTCGGAGTCACTCAATCGGCTTTTGCCATGGAAAGTATGATCGATATCCTGGCTAAAGAGTTGAACATGGATCCAATTGTGCTCCGTCGGAAGAACGCCCTGCGCGAGGGTGGAACAACAAGCACTGGTCAAGTATTGCGCGAAAGTGTAGGTCTGCTTGATTGTATTGAGCAAGTTGAAACTGAGATGAAAAAGCGCAGCGGAGAGCATCCTTTTATTTCGCGGGCTGAGGGCACTAAGCGCAAAGCCTGGGGATTTGCAGTTGCCTATAAAAATACCGGCTTCGGGGTCGGTGCCACAGATGCTGCCACGGCTGAAGTTGAATTATTAGCTGATGGATCCTTTGAAGTGCGTACATCTTCAGCGGAAGTAGGGCAAGGGCTATCCACGGTGCTCCAGCTGGTCGTTGCCGAGGAATTCAATATATCACCCTTGAGAGTCCATGTGTTGTTAATGGATACTGATCTGACCCCGGATGGTGGAGCAACGACTGCATCGCGTCAGACTTATGTCAGTGGAAACGCTGTTCGCCTGGCAGCCGAAACCCTACGCCAGGCGATCACTGGTGCGCTGACTGAAAAATTCAACATCTCCCCGGAACGAATTCTATTCTCAGGAGATATGGTGAAAGTTGGTAACCAATCCATTCCGCTAGCTGAAATAGTCAAGGTGATGGAGGCAGAAGGTCGTTCGACCTGTGTACGCTATACATACCAGGCGCCGGATACCAAACCTCTAGACGAAGGCGGCGATATTCACTTTGCATACTCCTTTGCTGCGCAGGCGGCTGAAGTATCTGTCGATATTCGCACAGGAGAGGTCAAAGTGCTTCAAGTGATTACTGCCAATGATGTGGGGAAATGTCTGAATCCACTCGGGTTGCAAGGTCAAGCCGAAGGGGGAGTGATCATGGGGATGGGTGGGGCTTTGACAGAAAAATTCATTATCGAGAATGGCGTGATATTCACGGATAGGATGGCACGCTACCGTATTCCCACCATGACACAAACGCCAGAAATTAGCAGCATTATCGTGGAGCATCCAACCCGAGAAGGACCTTACGGCGCTAAAGGGGTGGGTGAGATCGCCGGCATTCCTACTGCACCGGCTATCGCAAATGCCATTTTCAATGCTGTAGGAGTGAGGGTGTATTACTTACCTGTTGATCATGAATTTATCTGGAAATCACTTGATAAATGAGATAAAGCTTTTAATCCAAGATCAAACCATGTAGCGAGGTTGTAAAAGTAGGTTTTGTGATTATTGAGCATGGGTTCCATTCCTCAACGAAAGCTGGCAAGAGGCAACCCACGAGGAACAGCGCGAATTAGTACAGATAATGCTACAGGAAGTCGCTTGCTCAATCCAGGAGCAACAGGTCACCTGGGTCAAGCCACGGCCAGGGTTTGAAATTCTCTTCAAGTTGGTGAATGATCTACAGCCAGATGAAAAAGGCCGTTTCTTCCTTAAGAAGGAACCAATCTAAATATGGAACAGATGGGGACATAAGGCGTGGATTTCATTGACATGCCTGATAATAGCTTGAACTGCCGTTCACAG
>JBGPBQ010000350.1:0-3168 GCA_041481345.1 Anaerolineae bacterium
AATTCAATTTGTTATAGCAATCTCGACATATCGAATTGTTCCGTATCATCCAATGATTTCGTAGTATATCCATGAGATCTGCTTCCGAATACCCAATCAGCAATCTTTATTAATCGACCGTTTTAAAGGAGGTTTAGCTATCATGGCATTTGACATCCTCCCATTCCCATCCACCCGAAATGTCATTGTCGATAGTGGCTACCTGGCTGCAAAGCGCCATATTATCTACGGCTTTCTGGAGCTGGACGTCACCGATGTCCGGCGCATTCTCAAAGCTACGTCAGGCAGCGATAGCCGACCACTATCATTTACTGCGTTCATCGTCGCCAGCTATGCCAGGGCGATCCATACCCATCCGGAAGTCCAGGCTTACCGTGACATCCGCGGCCGGCTGATCGTCTTCCATGATGTTGACGTCTCGACCCTGGTTGAACCAACCCCGGGGGCGGTTGCGATTCCGCATACGATCCGGAATGCACATTCGAGGCCCGTGAGAGATATAAGCGAAGAGATACGCTCAGTCCAAGCCGATCCACACCCGTGGGGTGAGCTGGAACGGACGGTGAAAATCGGCTCGCGCATGCCGCGCTTCACCAGGCTGCTATACATGCGGATTATTAAGCTCAATCCCAGGTGGGTCAAGCAGGTCGCCGGTACCACGGTAGTGTCCTCATTTGGCATGTTCGGAAAGCGTGCCGGCTGGGGAATCGGATTTTTATCTGTATACACACTTGGGATGTTGGTCGGGGGGATCGCTGAAAAACCCATGGCTCACAAAGGGGCCATTGCCCTGCGTGAATGTTTGCATGTCACGTTGAGTTTCGACCACGATATTGTCGATGGCGCACCAGCGGCGAGGTTCGCCCGCACCTTTTCCGACCTGGTCGAGAGCGCAAACTCCCTCCAAACAGAAGCTGGCTAATTAGCGCAATAAGGGCTTCTGTACTTTCTGTCTACAGGAGAAAAAATCATGGATAATACGGTTTCTACCAGTGGCAACTCAGCCAGGATAGTTCCAAATATCCTCATGCCGTTACCAGATTATGATTTTGATCCCACCGAAGCGTCAATTCCGTGGAAGGCGTGCCTTGATCAAGGTTGGAAAGTTACGATCAGCACTGAACACGGAAACGTACCACAAACCGACCAAAATAGATTGAAAGGGCCTCTCCCTGGGCTGGTGAGCGCGGGAGCAAAAGCTCAGGCAGCCTACGAACAGATGAGCCACGATCCATCCTTTCAGCACCCCATCACTTATTCAGATATTGAGCCCGATCAATTTGAGGCAATCCTCTTACCCGGAGGGGACGCCCTTCGCATGCGGCAGTACCTGGATAGCACTGAGCTGCAGGGTAAAGTAGTGGAGTTCTTTCAGCACGGGAAGCTGGTTGGAGCAATCTGCCACGGAATCCTGGTGCTGGCACGCACAATTGATCCCCACACCGGACACAGTGTGCTTTACGGTCACAGGCTAACTGCACTGCCCAAGTCGTTTGATCTATTGGTCTATCGAATCGATGCATTGCTGCACAAACACGGTTACATCATGTATCCGCAGTGTGTTGCCGATGAGGTGCGTGCATGCCTGGAGCATTCGGAGGATTTTGTCAGCGGACCGGGACTGTTAGCTCCATATGTGTTTTCCGATCGCAACCTGATTACTTCCCGCTGGTATATGGATGCAGAGGTATTCGCAAACCGCTTCGTTGATGAGCTGCGACATCGATTGCAACCGGAATCTGCAAATTAATAAGAAAAAATTCTATCAATTACATCGCCCCATAGTCGTCTATGCATCTTCCTTCCGTCATCGCTTATCCTTTGTTCTGTCTCCTTTACCGGATCGAACGCCGGGCTTCTCCGATTCCACCGATCCGGAGAGACGTCCAACCATTTCCAACAGAAGAACAATCCCTGTTCGATGGTCTGCTTGATGCCTCCCTTAAATCTGGACAAAATCATCTCATTGATTACCAGCTGCCCTATCCCAAAGCTGATTTCCTGAACTACATCTGTGATTGGAGTGGATATGTTGCCCATGGCTCTGTGACGCAAGATCTGACCGTGCTGCAGCCGATCAGGTACAGCCAGGACTTGAGCGAATTCGGGAACAGGCAGCAGATTTTCTGCTCTCCTGATGGCATCTGGGCGATCTGGTTCGCCATCCTGGATAAATCAAAATGCCACCTGACCGAGAATGACTGTGTTCGTCTTGGCACTGGTAGTAAGCGCATCAAGTATTATCACTTCGATCTCCCCGCGGCATGTAGAAGTGACCCACCTTTTGCCGATGGAATGATCTACATTGCACGTGCGTCAGACTTTCCCGACCACCGCCACAATCCTATGCTCGATTGGTTCAATGCTGAAATCGAAGAGTGGGGCAGCGTTGATCCCGTAACACCTCTCTTCAGGCTGCACGTAACCCCGGAAGATTTTCCGTACCTGGACAAGGTATCGTTCCGCTTGTGATGTTTAACACGTTGCCGCGTTGACGCCGGCAAGCAGAAGTGATATATTTTCAATATTCCCCGGAATACAATTGCGGTCTCAAACAACCGTAAAAGGAGCCAACCATGCACCTCATCGTCGCCAAAACGCCAGGTTGTTCTCACTCAAGGCGTTACTTAGCTATACTGTTCCTGGTCGTCATCCTTGCGACCAGCGCTGGGAGTGGACCAACCGTCTCAACGGTCGCATTAGCCCAGACCAATGCAGGCGTCTCCCTGCACACGACCCCAGGTATCCACCAGGCAAACCTCCAGCTCGATGAGCAGATCGAGCAGGCATGGCACCCGGCCTACCTGAACCTGGCAACCGGTAATCCGAATTTGTTCGATCACGGCGTATATGCCTGGCCTTTTGAGCTCGACTCTATCGGGTGGAGCATGCAGTCGTATCAGGACTATGGAGGTTCGCCCTACTTCCATCACGGCATGGACATGATGAAAATGTGGGGAACGAACGTTTTCAACCAGTCCGGTGGGCAGGTGATCAACATTGAGAACTATAATCCTGGTTGGGATTTGTATTGGGAAGTGGCCGTGCTCGACCCGGATGGGTATATCTGGCAGTACCATCACATCAACGAGCCGACCATCCCACAACTCATCTGGGACAAGTGGGCTGAGTGGCAGGCTGATCCGACAAATGGCGGATTCATCTCTC
>JBGPBQ010000351.1:0-3138 GCA_041481345.1 Anaerolineae bacterium
GATTGATGAGGGAGGGGCAATCCGCCACATCCGCAGCCTACGTAAGGTGGTTTTACCCCCGTAAAATCCGTAAAAATGGGGGTTAAACCGCCCTAAAGTTGATTTTTTACCATGCCAGACAGCTCTGGTTGCAAATGGTTGCAAATGGGTTGCAAATGGCATGAAGAAGGAAATGCAGGTCCCCCCTGTCCTGAGGCAAAATATCTTGCTTGATCCGGTTGATGGATTACTTTGATACAAGTCCCTAACCATCAGAATCAACTCCATCCTTAGGGTCAAGTAATAACCAGTTTTCCTCACTGTTATGGTGCAGGAATATACCAATATTTAAATCAGTAAATAACATACTAACCAAACCAAGTAAATAGAAAAGGAGATCAAAATGTATAAAGATAGGGAGTTCCAGGATAATGTATTAAAAATCAACACACTTCTAAAAGCTAAAGATGTGGCCGAAATATTGAACATCAGCCGCTCGAGGGCATATGATTTTATGCAAATAGGTGAAATCCCTACTGTTCGGATTGGAAAATTACGACGCGTCAAGCCTGAGGATTTGATCAAGTACATCGAGTGCAATACATATACTGTAAATCGGTATTTTGAATAGGAAACAGTCTTACCCACAGACCTTTTTTAATAATGGAGGTGTCAATCCAACTTGACACCTCCATTATTTTTTGATTGATGGTTAATCTTCGACCTCGATGCGATCCACCTGTATCTGCGAGCCGTTGCAGTCAGGCACATTGCTAACTAGAGTACCATAAAGATGGACGATCTTACCAGTGTTGCGCAGCGCTATAATCTGGGATTCTACCGCTGGATCTCTAGAATCGATGCCAAAATAAATGATCTGCCCCAGATCTTGCCGCTCGAAGCAGTCATCAAACTCTGCACCTGGTGCATTACCCTTGATAACACCCCACCAATCGGCTAACTCTTCCGTAGCGCCGGTCGGCATGTATCCACCCGAGGCATTTCCTCCTGAACTGCCACCACCCACTTCTTTGGTTGCCTCAAGGGTCGTAGCAGGTGTTGGGCTATTTTCCACTGCAGGACCACACTCTTCCCGGTAATAAGCCCACTCGTCGCAGGTGCTGCCATCTGGAAAAACACATACTCCGCTTTGGCTGCCATCAGCGGCAGTGCGAATTTCGAACGTGTAACCGTTCTTCTCGCAATAGACCGAGGCAGGATTTGGCATATTCAACGGAGGTATGATCGTAGTAGTCGGTTCAGCTGTCTCCAACTGGAGTCCTGTGCAGGCTGTTATCGCCATCAATATAATTGTGATTATAAAGATCCTTTTCAT
The DNA here is from genome assembly GCA_041481345.1 of Anaerolineae bacterium. Taxonomy (GTDB): domain Bacteria; phylum Chloroflexota; class Anaerolineae; order Anaerolineales; family UBA4823; genus FEB-25. Next base: position 1,316 of record JBGPBQ010000351.1, read on the forward strand.
TCTTTCCATCCTTCTGTTGTTCTAGATTTTGAAGAATCAATCCCTGCGTGGGGTAGTCAGCCATAATGCTTAGCACACTCCACGATGTTAGCTCCAATTCCACGCATACCAGATCGTGACCACATTGAACCCTATGCTGACCGCCAGCAGGAATTTGTCAAATAACGGTGGATAGGTGGGCAAGCCAACCAGGTTGAACAGGAAAAAGAAGGCGGCCACGATGATATTCGCCCAGCGACTCGCAGGTTGCGGCAATACTAGGGTCAGGAAAACCATCAGGATGGGCATCAACATCAAAACCGCGATTCCCAGCCAAACGAACTGGTTTAAATTCATGCCAGCCAACATTTTTGCCTTGTCGCCTCCATAGTAGATGCGCAAGACATCACCATACAGATAAATTAGCGTGACGACCAACCAGGTTGCGGATAGCATAATTTTTTTATCCATGAGATGAGCCCTCCTGTTCCGCGATCGTGATGACCACACTGCCGCGTTTACGTCCCGTATCTGCGTAGCGGTGCGCCTCGGCGGTCTGCTCCAAGGGATAGTGCCGGTCAATCACCGGTTTGAGTTTCCCAGTCTCAAGCAGCCCTTTGAGGAAAACCAAGTCTTCTACACGGTGGGGCGCCATCCCGGCGATCACTTTCTTGCCTCCGGTCAGCGAAGTCCAGGCCATTTGAGCAAATACATTCAAACCACCTGCCCCGGCTAGATATAGCCCGTTGGGTTTAAGGGACGATTTGTAGCGTGAAAACGAAGACTTGCCTGGGACCATATCAAAAATAACATCATATATCTCGCCGTTCTGGGTAAAATCTTCTTTCGTGTAATCGATGGCATGGTCTGCCCCAAGTGAAAGTACCATTTCCAGGTTCCTCGTACTGCACACGCCAGTAACTTCAGCCCCATAGTATTTGGCGAGCTGGACAGCATAAACACCGGTACAGCCCGAAGCACTAATAATGAGAACCTTCTTCCCGGATTGAAGTTTTGCCATATCCCTCAAAAAATAGAGTGCGGTGCTGGCACCAAATGGAATTGCAGCTGCTTCTGCGCAGGTTAAATTAGCTGGTTTCATGACCAGGCTGGCGTCTTCAGCCATGCAGGCGTATTCGGCGTACGCGCCAAATTTTTCACTTATGCCAAAGATCTGATCACCCTGCTTGAACAGTTTGACATCCTTGCCAACTTGGACAATTTCGCCCGACAATTCCGTTCCGAGGATAGGTTGCTTGGGTTTCCGAAGGCCAAACATTACGCGTGACAGGAAACCAAAGCCAGGCGGGACAAAGACAAAACCGCGTGCGTTGCAGTCTCCAGCAGTGACAGATGAGGCATGAACTTTGATCAGCACTTCATTGTCTTTTGGGGTGGGCTTTTCCACCTCCTGGAGATGCAGGACATCGGCCGAGCCGTACTTTGTGTATACAATCGCTTTCATTTTTTCTACTCCTTTTTGGGTTGAGATTGAACGAGATTTACTGAAAGCAGCGGGATCCCCAAATCACGCACTTTTTTGAGCAAGCCATGCAACGCGGCCTGGTCAATCACCGGACCGGTTAAAAGCGTATCGCCATCCTCTTCCAGCGTGATGATCAGGCCCTCAAACCAGTCAGCCCACCGGTCATCCAGGTGTCCCTTGAGGCGGATTTCGTAGCACTGATGCTGGTTATGTTTTTCTTCGAATGTATGTTTGTCACTCATTATGCGCCTCGCGTTTATCCTTTCGTTGTTTATCTGCCAAAGGATACCGCCCGATGTGGTGAGGCGTCATCACCAAATGATGTGATTGAGGTTGTGATTGTTGGTGAAAAACAAAA
>JBGPBQ010000352.1:0-3075 GCA_041481345.1 Anaerolineae bacterium
CGAAAGGAGAAAATCTGATGGCTAGTGTCACGTATGATAGTGTATCAAAGCGTTTTGGTGATGTCACAGCAGTCGGCGACCTAAACCTGAAAATTGCAGATAAGGAATTTCTGGTTCTGGTTGGTCCCTCCGGCTGCGGTAAAACCACAGCTCTGCGCCTGCTGGCAGGTCTTGAAGAGATCACCGAAGGACAAATCCTGATCGGCGACCGGGTAGTGAACGATGTGGCTCCAAAAGACCGGGATATCGCCATGGTGTTCCAATCGTACGCACTCTATCCCCACATGAGCGTATATGACAATATGGCGTTCGGCTTGAAATTACGCAAGACCCCAAAAGAAGAGATCAAGAAAAGGGTGAATGATGCAGCAGAAACCCTGGGGATCAAGAACCTGCTGGATCGAAAACCGCGCCAGCTCTCCGGTGGACAGCGCCAGCGTGTGGCAGTCGGTCGGGCAATCGTGCGCGAGCCAAAGGTTTTCTTGTTTGATGAGCCACTCTCGAACCTGGATGCTAAGCTGCGTGTGGAAACCCGCGCCAACCTGAGCAAGCTCCACCAGCAGCTGCAGACGACATTCATATATGTTACCCATGACCAGATCGAAGCCATGACCATGGCAACACGAATCGCGGTGATCAACAAAGGTTTATTGCAACAGGTGGATACACCTCAGATGTTGTATGACCATCCGGACAACCTTTTTGTTGCTGGGTTCATCGGTTCGCCTTCGATGAACTTCTTCAAGGCAAATTTAGTACAGGGAGATGGCAAGTTGTTTGTTGATGGTGGCGCCTTCAAGGTTGAGGTTCCTGATGCAAAAAAGGATGTATTTTCCAAGTACGTCAACCATCCAGTCATCATGGGTGTACGACCTGAAGATATCCAGGATCCCAACTTCCTACCGCCAGGGATCATCCCCCAAGCGGTTGAAGGTATAGTGGATGTGACTGAGCTGATGGGAAATGAGATCCAGCTTTACATCCGAAGCGGAGAGCATAACTATGTGGCCCGGGTGGACCCACGCACGAACGCAAAGATGGGTCAAAAAATCCAGATCGTCTTCAACATGGGCAATATGCACCTGTTTGACCCTGACACCGAGCAGGCGATCCGGTAATATAAAGCAAGATTGATCTATACAAATTAACGTCTCCTTGCATAATCACTTTCCACAGGGAAAGGATCATTGCCTGGGAGACGTTTATTATGTCAACGAGATAAGGAATAATTATGGACCCCACTTATAAACTAGTCCTAATCCGCCATGGGCAGAGCACCTGGAATTTGGAGAACCTCTTTACCGGCTGGACTGACGTCGGTTTGACTGCACAGGGTGAAACCGAAGCCCATGAGGCAGGCAAATTACTACGTGAAGGCGGCTATACTTTTGACCTGGCTTATACCTCCGTTTTAAGGCGGGCAATCAAAACACTGTGGATTGTCATGGAAGAGATGGAGCTGGAATGGCTGCCTGTGATCAATGCCTGGCAGCTAAATGAGCGCCATTACGGAGCTTTACAAGGCTTTAATAAAGCCGAAATGGCGGAGAAATTCGGTGAAGCGCAGGTAAAGTTATGGCGCAGGAGCTACGACATCCAACCGCCTGCCCTGGAGCTAGATGACCCACGCCATCCAAGGTTTGACCGCCGCTATGCCAATCTATCTCCCGTCGATCTGCCGCGCACGGAATGCCTCAAAGATACAGTCAAGCGGATGCTGCCATACTGGCACAGCACAATCGCGCCCACGGTGAAGACTGGGAAACGGGTGGTCATCTGCGCCCATGGAAACAGCCTGCGGGCATTGGTGATGTATTTAGACAATATCCCTGAGAGGGAAATAGTCGATCTGAACATCCCCACCGGGATCCCATTAGTCTATGAGCTCGACCAGGAATTACACCCCATCAGGCATTACTACCTGGGAGATCCTGAAACTGTGCGAAAAGCTGCTGAAGCGGTAGCCAATCAGGGAAAAGCTAAATAATGAACCAGGTGTTGTACCCTAAGTGACGAGCTTCCTCTAAAGGAAATACTGCGCAAGATCGCTCTTATTTGCGTAACGATCAACAATAACTCTTAGCGTATTGTATTTGGCTTTCAACCTATAAGTCCCACCCTGTTTATGGTATGGGTGGGACTTCTTTGATAGCACTCTTGGCTTCCTGCCTCTTGAGAATCGATCTCATCCCAAAGTAGAACAGGAGTCCCAAAACGGCTGATAACCCTCCTACCACCAGGAATGTATCCTGCCAGAAACGCTCCGGGAAGAGTCTGATCAGAGTATCGCTGTACAGAAAAGTCCAGGTGCCTGCCTTGAAGAATAATTCATGGAAAAGCACAAATAGATAATCAAAGGCAAACAAAACGAATAGGATAATCAATCCGATAAAAATCAGCGTCACGATCCCACCGCGCTGCAATCCCTTCAAATAAGTTGTAAACCATTGACCTATCCATGCCCACAACGCCAGTATCACCAGCACCACCAGACTTACTATCAAAACACGCATTGCGGTTTCGACGACGTTCTGGACATCCAGCATATGCTGAAGTTCACGATCGTTATATAAGTGAGTACAATCGTTCATCTCCTGGCAGGTTGGTGGGGGTGCCTGTTGCCCTTCAGGGAATCGCAGATCACCCAGGAAGGATATACCGGCTGAATTAACCAGGTAATCGACGGCGAGCTTCCCATAAGTCAAGCGATCCTGTAGGGAAAAACCGTATGGATCGGCTGGAAAGCCGGGTGTGTGGTACTCGAATATCAGGTACCCTGGATTGATCACCAATCGGACAACCGAAAGAATAATGACGATCGGCAGGACGAGTGCTACCAACCAGGATAAGCATTTATATAAGACTTTCATGGTAGTATATCCCTCATTCTCTATTGGAAAGACACAATAAGTTAATGACCAATTTCCTGCAAATCGCCGAAGAGCACGTAGCTCAAAACCATACGGTTGGTAACCCACTCAATAGGTGCCCAATCATCGGTATAAACAACGTTCACGGGTGGAGTGGGCTGCACATTGTCTAGCGCAACCGTAATCGAATCAAGCAATAGACCCG
>JBGPBQ010000353.1:0-3040 GCA_041481345.1 Anaerolineae bacterium
ATACATGATTACGGCTTCAAAGGCGATAGGCAGATGTCCCGTTGTGGGAGGGACAAATGTCCCACATAACGGAGATAAGACAAGTGATTGATAGATAAAAATCTACTATTAATTAGGAGCTGCAACGATACTTCAGCCGGAGCGGCTATCGACCCAAACGAGATCATTTGTTAGAATGGTTTGGTAGACCTGATGGGATTCGGACCATTGACCTCTTCAGTGCGATGTATTAAATGGTCGAGAAAAAGCTAACAGAAGCGTCTATTACGTCTAGGAAATTACATTATTACCATGCTGTTTAGAGCATATTTGTACCCAATTGTACCCAACTGTACCAGCAGCATGAAGCAAGGGAAGGCAATCCGGGGTAATTCTAACCCACAACAGTCTGATCCGAAGGAGTGGGATTCATCCGATCATCGTGGCTGGGATGCTAGGTCACTCCCTCGCAATCTTAATGACCACTTATGCTCACTATATTCCAGGCACACAGGAGGAGGCAGCTCGCGTGGTGGATGATATTCTCACTCCGATCCCGATCGATCTAAAATCTCTTCAACCAAAAAGCTGATCAATTCTCAAGAATCCTCGCCAGACCGGTGCCCAGGATACCCTGGAGACCGGTCTTTGCAGATATGAAGGTGTAGGTCTTAGAAAGCTGTGTATATCACTGATAATGATGACAATCTTTTCGGGATGGTGACCTACCAGGATATAATTGGATTGAAGCACCGGTTTATTGAATGATGCAGGAGAATCCTATGGAACAACAACCTTGTTGGGAATACTGCCGGTTGTATTGTATGGACAGCTACTACAATGTCCACCAGCACACATACGCCTATGCTGTGAAGATATGGTTCATGGGTAGCCAAGGGGACGTGATTGAACGGGAAATCAGTACGATGGAACAGTCATTCGCGTTTGATCCCTGGTTGAAGGTAATCGGGCTGCTCGGCGGAAGTAGTTGGGAGCTTGTGACAGTTAAAGTTGGCGCTACATCCGAGCATCACGATTCTTTGTTGCTCGATAACCAGGTAGCTTATTTTAAACGACTGGTGGTCCCCGGTCGTCCAATCGACGACGTCGAGTTGAATTTCACACGGTAGGGATCAGGGTTGTATCCCTGATTAAACCGGGTTTTACTCTGTTTCAATTCTTATTTGGAGGCACGATGGGTTTCTTCGCAAATAAAAACACGACCCCAACTCAACAGACGGGACCTAGGCGCAAGAACGGATTTCAAATTTCCAAGAAGTTGGTGGATGCCGCCCGCGTAGATGCTACCACTTCGCTCACGCAGTTGAATACCACATCCAGTGGCCTCAGTCCACAAGAGGTTGAGACTCGCCTGGAAGAATATGGCCCCAATGCTGTCGCCAAAGAAAAGCGCCAGACATGGCTAATGCGTCTGTGGGATAACGTCAAGAATCCCCTGGTTATCCTATTGGTAGTGCTTGGAGTCATTTCATTGCTCACCGGCGACCTGCGCGCTACAATCATAATCTTCCTGATGGTGGTGTTAGGAATTGTGCTGCGTTACTTTCAGGAAAGCCGTGCTGACTCAGCTGCGGAAACACTCCAGGCAATGGTGACCACGACCGCCACGGTGATCCGTGACGGCAAACGCCAGGAGATTCCACTCAAAGATTTGGTGCCGGGCGATATTATCACGCTCTCTGCCGGGGATATGGTCCCTGCAGATGTGCGCGTCATCTCAGTCAAGGACTTGTTCCTGAACCAGTCTGCCCTTACAGGTGAATCCCTTCCCGTGGAGAAGATTCCCACAGTGGTGGACGAATCTACCAAAAACCCGCTTGAAATGGGGAATCTTTGTTTCATGGGATCCAACGTGGAAAGTGGCACTGGTGTGGCTGTGGTAGTTCTTACCGGTGGTGAGACGTACTTCGGATCACTGGCTTCCAGTATCGCCGGCAAGCGGGAAGTGACCAGCTTCGACAAGGGTATCGCCAGCTTTACCTGGTTGATGATCACCTTCATGCTAGTTATGGTGCCATTGGTGTTCTTGTTCAATGGGCTAAGCAAGGGAAACTGGCTCGAGGCGTTCCTGTTTGCACTGGCGGTAGCGGTTGGTCTCACCCCTGAGATGCTGCCCATGATCGTCACAGTCAATCTGTCTAAAGGGGCCATCTCCATGTCACACAAGAAGGTGATCGTCAAGCGTTTGAACGCCATCCAGAACTTCGGCGCGATGGATACGCTTTGTACAGACAAGACTGGTACGATCACAGAAGGCAAGATCGTTTTGGAAAAACACCTGGATGTGAAGGGCAACCCCAGCGATCGGGTTTTGCACTATGGATATATGAACAGCTATTACCAAACTGGTTTAAAGAACCTGATGGATGAGGCTATTCTTGATCATAGGAACTTGAACGATGAGCTCATGGTGGATGAAAACTATTGCAAGATTGACGAACTCCCCTTCGACTTCCAACGCCGACGCATGTCGGTAATTGTAGAAACGGTTTTACCTACCGGCGAGGAACAGCAAATCCTGATCTGTAAAGGCGCGGTGGAGGAAATCATGCACCTCTCTACGCACGTCGAGATCAACGGCGAGGTGCTCGGTGTTCTTCCAGAACACGATGAACATCGCAAGAAGCGTGTTCAAGAGTTGAATTCAGAGGGCTTTCGGGTCATCGCAGTGGCTTATAGGCTATTCCCTGGAGTAAATGATGAACCACACTACACCGTCCAGGATGAATCTGATCTGACCTTGCTGGGATACATGGCTTTTCTCGACCCGCCGAAGAGTACCGCCCCCGAGGCTTTGAGCAAGCTAAACGAACACAGTGTAGCGGTCAAAATTCTGACTGGTGACAATGATGTGGTGACCAGATATATCTGCCAACAGGTTGGACTTCCGGTTGAGCATATCGTGCTAGGCAGCGAGATTGAGGAGATGAGTGCGGAGCAGCTTACCGAAGCGGCTGAAACTGTCTCGGTGTTTGCTAAACTCTCGCCATCCCACAAGGAGCTCATCATCCGCGCGTTGCAAAGTCGCGGGCACGTGGTA
>JBGPBQ010000354.1:0-2999 GCA_041481345.1 Anaerolineae bacterium
AAAGCCATTCATTGGGTACAAATTCCCCATACAGGATGTGACCATCGCTGTTGAACCAAACGTCCCCGACCACATTCCCGGCTTCCTGCTCGGCGCGCATTTTGACGTCGATACTATCAGTGTCACCGCAATCAAACTTGATGTCCGGGTATAACGCGTTCCAGGGTTCCTCTAATTTCGTAATTTTGGAGGAATTGGCATAAACACACACTGACCCTTCCAGCTTTGCGGCGGCTTCAATAGCTGCCCAGTCATCGGTGGCGGGCTGGTATGGGCCGAGACCATTGTCCTTGGCCCATTGCTCATTGGCTGTGAGAACTGGTTCAGCGGCAACGGGTTGAGTAGATTGTGATGGAGCCTGTGTGACAGGAGCTGCCGTCGGAGTAGATGCACAGCTGGCAATAAAGCTGAATACGATGCAAATCGTTAAAATCCTTACAAAAATCTTCATTACATCCTCCTTACTGGTTGGTAGATTGAAAACGATTTATAAATAGTGATATACCATGTATATTTCTTATTCTGTCTAATACTCCTCCTTTCAAGTTTTTTCTCCCATTACATTAGGTACAATCGAAAAAAATTCCAATTATTACTTCTCGACGCCTCCATTGTTCGATAAGTAACAATACAAGTATGATTCATTATCAATTATTAGAGATGATTAAATTTCCACTCGCTTTATCGTAAAGATTTAATGTTTGAGGATCAAATGAGAGCCAGATCTTTTCATCCATCTTGACCTTGGTGATACCCATGACTTTGATAGTAAGTTCCACCTCACCCTGACGGGCGATAATCGTCGAGTCGGCTCCAGAGGGCAAGACGGAATACGCGCTGAACTCCACCGCCCCAGAGACGGGCTGAGCCGAGATGGCTATGTCTTCGGGTCGAATGCCGACCACTACATTACCAGTTGCATTATTAGTATCGACGGGTATCTTGAATTTTCCGACGTCGACGAAATTTTTACCACTTACTATGCCGTCCAACAGGTTCACTTTTGGGTTGCCAATGAAATCAGCAACAAATAAGTTGCCTGGGTAATGGTAGATCTTATCGGGGGTATCGAACTGTTGAATCACGCCTAGTTTCATCACTGCAATATTCGATGACATGGTCAGCGCTTCGACCTGGTCGTGGGTGACGTAGATGGTGGTGGCTCCGGAAATATGGTGCAGGCGCTTGAGCTCGGCACGCATGTCCATACGGAGGCGGGCATCCAGATTGGAGAGGGGTTCATCCATCAGGAATACCTTGGGTCGATAGGCGAGCATACGCGCCAGGGCAATACGCTGCTGCTGCCCGCCGCTCATTTCCCGTGGATAACGGTCCTCATAGCCTTCCATTTGCACTTCTTTGAGGGATTCTTTTACCCGTTTTTCCATCTCAGCCTTGGGCATTTTTTGGATTTCCAGGGCGAAGGTAATGTTTTTATCCACCTTCATATGCGGCCACAGAGCATAATTCTGGAAGACCAGTCCCAGCTCGCGCTGGCCCGGGGGCAGCGATATACCCTGCGGGTGGGAGAATACCAGTTTACTGCCGATGTAAATCTCGCCGCCATCTGGGTCTTCGAGACCGGCCACGCAACGCAGTAGGGTGGTCTTACCACACCCGGAAGGACCCAACAAGGTCACGAATGTTTCCGGTTCGATGACCAGGCTGACGTTGTCAAGTGCAACCACTTTACCAAAATGCTTGCTGAGATTCTTAATTGTGATGGTTGTGCTCATGATTTCCTCTCACTACATTCCTAGACCTTTTCGAAGACTACCACCTCGGCTGAACTTTCCGATGATAAAATTGCCAATCACAACGATGGCGACCAGGATCAGAATGACCACATTCGCCATCTGGGCGTCTCCATTTTCAGTATAGAACATGGTTTGGCTAGCCAGTAGCTGCGTAGCTGGTGTAACCAGCAGGATGATCAGGGACAGTTCGCGCATGGTGGTGATAAACGTCATTAAAAAACCGGACATAAAGCCGCTTCTGGTGAGTGGGAAGATGATGCGCCTGAAACGCTGCCATACATTAGCGCCTGCTACCATACCGGCTTCTTCCAATTCCCGACCGACCTGCATCATGGCCGAGACACCTGAACGGGAAGAGTAGGGAAGATGTTTGGACACCGAGACGATCACCAGCAAGGCAAAGGTCCCGTACAGAGGCGGGAGTGGTCCTAACTTCCTGGCGAACATGGCAATATACACCGCGCCAAAGGCGATCCCTGGGATGACATATGGGATATAGGCCAGTTGCTCCACAAGCTTGGAAAGCCGGGTGCCCCTGCCCTTGACGATGGCGTAGCCGAGTATGACGCCTAAGGCGGCGGTGAAAAAGGCTGTAGAGAGGGATAACCTGATCGAGTTCCACGCAGTTTTCCAGATCTTCGGGTTGAGCAGAACACCTGGCTCCCCACTGTTATAGTGTGTATTAGCCGCTCCAACCCAGTGTTGTAAGGTGAAATTACTGATGCTGTAATTCCCATCGACCAGCATTAATGTGTTGAGAAGCAAAAGGCCGAGAGGAACGGCAATGACCAGGATTTGGAAAACTATCACTGCGATATGAAAGGCACGTTTCATTTTCCCCAGCTTGCTCACCTGCGCTACAAAACCGCGCCCGCCGATCGTTTCATAACTCCGGCGTGTGCCGACCAGCCTCTGGTTGATGTAAATGGTAGTGATGGCAAACAAGATCAGCACAATCGCCAGCACGAAGGCATCCCCTCCCTCTCCAGCCGCCAAACTGCCGCGGATCATGGTGGCAGCGACATAGTATCTGACTGGCGAGCCTAAAAGATTCGGCCCCCCGAAGGTACCCATCACTTTGGAAAAGGTCATGATGACACCCGAAAGGATCGCCGGCAGTACGAGCGGCAAGGTGATCTTGCGCAGGATACGCCAACGGCTGGCTCCCATTAGGTCCCCTGCTTCTTCCAGGTTGGAATCGATCGACATTAGTGCCGCCGAAACAAACAGGAAGAAGAAGGT
>JBGPBQ010000355.1:0-2990 GCA_041481345.1 Anaerolineae bacterium
CCGCTTGAAGTTTGGTCAGTTGTTCATACTGTGCCAAGATAAGTTCGATTAATTCGTCTTTTGAAAATGTCTCAAGATCCGTTTTTCCCATACGCGCATCTTACCAGAAAATGTTTAAATCGCGTAGGGGTGAGTAATTACCCACAAGAGGTATAAGAAGTTTTAAGATTAGAGTTTTGTGACGCATCTGTCCTGCCCAACTCACATCGAAAAAACCATCCACAAAGCTTTCATGAATATGAGACCACCCCCACCAGCCTCGCCTCTCCCAGAATAAGACATCCGGGATGATATTTTCTAAAAAATGAAAATGAGAGAGGAGAAATCAACCTTCCAGGAATTTTAGATCACGAATGGCACGAAAAATAAACAAGAAGGACACAAATAAATACACCTGCTTCTCGTCCGAAAATATGGGTACCTATGCGCCTTTCACGAATTAGTAGACACAAAAACAATTCGGGGCTGCCATCAAGTATATAGGCAGCCCCAATGAGCTAGCTTGATATTTTGGAAATAATGCTCAGCGCCGGATCGTTGGTAAAACGGTCCAATAATTTGGATCAAGTACGACAGGGTCGATCATTTGATTAGCATCAATCGTGACCAGCTCTAGCCAGTAGTGGTAATGTTGACCTTGTTGGACAGTGTCGTTGAATTGATAGGATGTACCTATCATCTGACCAGCATTGTGAGCCGGGAGGATATCAGAATTTAACTTCTGTTTTATGCCATCCTGCGAATCCGACCGATAGACATTAAAACCAACAACTCCAACCTCAGTAGCAGTCTCCCAATCCAATCTGACATTGTTCAGAAAAACCTTGCCCGTAAAGGAAGATACCATCACAGGTGTAGGCCCTTGGGCATTAAAAATAATTGAGTGAGGTCCAGCTCCTGATGGCACCGTTAGACTTTGGGTTTCATTGAAATAGAGGTCAGGGTCAATAGTGTTGACAACTACTCCATCCACAATAACATCCATCGTATCTCCTAAATTACGAAGATCTGCCAATGTCTCGTCAGCAAGATGGAGTGTCCAAGTGGAGGTGTGATTGCTAAAGTATCGAGAATAATAACTATCGTAAGTAAAGGAGAGGTCCATCCTTCCAGCTGTCGGTGCCGAGGCACCAACCTGTGCGTGCATGTAAGCAGACCACTCGTTCATGTAGATGTAATGAACGCCTGGGTATGCTGCGTCAATTGAATTTAGCCAATTAGATAGGAAATTTGCGTCAAGAGCTATATCCCGATCATGAAAGTCGAACACTGCAGGAACACCTCTTGCAAAGTTCCCCGCTAATTCGTGTTCGCCTGTAACGCAGACAGGTAAGCCAATCACATAGTCCGTACCTAAATAATAGGAAGATGCGTCGTTGGCTAGCCCGTATCCAGTCTGAGCCGCAAGCGTGTATGTATAGTAGGTTGCTTTATGTGGTGGGGTGTAGGCATATCGATACGCGCCAACTACACTGCCTTGAGTAAGTGACTCGCCAGCACCAGGAAACCATAGATGTTCCTGAGCAGACATTGCAGGGTCATCACGTAGTGCGAAACTGAAATTACCATTCACGGTCACTGGCCCACCAATGAACTGCGTGCCAGATGCATTATTAACCACAAAATACCAGTTCGAGCCACCTGCTCCCAAGCTGGTAGTATATACCGCCTGACCATTGCCACTTGAATCAGTATTAATTGTTCCAAGTTGAGACCATGGGCCATTTGGAACTGCTCCCCACCATGTTAGATAAGTGAAATTGTGATCTTGGGCACCAGTGAGTGTGATCGTAATCGCGTTTGAGGTATAAAGTTGGCTCGATACAAAGAGGTCGCCGGAGATTAAATACCCCGGTGCTACAAATGCAAGCGGACGAGTACCAAAATCTTGAAGGATCCAATCAGAAGACTGCTGAAGGCGGGCTAGTTGGGTTGCACTATCAACTGCCTGGTTGCGGCGTGTGTCATAGAATTCACGATACCAGTCTACGTTTGCCCATTCACCTAAAGTGGTACCGTCCCACCAATTTGTGCTACCTCCAATAGGGGTATCGAGATCGGGCACCTGATGTGTCAGACCATGACTCTGTACCTCGATCACACTAGCGTTAATCCCATCGTGCAATCCTACATAGGTCGAGACTATATTCTGCGTGTTGCCAAAAGGATCAATAAAATTAACCGTCCCCGAATGGATGATTGAATGATCGGGAATCCACGGATAGCCAGGCACGGCCGTGACGTCTAATTTAGCGTTATGCGCCTGTAATGGAGCGATAATATTACTCTGGATATTTGACTGGCTTAGTTGAGGATTATGCCATGAGTCTAGATAAGCAGATTGTGCCGCTCCCGGATCATCCATTCTCAGAACAAGCGAGTGACCATAATCCTTATAAATGGCATATCCCTGAGTCCATACTATAGAGCGTTTGAGTAAGGTAATAAAGGTTGGACTTATACGATAGACATTTCCAGGGTCACCACCGATCCATACAGCCTTGGTCCAGCTTACTGGATCAACAACACGAACAGTCAATTGAGCTAGAGTGCCAGCAGTTGCTAAGGTAGTAACATCACCTCCTACAACGGTAACCAGTGCGCCGCCGGTTGTGAACGCTTCAGATGCAAGTACATTCGTTCCCTCTAAACCGCGAATCACAAAGTGAGATGTTAAACTGACTACAAACGGGTCAGAGATCGTGGTCCAACCATTGTAACTAAGACCAACTAGACCCTGGATCACAGGTTCCAAAATCCTGTCCCCCAAGGCAATTAAGCTTATATGGTAGTTGTTCACTGCTTGGCTCAAGACATTATAGTTTTGGGCCTGCCATGGATACTGATCCTGGCGTGCTGTCCAGATAATGGTGCTATATTTTGCATGCCCAGATAAGTCAATAAAATCGTTTATTGACAGTGCATGGATATCCAGACGCATAGTATCAAATGGAATACCCCATAACTTTAAGAGGGCAACAACATCCCCG
>JBGPBQ010000356.1:0-2957 GCA_041481345.1 Anaerolineae bacterium
CGGATACTGCGTCTCCTACGGTGACGCCTTTGCCAACTTACACTCCCAAACCAACCATAACCTCACGTCCAACACATACGCCAACCCCGACATCTACACAAGTAATAACTTTAACACCGACAGAAACACAAACACAAATATCTTCACCATCTCCGACCCGTGTTCGAAAAACTCCGACGAATACGCCAATACCAGCCACCGAACTACCACCACCAACGATAACCTCACAACCACCACCAACGAATACCCAACCACCACCCGTAGTAATTCAATCGTGTGAAGCTAATCCATCCTCGATACCAGCTGGTTTTAATGTCACGATAACTTATAGTGTTCATTTCTCTGCCCCAGGTTATGGATTTGATGCTCTAGTCGAGCAAAATTACCCCGGTCAGAGTGGTTGTTCTGGTACCGACACCAATAATAGCGGCACAGCCTCCTGCGATGGATCATCAGGATTGCTACCCAATTTAACAAAAATAAATGTTACCTTAAGATCATCGGTGGGGGAGTGTATTGTCAGTTATAGTTCGCAGTAAAATTTAGATCCATCATTCAATCGATCAATCGTTTGTGGAACACTAACGAGATGCCCTACCGTTCCAATTATTATGGATAGAAGCTTGTTACAAAAGGTAGTTACTTGATCCAGAGCCGAGAGTCCTCACCAGGCTTAGAGAGAGAACTCATACTTGCGACCGTTTGCCTTGATGAATCAAAGATTGAACACATCGGTGAGAGGCTGAGAGGCGCAATAGACTGGTCGCATCTTTTTAGAATTGCGACTCAACAAGGACTGCTTCCGCTATTCTGCCAGCAACTAGTGGCTTTGGCTGAGAACCAAATTCCAATTGATGAAATTACACATTTGAAGAAGGCATTGGAAACGAATACCCAGAACTGTATACGTTTATCCTGGAAATTAATTCAATGTGTGGAATTGCTGGAGGAGAATGGAATTAATTGCATCAACTTGAAAGGTCCGGTTCTTGCGCTTCAAGCCTACGGGGATCTTAAATTGCGACAATTTTCAGATCTGGATATCTTGATTCATCCAATGGATTTTCCCAAAGCTTATGATGTGCTGGAACAAGCTGGTTATTCCCCGTCTTTCAAGCTGGACGAGAAGCAGAGAAAATATCTGGTCAGGACTGATAACCATTTTTCATTCAATCGACTGGGTGATATTATTGAAGTGCATTGGGGAGTTGCACCGCGAGAAAATATTTATCCCATATCAGAGCAACAAATGTGGTTAGATGTGAATTCTATTCAGGTCTTTGATAAGAAGTTATATACTTTGTCACTAGAAAATATGGTGATTTTTATTTGTTTACATGGGGCTAAGCACGGCTGGAGACAACTCAAATGGATTGTGGACCTGGCATATCTCTCGCGATACCTACCAGAAACGTCTTGGCTCACACTGATCGAACATGCTAAAAGGATGGGCTTTTTTCGTCAGGTTTGCCTTGGTTTATTATTATCGATAGATTTAGTCGATGCATTACTACCATCAAAGGTAGTGGAACTGATCAAGACAGATCAACATGCTCAGTTGATTGCTTCTAAAGTAAGGGCATCCTTGTTCGAAGCCCCCACCAAACCATCCCGGTTTGGAGATTACCTATTCTATCTAAACACCCGGGAACGTTGGCAGGATCGTTTTCATTACGTATTCGACTTGATTATCAAACCGAAAACACCGGATTGGCGCATGATCTCACTTCCTGAGAACATGTATCTTTTATATTACATTATTCGTCCAATACGTTTATTGTTTGGTAAAGGGAAAGCTCCTGTTTCTGATATGTAATTAATAACATCATTTACTTGCGATAATGAAAAGAGGCTCAATCCGTTTTGGAAAACAAGCGGTTTGAGCCTTTTATCATTAGATGAACAATTTATCTAGAGAGAAATATTTATGTAAATCACACTCAATGTACTTGGTTGGAAAAATACCGATTAGCTAATGGGAAAAATATTATCGAACAACCATTGGCAGGTGTATCCAAAATGGTAAGGTCACTGAAATCGGTCCGACGAGATCTCGCCCATAAACTTGGACCAGCTCAATCCAGTAGAAGTAGTTTTTACCAGGGTCTACGGCGTCAATATATTCATATTGAGCCCCTTGCATCTGACCAGGAACCTTTGCATTTATCAAGTCAGAATTTATTTTTTCCTGTATCCCATCGGGGGTTTCTGAGCGATAGAGGTTGAAACCCACAAGCCATGACTCATTAACCGTTTCCCAGTCCAGCTGGATTTTGCCAGATTTGGCTGTTGCAGTGAAAGATACCAGGACTGAAGTTGGTGTAATGTTTAGTCGAGTTGCAGGGTCGCCGAATAGATTATAGGTATCAATCAAGTCGCTAAAGCCCGGGCCATTTACATTTAGATAATACTTGGCGAAGGTCGTGGCGGCACCAATTTGGGTCGTGCCATCATAAAAGAACGCTTGATACAAGCCTTGAGACAATAAGTCATGACCACTTACAAGTCCGAACCCTGCAGGAGAAAAGCTGGCAATTGCCCCTTTGTCAGTGGCGCGCACCAAACTTTCAGCCAGGGATGGGTAATTAGGCCAGATAAAATATCCTTCCTGACAGGTCATGGGTAAAAACAAAGGGTACATACCCGTGTTCGAGATATTGTTAATGCTAGCCACTCCAAACAATTGTTCGCTCGCCCAGGATGACACACTTGCATGACCGGTGAAGTGAACAATCAAACGACCCTGGTTAATAGCAGCGAGGATAGCAGCTTGGGTAACGCCGATATCCCCGTATGGGGGAAGCCCATAGTATATTTTTTGCGCAGTGTATCCGATTGGCAGATAATGATCTGCAATAATATCAGAATGGACTGGGAAATCACCCCCATCGTCAGCATTATCTGCGATAAAGGTAAGGTGATTAGTCCAATTGCCCCGGACCGGGTTCTGTTCATAA
>JBGPBQ010000357.1:0-2912 GCA_041481345.1 Anaerolineae bacterium
ACTTAGGATTAGGGGGAGTGTATCGTACTGGTTTTACTCAATCACGATCTGATCTGGTTACGTTTTTCCCCGCAGATGGCCAATTCCCTGCCTCCATTTTGTTGCAATTCGTTCCCTTAATGAACAGCCATGATATGGTATTGGGATATTTACTTGAGCGCAGCAGTCCCATCATTGTAAAAATATTATCAAGAGCTGAAAGAATTTTATATTGTTTATTATTTGGTCTGCTGCCAAAATTTCAAGGTGTATTCATGTTCAGGCGTACAATGCTAAATGAAATCCATCTCCAATCAATTGGGAGGGGTTGGGCTGTCGTGCTAGAGCTTATTATTAAAGCTTCAAGGGGAAACTATAGAATGATTAGTATTCCAACCGAGATTCGCCCACGCATCTCCGGAAAGTCTAAGGTAAATAATTTTCGCACAATCCTAGCCAATTTTAATCAAGCGATTGAGTTACGCCGTTATCTTTAACCCTTGCCCAATCATGCATTAACCAATATCAGTTCAGACTAGATAAATATAAAAAACTCATTTTATCGATCGATAACCTGCAGCTTTAAATCGTGGCATCGCATATAACACCTGTGTTGGCTACTTATATTATCCGGCCAATAATTTATGATAGGCCAGAGCCTGTAACTTTTCTCGAATGAGTTATCATCCTTCTCGATAACGAAATCCATGTCGCCAGGTAGATTATGATTCCTGACCTATGCGTTTTCTGGCTTTTCTTCTATGTTTGGATTTATCACACCCTCAAAAGCTGGACAAAACCAGCTACAGCCGTGCTGATCGCGGGAGGAATTGCAGATCTACACCGCAACCGAACTGACCTTATCATAGAAAACGCACTGCTCCGTCAGCAGTTGATCGAGCTCAGTAGACAGGTAAAACGACCGCAGCTAACTAATGGTGACCGTCTGCGGATGGTTTTTCTAGCGCGTTGTACTGGGTTCTGGAACCAATCTATCCATATTGTACAACCCGATACCCTCCTACGTTGGCATCGGGACTTGTTCCAGATCTATTAGCGAAGGAAGTAAAAGCCCCAATAGAAGAAACTTAGAATAACACCCGAAACCATTGACTTGATCCAGCAAATGGTCAACGAGAACCGACTATGGGGAGCGGAGCGAATACGAGGAGAGCTGCTGAAGCTGGGTTTTCTTGTGAGCAAACGGACAATCCAAGGTTCGAGTTACGGTTTGCTTTTATCTTAACGCTATCTGTTTTTTGAGCTTGTATTTATATCTCCACGATAGCCTAATCCTAGATTACCCGCAGTATTATTTTATGATTATCTTCGCCAGAACAATTATCGAAGAAAGGTATATTCTCTATTAATCCTTTCCAGTCCATTAGTCTTCTTTATTGCTGCCTTAACTAAATTCAATCTATTTGGTATTATTCGCCCTCCAGTGATCATCATACTTATACTTTTGGTTTGGATAGTCTATTATATGATCATGGATTTCAGAGCAGGTTATAAAAATACAGACTCTTTATCTATACCATCATAATCATAAATTAGTAATTTCAAGAGTATTTGCCGTCTGAATAAATTTGAGCTGATACTAAAGTTATGGCATTTAGTTACCAATTCTCTACTATAGACTCATAAATCCAAATCCTTTTTTTACATGATTATCCAAGTAGGAAGAGAAATTGGTTATTATTTTGACATAGTAAGATTTATATTAAATACGTTCAACATACACAAAAATTGGCCACATTTTATATTTTGATTAATTAACGTACACAGGGTTGCTATAAATCCAACCTCGTTTTCTTCCCAAGTAGTGGATGAAAACCTCCACCCGATAAACTCCAGGCTCACTGGTAATGTAGGTGCATAGGTCATGCTTCCGCCAAGTGCGCACAGGAATGCCATCCTTGAGGAGAATACATTCAGCCAGCCTGGGCAGGCGGATCTGGATAGTGACCCCACCCTTGCTGCTCAGCTCATCACCCATCTGGGCGGAGGACTCGAACCCACGGGCGGTAAAGCGAAATCCACGGGTAGGAGCGGGCAGGTCATAGCCGACGAAACAATGCCCCTGGCGGATAGCCTCGAGGATCATGCTGGAATCAGATGCAGCATCTGTACCAAGTGGGTGGGGAACAACAATGTGGTTGTTTATGGCTCTGAAATGAAATTCGTATGGAAATATGGTCCGTTTTATGGGCCCGAGATGCATATGATGAGAATGGGCATCGGAACCACCAACTGCCACCACCCTTTTCCCGGCAGATAGCAGATCATCCCACCTGCGTAACGTCTCAGGCAGCGGTCCACGATTGATGCGGCGCGGATAATAGGCGTAATAAATGGCATGCAGTTTGGATTTAATGCGTGGTTTGAACTCTGAGAAACCATTCCAGATCTCGAGACCGGTGAAACCGTGCACGTTCCAATCCACCCATGAGATGTCACCTTCATTGACGGACGGTGCCGCAGGATCGACTGGATGGGCGATAAATGATAAACCTCCCGCCCTCGCAACTGTATCCAAAAGGAACTGCGGGTCGTAGGCAAAAGTTGCCAGCTCACGATTTACCCCAAATACCAAAAGATGGTTTTTTTGGGGATTACGTGCCTGGTCATGCACCTCTTCCCCCACCATCATAAGCACGCGACGGTCACCGTCTATCCTGTATCCGGCTGGTCCGCTCACCAAGACGTTGTGATCGGTGACGATAACAGCATCCAAACCCGCCCGCGTGGCAGCCGCGGCGATATCCGCATGCGAGCCGGCGCCATCAGAATAACGGGTATGCATATGCAAATTGAGGAGGATTTCGGGCATGCATTCTTTCTTGATACAAGATTCCTGTATATTATAAGTGATTCATCGGCAATAATACTTGTCTGGCAGGATTTAGTTCAGGACATGGTTGAATTCATGA
>JBGPBQ010000358.1:0-2899 GCA_041481345.1 Anaerolineae bacterium
AATGACAAAGGTGAATTTTCCCAAATTCTAAATAGCTTAAAACACAACTACACAAAAAACTATAAGGTCGCCCATCATATATCGACCTCTCTCAGCTTGTGGCAGGATCGATTTTGGGACCACGTTATTCGAAATGAGCAGGACCTTAATAATCATTTTGACTATATCCATTGGAATCCAGTGAAACATGGTTTTGTAGAGTCCCCTGAAGATTGGAATTATTCGACATACCGATTTTGGTGTGATCGTGGTTATTATCATTCAAGGTCGGACAGTACAAAAATTCCGTCAAATATCGGTAACATGGATTTCGAATAAAAAAAGCTAGTATCAATGGTGAACGGCGGGTTACAAACCCGCCCTACAAAAGAGAAAGATCTTGCAAGTAAGTAGCACTAATTGGGATACTTTCTAATGTCCGGTCATAAATCCTTCAACGACCTCATCCATGAGGGCTTGTCTCTGCTCTTCTCAGGTTGGGATTTTTCAATCATCGCTGAGCGTTGGAAGACGCACCAACCTTCTTGGGATTATCCTGCCATGGCAAAAGAGCGGATGCGAAGGATTCTATCAATGCTTGACCAGGATACCGGTGGCGGAGAATTGCTATCCTCACTCGCACCCTTCCCCCTTCACATGTGGGCATCAGAGAGATACCCACCTAATATCTCCATTGCCAGGAAGCACCTGGAGCCATTGGGGGTGCAAGTCATCTCAGACTATACCATCTCATCCATCTCTCTCCCCGATGCCAGCCTGGACTTCGTGCTTAATCGGCACGGTGGTTACAATGAAAATGAGCTATTCCGCCTGCTGCGACCAGGTGTATCTTCCTCTCCCAACAGGTCGGTGGACAAAACTGCATCCAACTAAATGAGCTGCTCCAAGACAAGGTGGATTTCATATGCTCCTACTGGACGAAGGAATACATAGTCCAGCGCCTAAAAGATGCCGGTTTCGAGCTTACGATCAGCAACGAGGATTTCCCATGTGCTGAGTTTTTTGCCATTGGAGCTGTAGTGTTCTACCTGAGGATCATCTCATGGCAGATCGCTGATTTTAACGTGAATAAGTATCGCGACAGACTCTGCGCCATTCATCAGGACATTATCGTGAATGGCCCATTACAAGTGCATGACCATCGCATCTTGGTTGAAGCACATAAACCTGGTTAGGGGTATCTGCCAATACCGATGCACGCTCAAGTTAAGGAAATTAATGATGTTGTATCAAAAGCTGCCCATCAATCTACATCTAGAGATAAATGTACCATAAACGCATAGATCAATCAGCTGAAATTAATAAGAAAAATTATCAACTCTCCCGATTGTGCGGGAGAGTTGAAAGTAATATATATTGTCGGGTTTTATCCACCCTTGCCGACATTTTTCATATATCATTTATCATTACGACATATTAACCGAGACAACACACAAGCTACTACATCTGACCCATCATCGGAATTGGCTTGTATAAGCCAACCAGGTTGCCCTGGGGGTCACGGAACAAACCAAATTTGCCCGTATTTGGGATGTCTGATTCTGGCACCAGTATTGTTCCGCCTGCTTTCTCAACTGCTTTCAATGATACAGTAACATCATCGGTGGCAATATAGACTGTTGTTGTCCCCGGGGGAGTCGTTTCATTGACGGGATTAAATCCACCCCCCAGCCCATCTCCTGCTTTAAAAGTAGTGTAATCTATCTGATCTATATGTTCGACTTCCCACCCAAATACATCGGCGTAAAACTTGCTTAGTGCTTTGCGATCTTTCGCTGAAAATTCAACATGAATAATCGGATGGCCTTCCATAATTTTCCTCCACTGGTTATTTAGAGTATTTAGGTCTTTAATATATATTATATTCGGGGTAAACACTCCGTCAAGATTTAAATAGATGAATAGATTCTCACCTTGGGATATTTTGAAAATGATGCGTTGGAGATCCAGCTATTTTTAATAAGAATCTATAAATTCTATGCGTGGGTACGCAGTCCAACCTTCACACGATCCATAGATCCCTGTGCAATCAATTGGGAGTAAAGCGATTCGAACTTTTGCACCGTGAGATCGAGGCTGTGGGAGAGGGCAATCTCCCGGCTGACTAAACCCATGCCTTTCCACTGTTCGGGCTGGTCTGCGAGTAGATTTATGTATCGCAACAGATCTTCAACATCACCTGGTTTGAATAGATAACCGTTCTCGCCCATCCTGACCAGCTCGGGTAAAGCCAAAGCGTCAGCCAATAAAACTGGAAGGCCACAGGCCATGGCTTCCAACGTGGAAATACTGAGCAACTCGGCTTCGCTCGGCATAACGAATACATCCACACTGTTCATCACGCCTGGAATATCTTCAGCCGGGATGAACCCCGTGAACAATACTTTATGCATACCCTGTATATCTGCCGCTATACTATGAAGGGATTTCTCTGCCCTACCCTGCCCCGCAATGACCATCTGGATATCATCCCGTGATAACTGCTGGATGGCACGCAACAGCAAGTCAATGCGTTTTTCACCATCGAGCCTGCCCAGGAATAAGAATGCCTTTTTTTGCAAGTCAATTCCGTAGCGCTCGCGGTACATTCTCTGATCAACTTTGGGGTCTGGACGGAAAAGCTGGAGATCCAGTCCGCAGGAGATGGGGACGACGGGTTTCTTCAATCCCTGCTGCTGAATCAAGCTGGAAGCAGCCTTCGATTGGGCTGAAATAACATCAACATGCTTATATACATCCAGCATCCATTTCCATAAGACCCGATTAAATACTGGCTCGATCTTCGATAATACCGGAATATAGGGTGCCACGTTCTCTGGAATGAAATGGTTGCTGCCAACAATCTTTACCCCATGTTTATGTGCTTCGTGGACTGCGGCCCTGCAGATGGGAAAATGGT
>JBGPBQ010000359.1:0-2871 GCA_041481345.1 Anaerolineae bacterium
TACTTCTTCCTTGAAGATGGTAAAGTTCGCTTGCAGCCTGCTAACCCGACCATGAAACCTATCTTTATCGATGACCCATCCACGGTGGATATCCAGGGTAAAATCGTCATGATCATCCGCCCGTGCGAGATGTCCTTGTTGTAATATCCTACATATGATGAAACTGATTGCTGAAACCTCAACAGGTTTCAGCAATTTTGTTATTTCACGTCTAATACTGCCGATTATTCGCAGATAATGAAATTTATTGTTGGTTTTGAACGGTTCAAGCACCTACTTAACATCTGGTAGAATTCCATTATGCTCGATGCAGGTAAGTCTTCATCAATTCCATGGTCAAAAGGCATCCTCGATTTATTCCTGACGGTACCTGGTATCCTGATTCTATCTCCTCTGCTCTTGGTCATTTCGATCCTTGTCATCTTGAATATAGGTACTCCGGTCATCTTTCGTCAAAAACGCCCGGGCTACCTTGGTAAACCATTTTGGGTATATAAATTTCGCACGATGACCAATGCCCGTGACTCAAAAGAAACTTTACTACCAGATTCTCAGCGTATCACCCGCCTGGGTCATTTTTTACGCTCTACCAGCCTGGACGAGCTGCCGGAAATGTTCAACGTCCTCCGTGGCGAGATGAGCTGGGTCGGTCCAAGACCATTGCTCATGCAATACCTCGAGCGTTATTCGCCGGAGCAAGCTCGTAGACATGAAGTATTACCCGGGATTACGGGTTGGGCTCAAATTAATGGTCGCAATGCGCTGACCTGGGAGGAAAAATTCAAACTGGACGTCTGGTATGTTGATCATTGGTCATTCTGGTTGGACATAAAAATACTATTTCTCAGTGTATTAAAAGTGCTCCGTCGAGAAGGCATTAATCAGCCCGGTCAGGCGACTGCAGAGGAGTTCATGGGTAATCATGACTCATGAGATCGGAGAGATTGCAGCTCTTCTGACTGCCATGTGTTATTCAATCTCTTCAATATTTTTCACATTCGCTGGCAGGAGATTTGGTCCCGTCGTTTCCAACCGTATCAGGTTGATTATTGCCGTCTTGTTGCTCGGAATAACTCATTGGATCGTTTTCGGAAATCCAATCCCGGTGAATGCTGGGATCGACCGCTGGTTGTGGTTAGGAATTTCAGGCATTGTTGGTCTCGCCATTGGTGACTTATTTCTCTTCCAGGCTTACGTGACCCTGGGTCCGCGGCTTGGTCTTTTATTCCTGAGTCTGTCCCCAGCGATTGCCTCCCTCCTGGCCTGGCTCATTTTGGGAGAAACCCTGGGTGCTGGTAGTATATTAGGGATCACATTAACCCTGGTTGGGATAACATGGGTTGTATTGGCAGGCACCACAAACAAACCAGGTTCAGGGTATATAAACGAAGCGCTCCCAAGAAGAAGTCTGAAAGGCGTCGTCGCAGGATTGATCGCTGCTGCCGGTCAGGCGTTTGGTGTAGTCCTGGCGAAAAATGGATTGAAGGGTGACTTCTCTGCTCTCTCAGCAAATGTGATCCGCATGACAGCAGCCTGTCTGGCGCTTTGGTTGGTTACGATCATTCAGGGTCAGGTAATGTCCACCGTTCAACAAGCGCAAGATCAACGGTCAGGCTTGCTGTATATCCTGGGTGGAGCTATTTTCGGTCCATTAATTGGGGTTTCACTGTCATTGTTCGCCATCCAAAACACAAGCATTGGCATTGCCAGTACGATCATTGCTTTGCCCCCGATATTTTTGCTCCCCATCGGTCACTTTATCTTCAAAGAGCATATTTCCTGGCAGGCTATTTCAGGGACATTATTGGCGGTCGTTGGGGTGGGATTGCTCTTTTGGTTATAGGCATATAATTAGGCACAATGATAAAAGAAAACACCTTATACCGCCTCCTTTATCGTATCCGCCGGTTTGAAGAAACCGTCCTGGATAATTTCCCACGCGGCGTATTCTTCGGCACAACGCATACCTATCTCGGGCAGGAGGCGGATGCTGTTGGGGTTCTGGCACACATCCAGGAAAACGATATTATCATTAGCAACCATCGTTGTCATGGTCACTTCCTTGCTTATGGGGGTGATCCGCATGCCTTATTTGCTGAGTTGATGGGAAGGGCGACTGGAGTATGTGGAGGCAGAGGAGGTTCCCAGCATCTTCATTGGCGTAATTTTTATTCCAACGGGATTCTGGGAGGAATAATCCCGATCGCGACCGGTATGGCGTTGGCAGAAAAATACAAACAGTCCGGGTCCATTACCGTTGCCTTCCTTGGAGATGGCACCTTGGGGGAAGGTGTGATCTACGAAGCATTTAATATGGCTTCTTTATGGAAGGTGCCTATTTTGTATGTGCTGGAAAACAACCATATTGCCCAAACCACTCCAATAAGCTTAGCCGTGGCTGGAAATATCGAGGAGCGCTTCAGATCGTTTAATATTCCATCGCATCACCTGGATACTTCGGATATCCATCAAATCATGCCAGTTGCAAGCGAACTGCTTACTCGGGTGCGTATGGAGGGATCGCCTCATGCCCTGATCATTGAGACCAATCGCTTCGGACCCCACTCAAAAGGTGACGACACGCGCGACCCTGATCGTGTAAATGATCTGCGTATAAAATATGACCCCGTTCAAATCCAGGCCCTCAGGTTGAACCCAGCCGAAAGGAACATCATCGAATCTGAGGTGGATATGGAG
This sequence comes from Anaerolineae bacterium, assembly GCA_041481345.1. Classification (GTDB taxonomy): domain Bacteria; phylum Chloroflexota; class Anaerolineae; order Anaerolineales; family UBA4823; genus FEB-25. The sequence continues at coordinate 2,698 of JBGPBQ010000359.1, forward strand.
ATAAAAACAGCGTTTGAAAAAGCTTCAGCAGATCCATTCCCGGTATGAATATTGGACATGCATGAATTTTTTTTGGTTATACCCACACCGTTTTTAACGATATTTGCCATTATCAAACGAGATCCGACAATAGAATATTCTTAACTCGCCTGTATAATTGATATAAACACATCA
>JBGPBQ010000360.1:0-2777 GCA_041481345.1 Anaerolineae bacterium
TCCTGCCGAAATGACCGTCTCCACATCCCAGGTCGAGAGTCGGTGCAGGCAGCTCGAACTGCTGATAAAACTGCGCCTCCACTGCCCGGAGCATGGCGCGAAAATAAGGCAGGTCACGCAGGTTCAGCCAGAGGTAGTCTTTGTCGTTCGTCATAATAATGGCTATTGGGTATAGGCAATCAGGTAATTAGGTATTAGGTAAATAGGTATAAGATAATTAGGTATCTGGTAATTTGGTGATAGAGCAACGAGGCGAGATAGATATGGGAAGTTACTGGTTCACCTTATTGGCTGAATTTTCTACCTTTGATTACCTCCTGAAAAAGAGTTTCATACTCTTCGGCGATGTGCTGAGATGAGAAACGCCTGATCACATCATTTGCATCACCCGTATATCTTTCAGGGTGATCGAGGACCTCATTAATCCCTTCAGCCAGGGCATTGGGGTCGGCTGGAGTCACAATGCGTCCCATACCGGTCATCCTCACTGGTTGTCTCACACCAGGCATATCCGAAGCAACTACTGGCGTGCCACAGGACATCGATTCCACCTGCACGATGCCGAACGACTCGGTCCTATTGATGCTGGGTAACGTAGTCACATCACATTGGGCAAAAAATGCTGACCACTGCCTTGGCGGTAACACGCCCAGAAAAGTCCAACGCTCGCCCAACTTCTGTATCAACGGTCGCAGCTTGTTAGCGTATTCTTCCTCACCCATAACGTTCTCGTACTGCCCCACATGGAGCACGCGGGCGGTTGGGTGTCTTTTTAAAATCTCCGGCATTGCCTCCACCAGATATTCGGCACCTTTCTCAGCCGCCAGACGACCTGCCATCCCAATGATGCGCTGACCCGGCTCTAGCCTGGCTTTGCGCCTGAATTCATCCACATCTGCCTGAGTGGGAGCGACCAGCTCAACCGGGGTGGGAATCGCCTCGATTTTTGGAAGGTAGCGCCGTAAAAATGCGGATTCCTCAGCATAATCAAGTGTATTCACCACCACCCGATTAGCCAAACCCAAGGATAACCTATTCGCCAGGTGCGATACCTGGTTGGCGATCGAATGGATGAAGCCCTTCGGCAGGAGCAAGTCGCAGTGATAGGTGAGCACAATTGGCTTTTGCAGCATCCGGCAGATCAGAGCGATATAGGCTGCGTCTAGCTGAGGCAGGTGCAGGTGGACGATATCGGCACTGCGGACGTTCACCCAGGCCCAATAGAACATCGTGGGCATGAGCACTCCTTTGCTGACGTGCATTAACACATGCGGGCGTATGACCTGCACCCTATCCCGGTCCTCCCGGGCCGGCAAAGCGCGGTCATAGCGCGAGGTTAATACCGTCACCTGATGTCCGCGTTCGACCAGGGCACGCGCCAGCCTCTCGGCGTAGATGGTCAACCCCGAGTAATGCGGGCGATAGTAGGTGAGGGTGGTTAAAATCCGCATGGCAATAACAATGACAAAGGATGTAGGTAAAAAGTTTCTTCCATCCCCCGGCTATGTCTCTCCTTCAGATTTCATCTTACCCAGACGAGTGTATAGCCCGGATAAGGATTCGCCGTCCTTATATAGCCCGTAACCGCCGATCAGACTGGAGATGATATAGCTGGTGAAATGAACAGTCAAGGCGAATGCAGTAGCGGATGACGCATCCACCCCAAACACAACCAAAGCTCCAACCAAAGCGGCTTCAAACACGCCAATCGCCCCAGGAGAGGAAGGTGCAGCGATCCCCAACGCACCCACACCCAGGGCAAAAAGAACCCAGAGCAGGCTCGGCGATGGGAAAAATGCACGCAGGAATAAGTAATACTGCAGGATGGCAACCAGCCAATTGATGGTTTCCCAACCCAGAGCTTGCAGGAAGAGCTTCCCATCCGTCAAAATTCCAAGACCGTCAAAAAAAGCTACCACACGCCGCCCGGTGATCTTTTTCACTGCGCTCCAGCGCTGACCAGCCCGGTCTATCCAACCAAGAGCAAGCTGCCGATTGCGTGCCAGGATAAACATGGCGACCAAACCCATTACGACAATAATTCCAATACCAATGGAAGCTTGTTTTGCCCATGAAACTCCGATCACAAATGGAAGTGTGCTTAAAAAAATCCCGGCGGCGAACGCCAGGTCAAGGGCGCGTTCAATCAGAATGGAGGGAATGACCTGCCAGAATTCCAGATTTGCTTTTTGTCCGATCAGGAAAGCCCGCCCGATCTCACCCAGGCGAAATGGCAAGATATTATTGAGCAGGTAGCCCTCATTGACCGTAATAAAGGCATCTCGATAGGAAGCTTTATTTTGCAACAGCGTGCGCCAGTAGGCTGCTCGCACCACCAGCCACAATATCTCCGACAAAATACCCAGCAGCAGAAAGATCAGATTTGCCTGCTTAATAGCCAGGAAAAACTTATGCAGGTCTACGAATGAGAATACCAAAGCCAGGGCTGTCACACTGATGATCAAGCCCGGCAGGATGCGCTTCCAGTTGTTCTTGTTTGAAGCGATAGCGATTTTATTCCTCCCCGATGCGCAGTACAGCCAGGAAAGCTTCCTGGGGGATTTCAACATTCCCGACCATCTTCATGCGCTTCTTGCCGCGCTTTTGCTTCTCCAGCAGCTTCTTCTTACGGGAGATATCTCCCCCGTAGCACTTGGCGAGCACGTCCTTGCGCATGGGTTTGATATTGGCACGTGAGATCACCCGCCCGGCAGCATAAGCCTGGATGGGCACCAGGAACAGCTGGCGGGGAATGACTTCCTTGAGCTTGGTGATCA
>JBGPBQ010000361.1:0-2773 GCA_041481345.1 Anaerolineae bacterium
CACAGCATGACTATTCCTCCCTCTTCGTTGGTCTGGATGCCCTCATCCCTTTGATTGATGGCACCTGTCTTCGCTATATCAATCTTGATAATGCGGCGTCAACGCCCCCCATGAAAGCCGTCCAACAGGCAGTGGACGACTTTTTAGTTTATTACAGCAGTGTCCACCGGGGCACCGGCTTCAAGAGCCAGATCTCTACATATGCCTATGAGCAAGCTCGCAGCATCGTAATGGACTTCGTGGGAGCAAACCCTGTGGACCACACCTGTATTTTCGGCAAGAATACCACCGAAGCCATCAATAAGCTCGCCCGGCGTCTGCCCCTGTATGGGAAACGAAATATCGTGCTTGCCAGCGGGATGGAGCATCACTCCAACGACTTGCCCTGGCGTGCCGCGGCTCAGGTCATTCACATCCGCCTGACACCCGATGGGCACCTCGACCTGGAAGACTTCGAGGCACAGCTAGCAAAGTATGCTGATCGAATTGCCCTAGTTACACTGACCGGCGCCAGCAACGTCACCGGGTATCTCAACCCAATCCACCAGCTGGCTGCGAAAGTGCATGCCGTCGGCGCTTTGTTCATGGTGGATGGCGCCCAGCTAGCCCCACACCGTAAAATCAACCTGCTCCCCCTGGAAGACCCAGCCCACCTTGACTTTATCAGCCTGTCAGCCCATAAAATGTATGCTCCCTTCGGGACTGGTGCGTTAATTGGGCGCAAGGATGTTTTCGAGCACGGCGACCCCGATATGACCGGCGGTGGAACTGTGGAAATCGTCACGCTGGATAACGTAGTGTGGACTGCTCCGCCCGAACGTGAAGAAGCAGGCAGCCCTAATGTCGTGGGGGCGGTGGCTCTGGCGGCTGCCATTCGCCAGCTGGAGCTAGTCGGTATGACCGAAGTGGCCCGCCACGAAGCTGACCTCACCAGCTATGCCCTGGAAAAACTGACCGCTGCGGCCGAGATTGAGGTTTATGGCGATATCGACCCATCCAGAGCCGGTGAACGTTTGGGTGTGATTCCGATCCAGCTTAAGCATGTCCCACATTTCCTGGCTGCCGCCGTGTTGGGATATGAATTCGGCATCGGTGTGCGCAGCGGTTGTTTCTGCGCCCACCCATACATCCTGCACCTGCTCGGATTGAGTAATGAAGAGGCGGCCGAGGTACGGCAGCGCATGATTGAGGGCGATAAATCAGAAATGCCCGGGCTGATCCGTGCCTCCTTTGGGTTATACAATACCCGCCAGGAAGTGGATACCCTTATCGATGCTTTGCAGCGCATCTCAGCCGGTGAGTATAAAGGAAAATACACTCAGGATAAAACCTCGGGTGAATACACTCCGCTGAATTGGCAACCAAACTTTAGTGATTATTTTAAATTATAAAAAGCCTTGCTATTAAATCAGGCTCGAGTGAGGGAATTGTATGGAATATTCAATTGAGCTCACTGCAAACCCTGCAGAAGGGGACAGCGCGTATATCAGAAATAAGTTATTTCAGTTTAACTTGCAACATGCTGAAGATGATCAGCATACATTACTTCATGTATTTATCCGCAATGAAAGTGGTGAGCTAGTAGGCGGTTTGTTGGGTGAAACATTCTGGAGATGGCTGCATATCAATATATTATGGGTGCACGAAGATTATCGTTTCGCAGGATTGGGGAAGCAATTGATGGCGAGAGCAGAAGCAGAGGCCATTGGACGGGGTTGCCAGCACGCATTCGTCGATACATTCGATTTTCAAGCGCCAGGTTTCTATCAACAACTGGGGTATACAATCTGGGGATTATTAGAAGATTTACCGCCCGGGCAGCGGCGTATATTTTTTAAGAAAGACTTACTAATACAAAAAAGGCAGCTGTAAATCGATGTTTTCGTTTTCTTTACCTTGGATGGTGATCTCTGGTTAACCAATTGCACAAATACAATAATAGACTGATAAAGTTATATATACAAATTTTCTCACTGTCTGAATTCGGCTCGACGTATTTTATACAGTAAATCACCATCCACGAATTTATACACCCAGAAACGAGAATAGCATCTACAAGTCAGCTATTCGTTTAATTGGGCAAGATTCGTGGATGGTTTGATCCTCCACATCTGATTTTAACGGTTAGCCGCGTCCATCACCGCCACCGCAGCAATATTCACGATGTTTCTAACATCGTCACCAGTCTGGAGCACATGCATTGGAGCACCCACTCCCAGCAGGATGGGTCCAATCGCCTGGGCATTGCCCAGCCTTGCCAGCAGTTTATAAGCGATGTTTGCCGCTTCCAATGATGGGAAGACGAGCACATTGGCATCCCGTACCTTACTGAACGGGTAGCGCTGATCGATCAGCTCTGGCACCACGGCTGTATCCGCCTGCATTTCACCATCCACTGGAAAGTCAGCCCCGCGGGAGCGGATGAGATCCACTGCCTTCCTGACCTTATCAGAGTTGGGATGGGGGGTGCTGCCAAAATTGGAGAACGATAGCAGCGCTACGCGCGGCTCGAGCTGCAGCTGTCGCGCAAATTCAGCCACCAGAAATGCGATATCTGCCAGGTCTTCTGCACTGGGGTCGATATTTACCGTGGCGTCCGTGAACAGGTAAGTCCGCTTCCCCACGATCATGATATACACCCCAGCAGCGATCCGCTTCCCGGGCTGGGTATGGTGGATGCGCAGCGCCGGGCGGATCACATCGGGATAATCGAAAGTCAGTCCCGAAACCGATGCGTCTGCATCACCCATTTTGACCATCATGGCGGTGAATA
>JBGPBQ010000362.1:0-2737 GCA_041481345.1 Anaerolineae bacterium
AATTTATTAAGAGATTGCCCATCAGAGTTGGGCATTCTATTTTTAAATCAGAATATTATCGCCAACGTCGTCTTTGACATCCTTTTAATATTGGGATCAGATTAATCATGGTATAGTTGACTTTAGGAGTGGTTAAGAGTTTGGAGTATTTATAGAAGAACAATTCTGTATCACATGTAAAGTTACTGAGGTGATTCTAGATAACTTAGATACGAGATCAAAACTTTCGAAATAAATCAAAAATAGAACTCGAAATTGTTGAGCGACTAATCTTTTGGTTTATCATGAATACAACAGACTTTCTCCTTAATTCTTCAAATGATAACGCCTTGGCGTTTATTACTAAAGACGCACAAGTTTCTTATGGATTACTAAGGAGTATTTGTGCCCAGCTGATCGATGAATTAAATAATAAGAGAATAATACCTGATGACAGGGTGGCTATTTGGGGTGCAAATTCGCCATATTGGGTAGCTGCTTATCTAGCTATCATGAAGCTTGGTGCTGTCGCTGTACCGATTTCTACCCTACTTTCTCCGGACAACTTTAAACGGAATATGGCGTTTGCTGGCTGTAAGTTTTTATTTGTAGAAAAATCTATTTATAATAAATTTTCAAGTCATTGTGGCGAATTCCCATATTATGTCCTTGATGATAAGCTATTACAAATTGGACCTTATAACTGGGACGTTTCTGACCCGAATTTTGACGCTAATCGCGATGCAGCATTAATGTTTACCTCCGGAACTACAGCGGACCCACGAGCTGTAAGAATAACCCACCGCAATATCCAGGCAAATACTGATTCAATTATTAAATATCTTGAGCTAAGCTCCGAAGATCGGATGATGGTCGTTTTACCTTATTTCTACTGTTTTGGAGCATCTTTATTGCATACCCACTTACGCGTTGGCGCGAGTCTTGTCCTTTGTAATACTTTTACTTATCCTGAGACGGTAATCGATCTGATGGAAACCACGAACTGCACTGGATTTGCAGGTGTACCATCGACATATCAAATATTACTCCGAAATTCAACATTTCCTAAACGAAGCTTACCGCATCTTAGAATAATCCAACAGGCTGGGGGTAAACTACATGACGCTTTGCTAAGAGAGTTGATCGATTCCCATCCCATGGCGAAAGTTTATGTGATGTATGGCCAAACTGAAGCAACTGCTCGTTTATCTTACCTTCCTCCGGAGTTAATCGACTCTAAATTCGGCTCGATTGGTAAAGGCATTCCTGGCGTCACTTTGTCTGTCGTGAGAGAAGAGGATGGCGAAAGTGTAAATGCAGGTGAGATTGGCGAAATTACTGCCACTGGTGACAATATTTCCCCTGGTTACTATAATGATTTGAAAGCGACTCAAGAAAAATTTTCGGGTGGTATTCTTTTTACCGGGGATATGGCAACCATGGATGAACAGGGATTCATATACATCGTCGACAGAAAAAGCGATTTTATAAAATCCTATGGTCACCGTGTAAGTAGCTATGAAATTGAATCCTGTGTGCTTCAGATTCCGAATGTGGTAGCTGCAGCTGCAATTGGAATCCCTGATGAATATGCTGGGGAAATGATCAAGGTTTTCGTTATCTTATGTGACGGGTCAACGCTTAAATCGGAAAATATTATGGAGTTTTGCCATGCCAACCTACCCAGGCACATGTGGCCTCAGGAGGTAATTTTCACAAAGTCCTTCCCGATGAATGCACATGGTAAGGTGATTAAATCAGAACTAAGAAAATATGGAATAGCCTAAAGTGTGTGGTGTCTGTGGGGTTCTTAACTTAACACCCTCGACCCGAACCGATAGAACGGTTATTCAACAAATGCTAGAAATGGTCCGTCATCGCGGACCGGATGGGTATGGAATCTATTCAGATGAAAACATTGCATTGGGTAATACTCGTCTTAGTATTATTGACTTAGAAACAGGGGATCAGCCCATTTGCAACGAGAACGAAACCATGTGGATCGTCCTTAATGGCGAAATTTTCAACTATATCGAATTGAGGCAGGATCTAGAGAGACGTGGTCATCGCTTTGCGACAAAGAGTGATACCGAAACATTATTGCACGCATATGAGGAATTCGGTGTTTCATGTCTTGAGAAATTAAATGGACAATTCTCATTAGCAATTTGGGACAATGTCAATCACTCACTATTTTTGGCTAGAGACCGTCTTGGAATTACACCACTTTTTTATACTATTCATGAGCAAAAACTGATATTTGGTTCAGAAATTAAGGCTTTATTGGCTTATCCTGGTATACGGGCAGAAATTGATCCAATTGCACTGCAGCAGGTGTTTACGTTTTGGAGTGTTCAAAGCCCAAAATCAATCTTTAAAGGGATTTATGAATTACCCCCAGGTCATTACTTAATTACAAATGGTGAACAGATTTCTGTGGAATCTTTTTGGTCCTTAGACTTTACTGAACAACCATCCTCCCACACAGAAAATGAATATCTTGATGAACTTGAAAGCCTACTCATTGATTCCATCCGCCTCAGATTAAGATCAGATGTTCCTGTAGGTGTTTACTTGAGTGGAGGATTAGACTCATCCATCGTTACGTCCTTAATTCGGAGATACTCTAATTATCCCCTCGAGACTTTTTCAATCTCCTTTTCTGACCCGGAATTTGATGAAAGCCAATTCCAGCTTGAGGTAGCGAATTTTTTCAACGCCAGGCACCACGTTATAAATTGCAGTTATCAGGATGTAG
>JBGPBQ010000363.1:0-2731 GCA_041481345.1 Anaerolineae bacterium
AACGCAGTCAGCCCCAGGCGGAAAAAGGATCGGAATAATGCAAATAATGAAGGTCGAGAAGGAGAATCCGTTTGATTCATAATGAGAAATTATGATGGTGCAGAATGAAACATGGGCGAACACTACTTACGATATTTTCGAATGTCCACCCATGCTCTAAGATTTGTTCTATTAAATCAGCTTATTTGCGTAAGTCAGCCAAGTGTTCTTCTACTGCCTGCACTTCCGTCTTTAGCTCACCCAGATAGGCTTCCAATTCAGCGATCTGCTCAGTCTTTGTCTGATAACGACGCTCAAAGTGCCTGTCATGGCAGCTGCATTGGCAGTCGCTGCCGCATTCACATTCTGATTCACAACCACAATCCTTGCACATATTATTCTCCTTTACTCTTGAAATAGGGTTTTATACTCAGACAGAAATCTGTCCAATGATTTTTGGGTTTGTTGGATTGCCACTACCCAGGTATGTAAAAACTCGTATCCTTGACTAGTCAGTTCATATACACGTCGTGCAGGGCCAGTATTTTGGGTATCCCAGGTGGAACAAACCAACTCTTCTTCCTCTAAAGATCGCAGCACACGATAAAAATTACCTGGATCAGGAGGTGTGTCTCCTTCCTGACTCAGGTGTTCAATTAGCTCATACCCATATGAAGGTTTTTGGGCTAGTTTGAGCAACAATCGTGGCTGAACAAAGTTAGGAACACGCTCAAGCTTGCAACGGCACTCGCCTTCTCTCGATTTGTTATGGTCGCACATAATTCCTCTTCTATATGTATTATACATATAGAAGTATAAATCATATATATATTATTGTCAATCTGGATCGAGAGAATTGCTGAAACATCATCTTAACATTCCCACAGTGGGAGATATACTGTATCACGCCTCGCCTGGTGAATAAAAAAGCCTCTTGGGCTAAAATAAAACAGTTACTACGGGTCGCCTTTCCTTGCTTCATACTGCCGTGCAGATTCCGTGCAGTTTCGGTGCAAATATCCCGATACAGTATGGTACTCGTGGACTTAATGGTCTAAACCATCACCAATTTAATCGCAGCTTTGTACAAATTAGAACCACATATAGGGAGTAGACATAGTCGATAGCCAATTAATTCCTGATCACTTGACGGTAAATCATGTAGTTTTTCCCCCTTTGGATAGGGTTGCGGGCTGCCTTCCCTCGTTGATAATTAGTAATAACGGTCTTTTACATTCATCAAAAAATGATGCAGATGTGATGCAGATGGGCTGTTAAGCAGTGGATTTAAAAGACATGCTGGAGAAATTTAGCGCCATAAAATGGATTCTGTGGACATCAAAACACCATAAATAAACCGTAGACCACAAGTTATAAGACTTCGGATCAGACGGTTGTGGGTTCGAATCCCGCCGGGGGCGCCTATATATGGGGGATAAGAGTTGATCTACCGCCACATATAGCCATCAACGGAATTATGATCAAACCTTTTAGCGCCATTTTAGCGCCATTAATAACCTCTAAAAATGGTGCGTGTGGAAAAAAAACCGGCCTCTTTGATACCCTGGAGACCGGTTCCATGTGCCTCTTGTGTGCCTCTAGGTTTGATCAGGATTCATCCCTGGTGAAAAATCGGTAGATCAGATAGCTCATCTGCGCTTATTCTAGAGGCAAACCATGAACATACGGAATATAAAAACGGAAAGCACCAAGCCACTTTCGACCCCTCGACTTGTCGTCTGGCTTTTAAAATAATTATCCCGCTCCAGGCAATGATGATGAGCGCTACACTCCACCACTTAACTTCTGAAGGACGGGTCCTTCTACCTATCTATATATCCCTCCGAGGTAAATCCAATCGTAAAAAGTTCTATTCCCCAAACCGGCGGTAAAACCAGCTTTTCACAACCTGAGTCAGCAGCACGTAGCAAAGCAACATACCGGCAAGCAGCACCCAATACAGTGGTGGCAAAGCTGTTAAGCCCAAAACGCCAGCCAGTGGCGAGTAAGGCAGCCAGGCCCCCACTGCAACAATCGCCAGTGAGGCGAACAACAGTGGTTTGCTAGCCCGGCTCTGGATGAACGGGATTTTGTTGGTACGAATGACATGGATGATCAATGTCTGCGTGAAGAGAGACTCCACGAACCAGCCAGTGTGGAATAGGGCTGGATTTGCCCAGGAGTTGAAGACATACAGCATGATGAAATACGTCGCGTAATCAAAGATCGAACTGATTGGACCTATATACAGGATAAACCGGCGGATACCGCTGATATCCCATTTACGAGGTTTTTTCAGCCATTCGGGGTCTACATTATCAGTAGGAATAGCAGTCTGTGAGAAGTCGTAAAGCAAATTATTGGTAAGCACCTGGATGGGCAACATGGGAATGAATGGCAGGAAAAGACTACCTCCGAGCACACTGAACATATTGCCAAAGTTGGAGCTTGAAGCCATCTTGATATACTTGATGATATTGCCAAACACACGGCGGCCTTCCATTACACCCTGCTCCAACACCAGTAGGCTGTTTTCCAACAGGATAATATCGGATGACTCCTTGGCGATGTCCACCGCACTGTTCACCGAGATACCCACATCGGCGGCTTTGAGTGCTGGGGCATCGTTGATGCCATCGCCCATGAAACCTACCACGTGCCCGCGACTTTGCTACGCGCGGATGATGAGCTCCTTGTGGGTTGGCGAGAGTTTAGCAAACACCGAGACAGTTTCAGCCGCTTCGGTAAGCTG
>JBGPBQ010000364.1:0-2595 GCA_041481345.1 Anaerolineae bacterium
ATATGGGGTCGGCAGTCGATGTTAGGGGGTATTATCCCACATCTATGGGGTGGGCAAAGAGGCTCGAACCTCAACCACTTGATCCACGGTCAACAACCAGGTCGATCTGCAGACCGGCCATTATTTCACCACGACCATTTCTACAGTTTATTAATGGCGCTAAAATGGCGCTAAACTATTTGATCACCTTTCCATATATGGCTATATGTGGCGGTAGATCACCTTCTATCCCCCATATATTGGCGCCCCCGGCGGGGCCACCAACCGCTTGACGGCGGATTCGAACCCACAACCGTCTGATCCGAAGTCAGATGTCTCGCTGTGATTACGTACAAAAAATATTATACGAATTTGCTCACCATGAAAATTACTAATGCCAGCATGTAGAAATTTTATTCTGAAATCCGATGCAGCAGGACTAAATTCGTTGGGCTGATCGTGGCAACAGGATAACCGCACGTCAGGACAATCTGCTGTCCAGGTTTTACGATGCCCGATGCTTTCAATACGTTATCAACATCTGCCAGCATTTCATCGAAGGTGGTTGATTGCGGAATGATAAATGGGGTTACTCCCCAACACAATTCCAGGCGGTTATAGGTGCGCAGGTCAGGCGTAAACGCCAGGATTGGGACTGCAGGGCGTGTCTTGGAAACGAACCGCGCCGTCCTACCGCTCATAGTGAAAACTGCGATTGCTGCCACATTTCGGTCGTGGGCTAGCTCCCTGACTGCCATGGACATATATACCGTGTCATCATCTGGAGTATCTGCGGTGCTGGGTCCGTGCCAGTGCCCCCATTCCTCAATGTGCGCTTCAGCCTGGCAGATGATCTTGCCCATCATGTGGACGGTTTCAACAGGATATTCACCCACCGCAGTCTCACCCGATAACATGACTGCATCCGTGCCATCGAAGATGGCATTGGCTACGTCAGACGCTTCCGCCCGAGTGGGGCGTGGGCTATGGATCATCGATTCGAGCATCTGCGTGGCAGTGATCACCATCCTGGCATGCCGGTTGGCACATTCGATGATCTGCTTTTGGGCTATGGGCACCTTTTCAGGGCTCATTTCCACGCCCAGATCGCCGCGCGCAACCATCACGCCATCTGCGGTCTCAATAATGGGATTAAGATGGTCCAACGCTTCCGGGCGCTCGAGCTTGGCAATAATGAGCATATGTGCCTGTTCGGGTGAAAGCCTGAGGATATTCTCTCTGAGAGAATGGATATCCTGCTCAGAGCGTACAAAAGACAGGGCGATGGCATCAACCCCGAGGTGTAAGCCAAATTCGAGGTCCGCCAGGTCCTTGTCGGTGAGCGCTGAGATATCCAGGTGGGCTTCCGGCAGGCTGATCCCTTTATGAGAGCTCAACATACCTCCAACGGTCACTCTGGCAGTCACTCGCCCCGTTTCAATCCCAATCACTTTAAGCTCCAGGGCGCCGTCATCCAACAAGATACGCTCTCCGGGGTGAACACTGTCGGGTAGCTGGGCAAATTCGACTGGGATTTCTCCGGCTCCGGTTGAATCGGTCTGGGTAGTTAATGTGACCCGCTGACCCTGTTCCAGCTTCAGTGTCTCGTTGGGTAATTTGGCTATGCGAATTTTCGGACCCTGCAAGTCCAGCAGGATACACAGTGGCAGGCGAAGCTCATGTGCAGCTTTTCGGAGTCGATTATAAACCCGGGTATGGTCTGCATGCGTCCCGTGCGATAAATTCAGCCGGGCGACATTCACCCCTCTTTTGAGCAAGCGCTTGATCATTTCCCCCGTCTGAGAGGCTGGACCAATTGTAGCAACTATTTTTGTGCGACGCTCCATACTCACCTTCCACTTCAATTATACCTGCCTGTTTTGAAATAAATAACTTCCGAGCAATACATCAAACGGATATCTATTACGCGTGGTCATTGCGAGAACTCGGTGCTCTCCCGAGTTCGTGGCAATCTCCAACTCGGCGATCTTTCAGTATTCGCTCCTTTCAAATCAGCACCATTAATAATTCATCCGAGTTATAGTCCCAACTTTCGATTTAACGAAATACAGCTGGCAGGTGTTTACTTTCTGCCAGCTGTATTGGATCAATCATCGTTAATTCAAATGATTTACATATAGCGTAGCTCTATAGCTTCCTTCTTCATTTCTTCCCGGAAATCCGGGTGGGCTACATTGATCAGGGTCTCGGCCCGCTTGCGAATACTTTTTCCATATAAATCAGCCACACCATACTCAGTAACGATATAACGTACGTGATTCCGGCTGGTCACCACACCTGCTCCACGCTTGAGCATGGTCACAATGCGCGAGATCACGGTACCATCGCGCGTGGTGGTTGTGCTGGGGAGTGCAATAATGGGCACACCGCCTTTGGAGCGGGAAGCACCATAGATAAAGTCCAGCTGCCCGCCAACACCGCTGTACAGCTTTGGACCGATGCTGTCTGCACAGACCTGCCCGGTGAGATCGACCTCGATAGCCGAGTTAATCGCTACCATGCGATCGTTTTGAGCGATCACATAGGGATCATTGATATACTCCGTCGGGTGCAGTTCAATTAGCGGGTTATCGTCGACCCAATTGTACAGCCGAC
>JBGPBQ010000365.1:0-2584 GCA_041481345.1 Anaerolineae bacterium
GGAAGCATTTCCAACCAGGCCGGAGATTTCTTCTGCAATGCCTTTCTGAGCGAGCTTGGCGGTTTGATCAGCGATGGTGCGCAGATCCTTGCCCCATGCACCATACATCAGGATGGCAAGCCCAAGCAGGAAGGTAATGCTGCCTAATAAAAATGTGCCGATGAGCATAAACATCTTTAAATCATTCGCGTTAATATTTTCCATGGTTTCCTCAACATTTCTCCGCTCGGGGCGTGGGCTTCATCCGTTATTGAACGATTTGAGATTTTTCGAGCAGCGGAAATTTGCACGCCGGCTGACGTTCGCTTGCCAATAAGATTTGAAATTCTGTTCTCAACTGTTCAGGTTGCAGGTCGGTAAGTATATGGCGGTGAAGCAGTGAACTTACCTGGGTTAGATCAGTATTTGATGTCCTTTGGGTAAATTGTTTGCAAACCGATTGGAGCATGGCAATCTGGTAGGAATATGCATTTCCCGGCTCGTCAAGCGGGTCAGGCAGTTCTGTGATCACCTGCTCTCCAGAGAGCATTTGCCCTTTCATCTCAATCCCTCCAAGGAGATCGAAGATATCCGCCATGGCAACCTGATCCAGGACCAAATACCCACTCCACCAATAATTATCTTTTTCCAGCACTGCGATAAAATCATGAGCCAGGACGAGCTGACCATTCTTTTTATTAAAACCAAATGATTGGACGATCTGTGTCTCGAATTCGGAAATCGGCTGGTCGCCAGAGGGGAAGATGGGCAGCAGGCGGATGTTCGAACCTGAGGGGAAATAAGTTGCCAGCCAAATGCCCTTCAATTGTGGATCACCAGAATTAATCGATGTGGCGCTGATCAGCAAGAGGCTGCGTTGACCATTGCTCATCGTGGGGATAGGATTTTGACTCTGTGTGGTGACCAGCCTCAGGCTGCTGTGCAGGAAGCTGAAATCGGATGGATAAAACCTGGTGCTGAATGTGTATCCAGCTACCAGGGAGCAGATGAATATGGTGAAAAACAATAAAGAGTGATTTTTCATTGGAGTGTTACCTGGGTTTAAGCATGCCAATTAGGAAACCAGCTGCGAATCCCAGGATGATCCATAAGCAAAGGGGAAGCAGAGCAACTTTGATAGATTCCCAGGTGAGCGATAATGACCCTCGGGTAGGTTGATCATTTAGCGCGATTTGGTCGGCTTCACCATTCATTGAGTGTTGGGTGGGAATGGTCGATACATCCTGGAACTTCGTCCGTAGATGATTAATTCCACTCATCGCAGAAGTGAGCGTGGAATACATGAAGATCTCAAAGCGGGTCAAAAACACATTGGCATTCATGCTTCACCGTTATCCCATAGTTTTAACTGCAACCCTTCGGCCCCGTCGCAGAAAAGCGGGGATATCCAGGTCGTTGGATGAGACGGTTATTTGCTCTTCCAGGTATTCATCTGGCACCAATTCGGGTAGCTTGAAATCATACGTATCCGGTGTCGGCGCTCTTTGATGCTCAACCGGTTTCTGCCTGACGTCCAATCGAGAAAGGGTATCCTCCAAAGTTGTCGATCCCAATCCGGTGATCACCAGAATTGCTTCGACACGGTCCTGCAGGCGTGGATCATTCACAACCCCCAGGACGATCTCGGCTTTACCACCAGCCTGAGCCTGAAGGTGCGATAGGGCAGCTTGTACGTCATAGAGAGCCAGCTCACCACCGCAAGTAAAGTTCACCAATATCCCGGCGGCATTTTCAATCGAAGTGGATTGCAGTAGCGGGTGGTGGAGAGCCTGGTCAACCGCTTTCATAGCCTTGTCTTCACCATCGCCCTGGCCAATCGACATGAGGGCACCACCGCCTAATTTCATCAGGTTGCGGATGTTAGCAAAATCAACATTGATCATCCCAGGTGTAGTGATGAGCTCGGTGATACCCTGAACGGCCTGGCGTAAAACATCGTCAGCCAGCCGGAAAGCCGTGTCCAAGGGGAGGTCACGCGGCGCAACATCCAATAGCCGGTCGTTCGGGATCGAGATCAGGGTATCAGTATTCGGCGAAAGGAGTTTGACGCCCTCACTGGCATTCCGCTGCCGGCGTCCCATTTCAAATGAGAACGGCATGGTCACCACAGCAATGGTGACCGCGCCGATCGAACGAGCAATTTTCGCTGCAACCGGGATCGAACCCGTCCCAGTGCCCCCACCCATGCCTGCGGTCAGAAAGACCATATCGGCACCTTCAAGGGCAGCTGCAATGAGTTTGGCACTCTCTTCAGCTGCGTTTTGACCCACCTCAGGGTTGCCACCAGCTCCCAGGCCGCGGGTGGTTTTAGGACCCAGCTGGATTTTGGTGGGAGCAAGGCTATTTTTCAACGCCTGTGAATCGGTGTTGGCGACAATGAAATCCACGCCGGAAAGTCCCAGCTCAATCATGCGATTAATGGCGTTGGAGCCACCTCCGCCCAATCCCAAGACCTTCAGGGAAGGGATGTGGATATTCGAGCATAATTGATCGGAAACGTCGGGGACAGTGAAGGGGAAAGAAGTTTTTCGTTGGAAGTTATATATCATGTCATTCATGAGGGCACCTTTTTACATTTAGTTTA
>JBGPBQ010000366.1:0-2583 GCA_041481345.1 Anaerolineae bacterium
GAACCATGATGTTCTCGAGGTCGCACCCCTGGCCGGAAATAGAATTCATATTGGAGATGTATTGCTGGTAGAAACCAATTACGCAAGGATGCTGGCTCACCGGGTAGTAAAAACTGATCGTGGTGTTAGGATTTCCAACTATTTGCTCCATGGTGATAACTGCACCTCCCCCGACGGCTGGTTTCGAAATGAAAACATTCTTGGGCGGGTGGAAGTCGTGGAGCGAGGTAACCAGCGGATTAGATTGACTTCATTTCCACAACGATGGAGAGCCCAATTTTGGGTCACAATTGCACCATTGTCAGTAAAATGTTCATGGATACCCTATTGGATACGAAAGTTACTCAGGAATTGGTTATTGGTATGCTAGATTGATGGTTGAAAAATGTGAGGAGAGTGAATAATGGCTAAGCTCTGGATGCGAAGGGTAATGATTGCGGCTCTGCTGGTTTGTATGGTTGGATCTGTCTTCAACACTAAAGTTCAGGCTAATCAGCGACAAGTATCTACCGGACCCAATGCAAACCTGCAGCAAATTGAAGGGTATCAGCCCAGACTCCCAACCGGTTTTCACCTCGTTTCATCAACATCAACTAGCCTGGTTCTGGATATTCTAGCCCCTTCTTATAGTTTCGAGGCAAGCTCAAGCGAAAATCAACCCTGCCAGATATTGAAAGCGGATGACTATTTCCTGGCTTCCCTCCCCGGAGATCCAGGTCTGGTTTCAGCTGGTGTCATGTTCGGCATCCCACTCGAATCGACTCCCTCCTTTACCATCCAGTCGATCGATACAGTCGCTCTTCCGGGCAAGTTTCACCTGTGCCCGGCACCCACTCTGGCAATCCAGCACGATCAAACTGGACGAGTTAGTAATAACGGAGAAAGCCTGACAGAAAACCGTCTGTCCTATTCCCAAAATGCTTTCACCCCAACCCAGCCGCTTGAGCTAGTCGTTAGCGGCATGATTCGCAGTCAGCGCGTTGCTCGTCTCAGGTTTACGCCATTCCTATATAACCCTGCTACAGATGAGATTAGGATTGTACGTGAGTTAAATGTAGAGGTCCAGCTTGGGAATTCTAATTCTTCTGGCGATCCCGCCAACATGATCGATGAAGGTTCCTTTGAAGCCGTCTTACAAAAAACTTTGATCAATTATGACGAAGCTAAACCTTGGCGCTTACCACATCAGCAAACACCATCGGTGATGGCACCATCAACCCCTTCTGTCTTGATGGATCAAACAGTATATAAAATCCAGATTGACCAGGATGGGATCTATCAGGTCACCTATTCTGCCTTGCAATCGGCTGGTGTGCCTATGGACGGTCTGGATCCACGCACCTTTAGATTACTCAACCAGGGAGTGGAAATCCCAATTTATGTATTTGGGGAGTCGGATGGGGTTTTTAACCCAGGTGATTATTTCCTCTTCTACGGTCAGAAAATAACCACAAAGTTTACTAATACGAATATATATTGGCTCAGTTGGGGGAATGGAGCTGGTCTTCGGATGTCAACTCAGGATGGTACTGTCCATGGCGCAGTAACTCCAGTCTCTTTCAGGACTAACTTGCATGTTGAAGAAAACACCGTATATGTTAATGATTCACCTTCCGGACCACAAAATGATCATTGGTACTGGTTATTACTGAGTGCCTATAATGGACCAGTTTCACATGACTTCACCTTTTCACTTCAAAATCTGTATGGATCCTCCCCTACAGCTAAGGTCAGAGGTTTATTAAAAGGATATTATGCAGATCCACAGCATCATACACTTATTTATTTGAATGGACATCTCATTGATGATCACTTCTGGCCTATTTATAGCGATTATGCATTTTCCATAGATATTCCAACTTCTTACCTGGTTGAGGGAGTTAATACAATTACAGTTACTTGTCCGCGTGATGGCGGCATTTTATACGATTATGTGCTAATCAATTGGTTCGAGATCGAGTACGATCATACTTTCACTGCAGAAAATGATCTGCTTGCCTTTTCCACGCCTGATCAATGGCAGTTCCAGGTTGGTGGGTTTATCACCACCCCCATCGATGTTTTTGATACCACCAATCCTCTGGCTCCTGTCCGTATTTTGGGGGGCAATATTATTCCAGAAGGTTCGCTTTACCAGATAAATTTCGAACAGGATTTCAACGGTGTTCATCGTTACCTGTTACTTTCACCCTCGCGATGGCTGATGCCAAACGCGATCACACCGGATGTTCCCTCCAATCTGCATAACACTACCAACAGGGCTGATTACATCATCATAAGTCATGCAAACTTCCTGAGTGCGATCCAACCTTTGGCTGCTTATCGGGCCAGTCATGGCCTCCAGGTGAAGGTTGTGGATGTGCAGGATATTTACGATGAATTTAATGGTGGCGTTTTCGATCCGCAGGCTATTCAGAGTTTCCTCTCCTATGCCTATTCCCATTGGTCTGCTCCTGTACCTACATATGTATTGCTCGTGGGGGATGGCCAGTATGATTTTAAAAATTATTTAGGAGATAGTGGACCTAACTATATCCCGCCCTTCTTGGGCGAGTTTGATCCCTGGATCGGTGAAACTGCCTC
>JBGPBQ010000367.1:0-2557 GCA_041481345.1 Anaerolineae bacterium
GTATGGCATATCGAATGGAAATTCCCACTCGGTCGCCGTTGCCCAGCAGACGCTCGAAATTGCCGATATCCCGGGGGGTGGAAATCAATAATATGTCCCTGATCCCGGCCAGCATCAGCACCGAAAGAGGATAATACACCATGGGTTTGTCGTACACCGGCAGAAGCTGCTTGCTGACCCCGATGGTAAGCGGATAAAGGCGGGTGCCTTTCCCACCTGAAAGGATGATGCCCTTCATGCCTGCCTCCTCAACTCATTGTCGTTTATCGTAATTACGCTCCAGCCACTCCTGGTAATCCTGTTGCTGGCGGATGGCGGAGACCCACCCGGGATGAGCCAGGTACCATTGGATGGTTTTAAGCAGACCGCTGCCCAAGGTTTCCTTGGGCTGCCAGCCCAATTGGGTCCGGATCTTGGTGATATCCAGGGCGTAGCGGCGGTCATGACCTGGACGATCGGGGACGAAGCGCACCAGGGATGAATGTGGTACGGAGGGCGAATCGGGGAGCAGCTCGTCCAGGGCGGCGCATAATTGGTGAACCACCTCCAGGTTGGTGGGCTGGGAGCCGGCGGCGATGTTATACGTTTGACCCGGGCTACCCTTACGTAGCACCATCCAGATGGCTTCGCAGTGGTCGTCCACATTCAGCCAATCGCGGATTTGAGCGCCATCCCCATAGATGGGAAGGGGCTTTCCGTCCAGTGCGTTAAGGATCATGAGCGGGATCAGCTTCTCGGGAAACTGGTAGGCACCATAGTTGTTGGTGCAATGCGTGATGGAGTAGGGTAGCCCGTAGGTGTGCCCATAGGCACGCACATAATGGTCAGCGGCCGCCTTGGAGACGGAGTAAGGAGAGCTTGGGGCGTAGCAGGTTTCTTCGATCCAGGCGGGTTCTGAGGGTCTCAGAGTGCCGAAGACTTCATCGGTTGAGATGTGATGGAAGCGAAGCTCTGCCTGGGGGAGGGCCTTTTCCTGCAGCCAATAGTTGCGGGCAGCCTCCAAGAGGGTGAAAGTGCCAATAACGTTCGTACGCAAGAAATGCTCAGGGTAAACGATCGAGCGATCTACGTGCGTCTCGGCGGCGAAATTAACCACGGTATCGATCTTATAGAAATGGAAAAGATGGTCGACGAGGGGCCGGTCACAGATATCACCCCTGACGAACGTATGGCGCTCCTGGAAGGGTAAATCCTTAAGATTCTCCTGGCTGCCGGCGTAGGACAGCAAATCCAGGTTGATCACCTGAACATCAGGCTCGGCCTGCAAGAGGTAGCGGACGAAGTTGGAGCCGATGAAACCAGCGCCGCCGGTGACGAGGATATTTTTCATCTTATCTCCTGCTCATAGACTTCCGCTTCAGAGAGAAGCTTGCCCTGCATATCCTTGGGCGAGAGAATGGGCACTTCCCCATCGGGGATGGGCCAGGAAATATCCACTGTGGGGTCATTCCATAGGAGGGTGCGTTCCCATTCGGGCGCATAATAGTTGGTCGCTTTGTAGACCACCTCAGCCCAATCATTGAGTACATAAAACCCATGGGCAAAGCCGGGTGGCACCCAAAGCTGGGTCTTATTTTTAGCCGACAGCTCGATCCCCACCCACTGCCCGAAGGTGGGTGACCAACGGCGTAGGTCGACTGCCACATCGTAAATCTCCCCGACGATGACGCGCACTATTTTACCCTGTGCCTGCCTCACCTGGTAATGCAAACCGCGCAGGGTGCCATGCTGGGAGCCTGAATGATTATCCTGGACATAGATGAAAGGCAATCCTGCAGCGCCAAAGCGCTGCGCCTGGTAGGTCTCGAAGAAAAAGCCGCGTTCATCGCCAAACACCTGGGGGGTGATGAGGATGATATCGGGGATCGTGGTTGGTTCAAACAACATGAGGCGTAGTCTCCATATGGGGCGGATCTAATTGTAATATTAATTTGGGATTATTCAATCCGGATCAGCGGTTAAAAATTTGGCGCAGCCTGATACGCAAGCGGAGAGGCAGCCAGGCATAGAACGTCCGGCGAAGAAGCCAACGGATGGAGAGCAGGGAGATATGACTGCCGCGCTCGCGCTGGTAAACCCGGATCATCTCTGGGTAACAGCGATCGTCCATGGTGACGGTTTTCCCGGCTCCGTGCAGGCGGAAATTAGCCCAGTAGCCTCTGGTGTAGACCAATGGCGCCAACTTGGCCAGGCGCACCCACAGGTCATAGTCCATAGCGAAGTGAAAGGTTGGATCAAGTGGTGCTACCTGCTGCCAGGCACTGGCGCGGAAGAAAGCCGTCTGCTGAGGGATGTGGACCGAGCCACGCAACAGCAGCTTCAGATTCGTTTGGCGGGATGGAAAGCGACCAATGATATTTCCTTGCTCATCGACCAGGTTGGCGTTGGCATATACCAATGAAGCTTCAGGATGGGCCTGTAAACAGGTCACCGCCGCCGAGACCGCCCCAGGCAGGAAGGTATCGTCTGAGTTAAGCCAGGCGAAAATCTCACCCCTGGCGTGGACGAAGCCCTTGTTGAGCGCGTCAGTCTGTCCCTGATCCGGCTCGGAGACCCA
>JBGPBQ010000368.1:0-2552 GCA_041481345.1 Anaerolineae bacterium
CTCAGGGGGTGCTTAACGGTGATATCGACGGGTTTATCGAAGCCTACCTGCGCTCGAATTTAAGCAATGGCAAGAAATAATCCATTAGCTCAACAGTTAAATCGCCTGTATGCGAGAAACTTCCCCAAAATAAATTATTTTACTTTAATCATCCTGCTGTTCTTCCTCATCACCAGCACCTCTGGCTGCGTTACGCTTGCTGATCCTGAAGCTTCCCAGGAATATACCACCGACACGGTTGGAGTATTGGATGCTCAAACCAGCTTGGGTCAAAGTTTTATTTCACGACGCCCTAATTTGAACGGCATAACGCTATGGTTGACATCTTCCTCTGGACAGTCGAATGCCACGAATAGCTTCTTGACTGGAAACATCAAGGTCAGGTTATTTCATTCCCCTGACGAGACAATCCCTGTATTTACCACAACCATCCTCATCCCGGCCTCAGCCAATAACACCCCCATCTCGATAAACATTCCGGGTATGAAGGACCCTGCCGGGCAAAGCTATTATTTGCTCCTCACAGCGGACGCTGGTTCGTACCGCATCAACGGACGCCTTGAGGATGCATACCCGTACGGACAGGCGTACAATAACTCGAACCCAATCAATGCGGATATGGCTTTCCGATTAAGATATAACTATGACCCTCCAGCCTTCCTGCAGGACTTAAAATTGTATTTAACCAACAGCTGGATCATCATCCCCTTATTGACCCTCCTGTGGCTTCCGGGCTGGCTTCTCTTGGAATTCTCCGGTCTTCGCACCCACTTTGACCTGGGTGAACAGACCGCGGTTTCCATCGGGCTCAGCTTGGCATTAGTGCCGGTGGTCATGCTGTGGACGACTGGCTTGAAGCTAAACTGGTCGAGGCAAGGCGTTTTGTTTATCGCCGGTTTTTTGATTGCCGTTTTTATAGTTCGCCTGATCTATCTTTTTGTCATTTCTAGGAGAAATCAACCAACGACCAATGATGCCGGAACTGGTCCTGAACCTGACTGGCAGCATCGCATTTCCACTCTCATCTCCAATCCTGCGCTGGTTCTGGTACTGATCTTCCTGATTTCCCTGGTGGTCCGCCTGATCATGGTCCGCGACCTGGCTACCCCCGCCTGGGTCGATGCGGTCCACCATGCCCTGATCACACGGCAAATCTTGAATAATGGCGCCTATCCATCGACATACCTGCCATATTTGAACATCTCTCCAACGGTCTACCATCCCGGCTTTCACAGTATCGCTGCCTCGTTCGTCTGGCTGACTAATTTAGACCTTCCCCACTCCCTGTTGATTCTGGGTCAGGTATTAAATGCCTTAAGTGTATTCTCTGTCTATCTCATCACAAAAACCCTCACTCGCAGTGCATATGCAGGCATCTTTGCTGCCTTCATCGCGGGTTTCCTCACCCCCATGCCGGCTTATTACACCAGCTGGAGCAGGTACACTGAATTGACCGGCTTGTTGCTGCTGCCAGTGGTGCTTGCCCTGCTCCAATGTTACCTGGATGGGAAGGCGGAGAAAAAATATGCCTGGATAATTGGGCTGGGGGCAATCGTAGCCGCGGGTCTATTCATGATCCATTACCGCGTAGTCGTATTCATGGGATGTTTGATCCCCGTTTATGTAATCTTTACCATCGTCTTTGGAAATGAGTACAAAGATGTCAAACTTGGCAGGATAATGCTGCTTGTCCTTGGGATGGCGCTTCTAAGCATTGTGTTCGTGAGCCCATGGTTCATTCCAACCATAAAATCAACCATTTTACCCCGGCTTACTGTTCCTGCAGCCGGTTCAACAGGCCTATTCCAGGATTTCTCCTGGCCTTACCTGACCTCTGCCCTCGGAAAACAAGCCTTGGCCCTGGCTGGTTTGGGTTTGCTCTGGAGCATGATCAAGCAGCGAAGTATTTCCATAATCGTCACCTATTGGGTTTTAATGCTCTTCCAGTTTGCCAATCTGGGTGTACTCAACTTACCAGGCAGCGGACTGATCACCAACATTTCGGTCGAGATCATCCTTTTCATACCCATCTCAGTCCTGGGAGGTTATTTTATTGATCAGCTCCTACTGAGCTGGAAGGAGCTGGTCCCCAATAAGCTCGTCTCTCCATCGTACGTCTTCGTGTTCATCCTGTTCGGTTTCGTCAGCTATCTCGGTTCGAAGCAGCTGGTTTCGATTCTCAATCCCATCACCATCCTTTCTCGTCAGGCTGATTTGCCTGCCATCGAATGGGTCACTGAACATATCCCATCGGGTGAAACCATCGTGATCAATCCATTCGCCTGGGGATACGGGCTCTATGCTGGCAACGATGGCGGATATTGGATAGAGTCTTTATCTGGAAGGCTCACCCTCCCACCGCCAGTTCTATATGGATTAGGTGGTGGATCCAGAGAAATCAGCCATCTATCCCAGGAAATTATCTCCGCGTGTAACGATCCAACCTTATTGAGAGACTTGTTGATCTCGCATAATATACACTATATTTATACCGGAGTTAGGGGTGGGGTCATACCTCCGGAGAAGTTAGCCTCCAGCGGTTTATTCGACCC